>CAZYFX010000093.1:0-8377 GCA_964646725.1 uncultured Oscillospiraceae bacterium
GAGAATGCGCTACAAGCAGTCCATCGAGGAGATTCTGTCCGAGCCGTATGACTTCAACCTTGTCAAGCCCTGCGTGGAATCCAAGGTGTTCGGTATCGGCGTGGAATCCTTCACTGCCGGCAGTGCCGAATTTACGCTCAGTTTCGCCGCCGAGCACAAGGATAAATGCCTGCCGCTCATGGACAACGGTCACTATCACCCGACCGAGGTGGTTTCGGATAAGATCCCGGCGCTTCTGTGCTTCTTCCCGGAAATCGCGCTCCATATCACGCGCGGTGTTCGTTGGGACAGCGACCATGTGCTTCTGTTCGACGACGAAACGCGCGAGATCGCCAAGGAGATTGTTCGCAACGACGCGCTTGACCGCGTTTACATGGCACTCGACTATTTCGACGCCAGCATCAACCGTATTTCCGCCTGGGCCGTGGGACTTCGCAGCTGGCAGAAGGCGCTGTTGTACGCAATGCTTTCGCCGAACGCCGAACTCAAGGCTTTGCAGGATGAAAACAAGCTGACCGAGTTAATGATGCTCCAGGAGGAGGTCAAGACGCTCCCGTTCGGCGATGTTTGGGCGGAATACTGCGAAAGATGCGGTGTGGCCGGTGACAAGAGCTGGTTCGAGGAGATCAAGAAGTACGAAAACGACGTGCTTTCCAAGAGATAACGGATTTTAAGCCAAACGCAAATACAGACAGGGCAGTAGAAAAAATCACTACTGCCCTGTTTCATAAACTCTCATGAAAGAAATCGCCCGAGCGGTTTCTTTTTTTAAACCTCAACCGTCATTCCGTCGTAGGAAACAAGGAATCCCTTCTCGGCGGCAAGCGGAACCATATCGTCGTACACCGTTCCGCAGTTGTGCGTAAAATGGTGACAGACAAACACGGTCTTTTCATCCGCACAACCCATGTCGATAAGTCTTGCCTTGACCTCGGCGTTCTGACGCAGATTCATGTGGCAGTCGTAGCCAACTTCGATGTTCCCTGCCGTGCAGTCGAGCGAAACCAGCGCATAATACGGACGTGTCTTTTCCAGATAGTCCCACGTCTCCTCCAAAAACAGACCCGTGTCGTTGCCGTACAGCAGACGCTTGTCTCCGTTTGAAATATCGTACAGATACGGATAGGTCGTAAAATCGTGATTAGCCTTGAGAGGCGTTACGGTATGCGAACCGATCACACACGGCTCGAACGGCGCAAGCTCGTGTAGCTCCCAACGTGGCTGCGTGGCACAGCCGGCACGCTGGAGCGTGGAAGAAACAAGATCGATCGACGGCTGAGAGCCGTAAATATGAAGCGGAAACTCTTCGTCGAGCGCGGCGTAGCCGTTGCGACGCTGCGTGAAATCGGTCGGATACAAATGGTCGGGGTGCCGATGGGTGATGAGCACGTTTCGGATCTTATGTAACGGAAGTCCGAACGCATAAACATGGTACAGCGTGTCGGCGGGAAAATCGATGAGCAGCTCACCGTCCACCAACGCCTGCGAGCGGCTGCGCAGGTTTCGACCGCCCAAAAGACGGGCGCGTTTGCAGGCTTGGCATTCGCAGAAAATGCCGGGAAAGCCTTCGGCCGCGGCAGTGCCATAGTAAGTCAAAAACATAATAACAGGTTCCTTTCATTCGCAAAAAACGCAGTTTCTTCGTATCCGAGTTTTCTGCGTGCTTGTAAGCCCCATTGGGCGAACGGCGGAGTATAATCCGCGTCCACCGAGTAACAATTTTATGTAAACTATATTCGCGAATATTGCGGCGCGGCTCCCTCATCAGAAGGCGCTGTTGGAAAAGTGCAAATTTCAACGTCTTGTTCGCCTGAGCCGTGTGTGCCATTGGACACACGGCGAGGTATAGTCCGCGTCTACTAAGTAACGATTTCCTGTATGCTATGTCCGCGATTATTGCAGCGCGGCTTCCGCGCCTGAGCCGTCCGTCCTGAAGATGGACGGCGGAGTAAGAACACGCGGACGAAACTTTATCGTTTCATTTGAATTTTACCGCGAAAATTGCTGCGGTGCTTCACCGCCGCCGACGCAGAAGAATTCGATTTCTTCGCGGTCGGGGCCGTAGACGAAGGATATCGTCGCGGGAAGCGGCGGTTCGCTCGGAAGTACCATGCTCTTGGGTGCCATTTTCTCCGTCGCTCCGTAGGCAAGCGCACGCTCAAAGGCCGCCGCACTGTCCTTTACCGATAGCGCCAAATGTACATATAATCCCGCCTGCTCCTCGAAACAGGTGCGCTCCTTGCCGTCCGAAAACAGCTCGATGCATACCCCGCCGCCTATGTCCAACAGCGCAATGGTGCGCTCCCCCGACTTCCAACGGCGAAATTCTTTCGCACCCAAGCCCTCCGTGTAGAATTTGTACGACTTTTCAAAATCCGAGCTGTGTAAGGCGACGTGATGGAAGCCCGTGCAGCCGATAACCGTGTTTTCTGTGCTCATGTTTGTTTCCTCCTGTTTTTTCTTTAATTTTGAAATCAGATATCCGAAAACGCTTTTTTCGATTTTTTAAATGGATAACCTGTCCGACAGCAACAGCGTCTCATACGCCCCAAGCGTCCGTACATCCCCCGATGCAATCTTCCCGACATAGGCAAGCTCGTCCGTCTCGTTCAGCGCGTAAACCGAAAGCGAACCCTCGAAATCCATATCAATCGTCACCGCGCATGTCTTATCGCTTACGTTGGTGAGCATGACCGCCCTGTGCGCTCCGCACGCCGCCATACAGCGAATATGCGGCTCATCGCTCGTGCATTCGACCTGTGTTTCACATTCGTACAGCTCGTTAAAGGCCTTGAACGCATAGTAGGTTTTGAACGGCGTGTGCGTGATCGGATTGTACAAGCCCTGATAGTCGCCGTGCACCTGGCCGTCGTAGTACATGAGCATGGAGACGGTCGTGTTCTGCATACGCATGAACATGTCGGCCACATACGCGGAATCCTCCAAAGTGCCGCGCCGTCCGATGCCCGGATTCCATTCGTTTAGGACGCTTTCGGTCTTGTCAAAACCGTATTTGGCCAGCGACTCGTGAACATATTTCTCGTAAGCCATGTTTTTCTCCGCGTCGGAATAGGAATGCCAGGAGAAAAAGTCGAGCGGCAGATGATTCTCCGAAGCGAATTTCAGAAACTTTTCGAAGCATTCGATGAAGTATCCCGTGCGTGAGGAGGAGTTGGCCGCCTTGACCGCGTTATTTTCGAACAGCGCGTAAAAACCGCAGGAGGCAAAACCGCCGATCTTGACGTTCGGAAAGCGCGCCTTCAAATAGGGCGCCGCCACGCGGTACAGCTCGAGATAGCGCTCGAACGTGCCCTTCCACATACAGTTGTCCTTGATGTCCGGATAGTTGTCCGGTTCGTTCCACAGCTCCCAGTATTCGATATCCAGATGAAAGCCGTTCGCCCAGCCCTCGTTGTAGTGCGCGATGATCTTTTCGCAGATGCGCGCCCACTTTAAATCGTCCTTCGGCGGCTCGATGTAGTAGGCCTTGATGTTCTGAGCGTTTTCGATGGTTTCTCCGAGACGGAAAAAGATTTTGGTGCCCTGACGATCGATGGCCTGTAGGAGCCAATCCGTAAAGGCAAAATCGTAGGAAGCGGGGTCGTCGGGGTCGGCGTCGAAATGGCGGAAAATGTTGTGGATATCCACAAAACGGCCGCCGCCGTAAGCGCCGCCGGTGTCGTGCAGACGGGCACACGGAATGCCGGCCTCGCCCATGTAGTGAAACATGGAATCGTTCGCACCGAGAAGCGGCGCATTATTGATCGCGTGCATGGGCTTGATTTTTCCGGATTTCTTGGAAAAATCGATGTGGAGTCGGTTCATAAAAACCATCCTTTCCGGAGAAAAAGTGTAATTTTGTATCCGGTTTGATTATAGCAAAACACCTACGAAAAGTCAATGTTTTTTCGCCGCAGGAAGCTGCGCTAACATAACTCCGGCTAAAATCACCGCACAACCGATATACCCGACAACCGTCATACGCTCATGCAATAAGATCGCCCCGCCGATGGCCGCAAACATCGACTCGGTGGACAAAATGATCGCCGAAACGGTGGGATGTACTCCGCGCTGTCCGATCGTTTGTAAGGTGTACGCCACCCCGGTGGACATAAGACCCGCATACAAAATCGGGACCAACGCACTCTGCACCGCGTCGGCCGTGACCGTCTCGGTGAAGAGCGCAACAAGAAGGCTCAAAAGTCCGACCGTGAAAAACTGCGTGCAGGAAAACCGCAGGGGCTTTATCGAACTGTTGAAGCGGTCGATAAACAGAATATGTACCGCAAACGCCAAAGCGCACAAAAGCAAAACGATATCGCCGAACCCGACCGTGAGCGTGCCGCCGACCGATGAGCCGCCCGCCGAAAGTCGAAGCGAAGCCGCAAAGAACGGCGTGTCGTTCGAGGACATGCTTCCCGACAGGATCATGAACAGACCGACAAGCGCCAATATCGCACCGAGCCATGTGTTGCGCCCGGTGTGCTTTCTTAAAAAGATCGCCGACAAAATCGGCACAAGCACCGTGTACAACGCCGTTAAGAAGCCCGCCTTTCCGGAGCTTCCTGTAATATTGATGCCCCACTGTTGGAGATTGGAGGCGGTAAAGAGAATCACACCGGCTACAATCCCCGCCAAATAGGTGATCTTATTTTTGCCGCTCTCGCCGCGCTCGAAGATCAGAACGACCGGGATGAGCGATACCGCTCCCAACGTAAAGCGAATGCCGTTGTAGTAGAAAATGCCGAGATGTGCGCCGCCCGACACCTGTGCCACAAAGGCAAAGCCCCAAATCACGGCGGTGAGAAAGAGAAGCAAAATCGATGTGGGTTTGTTTTTCATGGAAGGTCTGCCTTTCGAAAAAGTGAGTATGACTTAGCGAAGAACGACGCTCTTCACAACGCCACCCTTTTTGGGTGCTTCGCCGTCCACGATGCAGGAAACGGGAAGCTCCTCGTTCTTTCGCGGCTCGACGTGAAGCGCGTTCTTATCGGTCTGCTTGACGCCGTTGACAAAGATATCCTCGAACACCACTTCGCCGATGACGGTATTGTCCGCCACCGCTTCGATGCGGGACGGAGGAATGCGCCCATCTTCGGTCAGAACATGAATGTTCTTGAAGCGAACGTCGGAAATGTTTCCGGTCACATCGTCGTGCGACCACATGGTGTGGATGGTCATGACCGCAAACAGATGCGGCATATACGTTTCGTCCGCATTGACATATACCTCATCCTTTTCGGTCTGAAGCTTGCCCGCCATGGCCTTGGCGGTGTATTCGGCGGTGATGTTTTCAAAGGAAATGTCGGACAGCTCCGCGCGGTCGCCGTGCTGAACGTCCATCATGACCGCATCACCGTGAATAATGTGGCAGTTTCGGAAGTGAATATCCGACATGGTGGGCGCACAGGTTTCGGCGCCGATCTCGAGTGCTCTGCCCCAGTCGCACCACAGCACGCAGTTGTCCGCCAAAACATGCCGCACGGGAAGCTCCGTGTTGCCGGCAAGTCCCTTGACCACGATACAGTCGTCGTAGTTGCGCAAATAGCTGTTGCGGATCACGGCGTTCGTGCAGTTGGTAAAATCACAGCCGTCGGAATTGTAGCGCCACATACCGATCATTTTGATGTTATCGACCGTCACGTCGGTACAGCCCGCAAAATGCGCCGTCCATTCCGAAGCGTTGACCAGAGTAACACCCTCGACCGTGACGTTTTGACAACGGGTAAACGCAAGCGGCGAGCCCTGTCCGCGTTCGAGATTGGAGTTGTCCAGGATACCGTAGCCGAGCACACGCAGATTTTTCTTTTCGACGGCACGAAAACCGCCGTACACCACCGATCCGGGGGCAAAATACACGGTCTGACCGTCCTGCAATTCGACGGCGCTCTCCAGATAATGGATGCCCGGCGCAAAATACAGCACGTTTTCTTCGTCTTCCGTCACATCAAATTTCTTTTCGGGATTGATGAAAACGGTAAGCACATGATGAACGCCGTCAAGCTCGACGGAATACTGCCCGACACCCGGGAAGGTCACGGTGATTTTGCCGTCCGAAACGGTCGGGTGTATCTCATGCGCCAAGGGCCGTACCGTGACCGTCTCAAAGGGTTTCTGCGGCTCGATGGTCAAAGTGAGCGGTTCATCCGAGCCGACGGAAAGATACGAGGTCGGTTCGGTCTGCTCGAAGGGACGCTGATAGCCCGGCCACACCTGATTGAGTGGGAAAGCGGAGACGTCGCAGTCGTAGACACCGATCCGCTGTCCGTCGGGAGCGGTCACCGTGAAAGCGTTGGAGATTTTTTCGTATTGCGTGGGGAAAGAGTAGAGTTTCATATTCGTTCTTCCTTTCAAGCGTTTAAGTTAGGTGAAGCGTCGGGAGCTTCCAATGTGATGCGCCCGATTTTTCCGTCGCGAAATTCATCGATGAGCATACGCGCACAGCGTAACGTATCCACCTCGCCGCCGGATATGAGAAGTCCGCGCGCGCGTCCGATGGCTTCGAAAATCTCAAACGGCTGTCGGTCGGTCACATCCTCGTGCGACAGCTTGAAGCGCTGCAGCATCAGATTCGGGTATTTTTCGAACAGTTCGCGGCAAAGAAGCACCGCAATCTCTTCCAGATCGAGTATCTCGTCGCGTATCGCACCGGTGTAGGCAAGGTGCAGTCCGAGCGTTTCATCGTCGAATTTCGGCCACAAAATGCCCGGAGTATCCAACAGTTCGATGCTTCCCTCGACCGTGACCCACTGTTGAGAGCGCGTCACCCCCGCCTTGTCCTGTGCCTTGGCCTTGCGTGCGCCGTACAGCTTGTTGATCAGCGTGGATTTTCCCGAATTGGTCACCCCCACGATCATGGCGCGCGGCAAGCGGTGCATTCCGCGCTTTTCGTAGGCGGCCAGCTTGTCTTTCAGCGCCTCGCGCACGGCGGGAAGTATCTCGCAAATGCCCGAGCCGGTCACGCAGTCGGTAAACAGAACCGTTTTTCCCTGCGCGGCAAAATACGCTTTCCACGCGGCAATGGCGTTCGGGTCGGCAAGCGACGATTTGTTCATGAGCGTGATATACGGCTTGCCGTTCAATATCTTTTCGAGATTCGGATTGCGGCTGGCGATCGGGATACGCGCGTCGCACAGCTCGATGGCGATATCCACGAGCGACAGACTTTCGTTCATTTCGCGTATGGCCTTGGTCATGTGCCCCGGAAACCATTGAATGGCGCGCGCCAGTTCACTTCCCGTTGCCGCCTTGCGTTCGGGTTCTTTTTTCTTTTTGGGACGCTTGTCGGCTTCCAAGGCCGCACCGGTCGCGCTGTCGGTGAGAGGGCGCGTGCGTTTTTTATACGGAGAAGTACCCCCGCCCGCGAGCTTCGTTCCCCGTTTTGCGCCCGATTTTCCGAAATCGGAAGTTCCGGGAGCGTTTTTCTTTTTTGGCGTCATAGACTGTTCCGTTTCCTTTGTTTTTATCGATTTGTTTCTTTTTATTTATCGGAATTATCGGAATCGCCGTCGAACAACGTGGCGTTCTGCACACGCGCCCGCTCGTTCCGTTCGGGATAGGCGACACCGAGATGCTCGTATGCACCGCGTGTGGCACAGCGTCCGCGCGGTGTGCGGTTGAGAAAGCCGAGCTGCAACAGATACGGCTCGTACACATCCTCGAGCGTCACGGCCTCTTCGCCGATGGTGGAAGCAAGCGTTTCCAAGCCCACCGGGCCGCCGTCGAAAAATTCGATGATGGCGCTTAGCATCCGACGGTCGGTCATATCGAGCCCCAGCTCATCCACCTCTAACATATCGAGCGCCGCCCCCGCCACCTCGCGCGTGATCACGCCGTCGGCCTTGACCTGAGCAAAATCGCGCACACGCTTGAGCATACGGTTGGCGATACGCGGTGTACCGCGCGAACGGCGGGCAATCTCAAGTGCTCCGTCGGGATGCACCGTCACACCCAAAATATCCGCACTGCGGCAAACGATGTCGGCAAGCTCCGCCGCCGTATACAGCTCCAGACGGTACAGATTGCCGAAGCGGTCGCGTAACGGCGAGGACAGCTGCCCGGCGCGTGTGGTCGCTCCCACCAACGTGAACGGCGGCAACGGCAGACGAATACTCCGCGCGGAAGGGCCTTTGCCGGTGATGATATCCAAATTGTAGTCCTCCATGGCAGGATAGAGGATCTCCTCGACCTGACGCGGCAGACGGTGTATCTCGTCGATGAACAGAATATCCATCGGCTTCAAATTGGTGAGTAATGCCGCCAAAACGCCCGGCTTTTCGATTGCCGGCCCCGAAGTGATGCGGATATCCACCCCCATTTCGGCGGCAATGATGGTGGACAGGGTGGTTTTTCCGAGTCCGGGCGGTCCGTGAAGCAG
>CAZYFX010000094.1:0-8368 GCA_964646725.1 uncultured Oscillospiraceae bacterium
CGATATTCGCAAGCGTTGGTATGATGATAACGGTATTCTTAATATCAGCGTCATCGATTTCCTGCTGGATGATACCCTCGTTTGATCCATCCTGTGAAGTCGAGCACTCGTGCCGTTTGCGCCGAGTCTTATAACAGTTTTTTAAAACGTATGAACAAGAGAGGTAAACCGATATGAAACTGAAGTTGGGTAAAGAACATATCGTCGTTCAGGGTATTCGACCCGAAGAAAAGCTGTGGGGGCCGTACCGGTTTCCGATTCCGTATTTTTGGGGGATCGCTACGCGGTATCCGTTCATGTCGAGGAAGATACGATTGTTCACAGCGGAAAGCCGTAACAGAGAAAGCACCGGTAGCCCGGCCTTATTTGACTACAGCGATTTCTACAATCCGGATGAAAAAGGAATCAAACGGAAAACGATTTTATGCAGGGAAATCGTCGTTACGGAATTAAAGAAGCCGATGATCGAAAAATAAAGATTTGCATATAAACGGTCGGGGCTGTATCGAAGATCCATTGATACAGCTCCGACCTGTTTTTCGGTGTACGTTCCGCACAACCGCATATGCTCCGAACAGTGCTTCTCCGTCGTATGGAAAATGTTTACAGTTTGTTCGACAGAATCTCGGTTGAATGTCGGGATTTGAACAGTTCACGGCCGTTATCGGAGGTCGCGGAACATTTTTGACGAAAAGTCGATACATTTTGTTGTCGATTTGTTATTTTTGCCTATGTTTTATGCGTTTTTTTCGTGCGAAAGACGGGCAAATGTCGCTTCGGGACTTGCAAAAATCGGTTTGATATGGTATACTGTATGCAGAAAAAATTACCGCCCGTATTCTTCTTCACAAGAAAGGATCTGATAAAGACTATGGCTAAAACCTTCAAAGGCGGTCTGCATGTGCCGGATTCCAAAAACACGCGCGGCCTTCCCATTACGGATTTTCCGACTCCCGCGTGTGTTTCCGTCCCGCTTCAACAGCACATCGGCGCACCTGCCTCGGCACTTGTCAAAAAAGGAGATCACGTCTTTCTCGGCGAGGTCATCGGACGCTTTGACAGCGGACTGTCCTGCCCCGTACACGCGAGTGTGTCCGGAACGGTCAAGGAGATCGACCTGCGTCCCTCCTACACCGGCTACGGCAAGACGGCGCACATCATCATCGAAAACGACTTCAAAAACGAGCTTCACCCTTCGTTGCACGGCTGTGCCCATGCTTTGGAGGATGCAAGCAGTGAAGAGATCATCGAGATCATCAAGGAGGCCGGTATCGTCGGCATGGGCGGTGCGGCGTTCCCGACCTATGCCAAGGTCGCGTCGGCGATCGGAAAGGCGAAAGAGGTCATCATCAACTGCGCCGAATGTGAGCCCTATATCACGGCCAACCATCGGTTGATGTTGGAGGAGCCGGAACGCATTTTGGGCGGTGTGCGTGTGCTTTTAAAGGCGCTCGGACTGTCCCATGCCGTTTTGGCGGTCGAGGACAACAAGAAGGATGCCGCCGAAAGCTTACAAAAAGCCATCGGCGACGATACGCGCTTTACGGTCGAGGTCTTGAAAACAAAGTATCCGCAGGGGGACGAGCGTCAGCTCATCTATGCCTTGAAGAATGTCGAGCTTCCCGCCGGCAAGCTTCCCGCCGATGTCGGCTGTGTCATTTTCAACGCCGAGACGGCCGCCGCCGTGTACGACGCCTTTACGACGGGTATGCCGCTTGTGCGTCGTGTGGTCACAGTGGATGGGGACGCGATCGGCGAGCCGAAGAACATCCGTGTGCCCATCGGTACGTCCTACGAGGACATTTTCGCTTTTTGCGGCGGTGTGAAAGAAAACGTGAGCCGTATCATCAGCGGCGGTCCCATGATGGGCAACGCTCAATGGGACTATAACGCCGTGATCATGAAAAACACGTCGGCTATTCTTGTTTTGTCCGAAGAAAAGAATCTGCATTTCGACAGTGCGGCCTGTATTCATTGCGGACGGTGCGTGTCGGTTTGTCCCATGCATCTGATGCCCAATTATTTGGCCGCCTTTGCCAAAGCGGAAAACGACGAAATGTGTGAAAAGTTCCATCTGCTGTCCTGTGTGGAATGCGGCTCATGTACTTATATCTGTCCCGCGCGCGTGCCCATCGTACAGCATATCCGCAACCGAAAAGAGGTTCTTCGGATTCAACGCAAAAAAATGGCGGCCTCCGCCGCCGATAAAATGTAAAGGAGGCGTGACTCTTGACGGGAGATACGCAAAACCGAAAATTTTTGAAAATGAGCGCTTCGCCGCATGTACATAGTCCCATCACCACCACACATTTGATGCTCGATGTGATCATCGCCTTACTCCCGGCGCTGGCCTGGAGCGTATATGTGTTCGGACTCCGTTCGCTTGCTTTAACGGCGGTCAGTGTCGTGTCCTGCGTGGCTTTTGAATTTCTGTATCGCAAGCTGATGAAAAAGTCATGTTCCGTCGGTGATCTGTCGGCGGTGGTCACGGGTATCCTTCTTGCCTTTTGCCTGCCGAGTACCATGCCGTTCTGGACGGTGGTCGTCGGCGCGTTCTTTGCCATCGTCATCGTCAAGCAATTGTACGGCGGTATCGGCAAAAACGTGGTGAATCCGGCACTTGCGGCGCGCGTCTTTCTGTTCTTATCCTTTTCGGAGGAAATTTCGCGTTACGACGCGCCGCGTACATTCGGCGTGGACGCGGTGAGCGGTGCGACGCCGCTGGCGCATCTGCAAAAGGGCGAATTGCCGCAGCTTGGATTGTTCGATATGTTCTTGGGGGATATGCCGGGCTGTTTGGGCGAGGTATCGGTGTCGTTATTGCTTTTGGGCGGCGTGTATCTGCTCCTTCGCCGCGTGATTACATGGCATATCCCGGTCGCATATCTGGCAACGGTGGCGGTTTTGACCTTTGTCTTTCCGCCGGTCGGTGTTGACGGCTTTACCTTTATGCTGTACGAGTTGTGCTCGGGCGGTTTGATCTTGGGAGCTTTCTTTATGGCCACCGATTATGTGACAAGCCCCGTCACCCCGACGGGACGGTTGATCTACGGTGTCGGCTGTGGGCTCATCACCGTGTTCATCCGCTATTTCGGCTATGCCGAGGGCGTATCCTTTGCGATACTGATTATGAATCTGTTCACCCTGGCGCTCGACAAGCTGACGAAGCCCGTATATTTCGGAGGAGGGAAAAACGTTGTCGGAAAACAGTAAAAAAACGCAAACGCAAAAAAGCGCGGGAAGCGTTGGCTATGTGGCGAACATCGCCTTGCGCTTGCTTGTGATCTGTGCGGTCGTTGCCACACTTGTGGCGGCGGTCAATGCTTTAACAAAGGATAAAATCGCGCGCAACGCCCGTGAGACGGCCGCCGAAGCGCTGACAAGGATCTACGAGCTCGACGGTATGGTGTTCTCGGTCGCCGAGGAAGGCTTTTCCATCGCCGATAAGGACGGCAACACGTTCGGCGTTTGCGAGGACACAACACCGCTCGAAACGCTTGAGGACATTGACGCGGTGTACACCATCCGTCGCGCGGACGGAACCGTTTACGGATACTGCGTCGAAGCGTCGCCCATGGGCTTTAAGGACGAGGTCGATTTAATGGTGGCGGTCACGGCCGACGGGGCCTTGCGCGAGGTGCAGATTTTGTCTCTGTCGGATACCAAGGGAATCGGCGACAAGGTTATGCAAAGTGATTTTCTCGACCCGTTCAAGAAAAAGAGAAGCGGCTTTTCGAAGGATTCGAACACGGTTTCTGAGCTTGTCATTGCCGGAGCGACCCGTACCAGCGAGCCGGTGACCTATGCCATCGACACGGCGCTGACGCAGGTGAGTTTGCTTTTGAACACAACGGAGGTGTTGCCGAATGAAGAATGAGAACAAAAACAAAATGTCGCTCGGTGCGCGTTTCTTGGAGGGACTGTTCGATCAGAATCCCATCCTTGTCCAGCTTCTCGGCACCTGTCCGACGCTGGCCACCTCCACCTCCATGAAAAACGGTGTGGGCATGGGGCTTTCGGCAACGGCAGTCTTGATTTTATCCAATCTGTTGATTTCTCTGTTGCGCAAATTTATTCCCAAACAGGTGCGCATTGCCGCCTACATTGTCATCATTTCCGGATTCGTGACGGCGGTGGAGCTGCTCATCAAGGCCTATGTTCCGGCGCTGGATGCGTCGCTCGGGCTGTTTATTCCGCTGATCGTGGGCAACTGTATCATTTTGGCACGCGCGGAGGCGTATGCGTCCAAGAATCCGCCGCTCGATTCGATGCTCGACGGCTTATTCATGGGGCTCGGCTTCACCTTTGCGTTGGGGCTTTTGGGAGCGATCCGCGAATTTGTCGGCAACGGCACGCTGTGGGACGTCAAGGTCACGCCGCAGGCGTATCCGGGCATTCGCTTTTTCACCCAGCCTGCCGGTGCGTTCATTACACTCGGCGCGCTCATTGCCGCCGTGACGGCCGTTAAAAGCTTTGCGGCCAAACGGAAGGGAGGCGAGAACTGATGTCGTTTACCGTTCTACTCGGAATTTTCATTTCCTCGATTTTGATCAACAACTACATCTTCTCTCGCTTTTTGGGAATCTGTCCGTTTTTGGGACTTTCGAACAAGACATCGACGGCGGTTGGCATGGGTCTTGCCGTGACCTTTGTCATGACGGTTTCGACGGCGGTGACCTGGTGTGTGTATCATTTTGTGCTGATACCGGCAGAGCTTGAATACTTAAAGACCATCGCGTTCATTTTGATCATCGCGGCGCTTGTCCAGTTGCTCGAAATGTTCTTGCGCAAGGCGGTGCCGTCGCTGTATGCGGCACTCGGAATCTATCTGCCGCTCATCACCACCAACTGCGCGATTTTGGGCTCGGCGCTGTTATGCATCCAGAACGAATACGACTTCGTTTCCTCGATTGTATTCAGTCTCGGTTCGGCACTCGGATTTACCATGGCGATTGTGATTTTTTCGTTTGTGCGCGAGAGGGTAGCGCTTGCAGACACGCCGCGTTGCTTTAAGGGAACGCCGATTGCGTTGGTGACGGCGGGATTGATCGCTATGGCGTTTTCGGGCTTTTCGGGCGTCAAGCTTCCGTTTTAGACGCGGAGAGGAGAGAAGGATATGAACAACATTTGGATCGCTCTTATCTGCTTTGCGGTCATGAGCGGGATATTGGGTGTGATTTTGGCGATAGCCAGCCGCGTATTTGCGGTTCACACGGACGAGCGTATCGAAAAGATTACGGAGCTTCTTCCGGGTGCGAACTGCGGCGGCTGCGGCTATTCGGGCTGTGCGGCGCTTGCGGAAGCGATTGTGGCGGGAAAAGCGCCGGTGAACGCCTGTCACTCGGTATCGAATGAAAATTTAAAGCAAATCGGTGAAGTCATGGGCGTTCGGGCGGAGCCCGGCAAGCGGTACCGTGCGCAGGTGATGTGCTCGGGCACGAACGATTATGCGAAGAAGAAATACATATATCGTGGGATTGCCGACTGTGCGGCGGCTAACAAGCTGGCCGGCGGAGACAAGCTGTGTCCGAACGGCTGTATCGGTTTGGGAAGCTGCAAGGCGGCGTGTGCCTTTGATGCGATACAGATCATCAACGGCGTGGCGGCGGTGGACTACGACAAGTGCCGTGCCTGCGGAGCTTGTGTGGCGGCCTGTCCGAAGGGACTGATACGGCTCATTCCGTTCGAAGCGAAGTACTGGGTAGGCTGTTGCAGTACGGACAAGGGTGCGGTGACCAAGAATTATTGCGAAGCGGGCTGTATTGGCTGCAAGCTTTGCGAGAAAAAGTGTCCGTCGGGTGCCATTACGGTGACGGATTCCGTTGCGAAGATCGACTACGAAAAATGCACCTCCTGCGGTCTTTGTGCCTCCGTTTGTCCCCGCAAAATCATCTGGTGCGGCGCGGAAGCCGCGCCGCAACCGGCGAAAGCGCCGGGGCAATAATCGCGGGCGTAGGTTTGATGGAATCTTTGATTTGCGGACGCGAATTATACCCCGTTTCGGCGGCATAAACGCCACCGCCGAAACTCGGTGCTGTATTTGCACAGACTCCCCGTGGTGAGTGCGAATTATTTTAGTTTGCGGATAGAGGCAGTATGCTAAATCATTTCGGCAAACTCAATATTGCCACTACACTATCCACTTCATGATATTATCCTACTGTTAAGCTTGCAGTACCTACGTCATTTTCGCGAAGTAGCGATCTTGCGTTAGATGTAGCCTACGCCCTTCGCACCGGTTCAAAACCTCACATGCGGGTACTTGACGTACTGCCGACTTTGCAAAATATTCGGTAGTCGCACAGAATTTCAGATTTTGCAAAAATTTTGCTCCGCATGAGTTTTGAGCCGTCCCCGGGAGTCGAGAGGGTCGCAACCCTTCGGGTACTTTTTGATACTTTTTCGTACAAGCGAAAAAGTATGACCCGTATCCCTGTGGGAGAACGCACTATGTCAACACGCAAAATTTCGGTCAAGCTTATATTGATTCCTTAAGTTGACAGCATTGCTCTGACGAGGGAGCTGTCAGCTCCGCTGACTGAGGGAGAGAGCGCGGAAGCCGCGCCGCAACCGGCGAAAGCGCCGGGGCAATAATCGCGGGCGCAGTTTGGATAAACCCGTACTCTGCGGATGCGTTTTTTCCCCCATTGCGGCGGCATAAACGCTACCGCCGCAACTCGGTGCGAATTTCGAGGCAATTATCGAACGGCGAAGCACTGCTTGGTTTGTTGCAAATAAACTTTTGCAGGGGCGAACCCCCCCGAGGGTTCGCCCTCTTTTTGACCGTAAAACGGTCAAAAATCCTCCACTCTTTGCGTATTATTGGGCAAATAAGGGGTATTTCGCCGTCTGCGTACGGCAACAAGGGCTACGCGCCCTTGACCTCGGCGCGGAAGCCGCGCTGCAATTTTCGTGTCCGAATTTTCGAAAAAGAAAAAATCGGTTTTCACGTTTCAAGGTCTTGCAAATTTCCATATTTATGGTATACTATATACAGTTGAAAATATCTCTTTGAGCCTTTGAAAGGAACATGGAAATGCTTGAGAATCTTCTCTTTAAGCGTCAGTTCGCGCTCACCCTTTACAAAAACAAAAAGCTTCCGCTCGGCGAAATGAGCTTTTTCAAGGATTTCGTCGGCGACACGCGCGGCAGCATGTATCCGCTTTTGGAGTCCGAGGGCGCGTTTTCCGAATGCGTTTCGAACGGACGCTACCGCGTGTCGGCTCCGAACGGTCGGCTTGTTCGCCTTGTCGGGCAGCTTTTTCCCTATGCTTCGTATGAAATTTGCTTAGAAGCTTTGGAAGGGACGGTTGGCTTTCGGTTCATCAAGCGCGACGCGACCTTTGAAGTCTGCTTTTCCGGCCACGACGAACAGCTGTTCTTTGACAATCGGGCGATTACGCCCCTTGTATCCGGTCTTGCGCTGATCTTTACCTGTCGCGGAAAATACATCGACCTGTACACAAAAGCGCCCGACGGTATTCCTCTCTTTGTCGGAACGGTCTGTGCGGACGGTTTTGACGATATCTGCCGCGAGGATGTCTTTGCCGAGGCCAAGGCGGCGGTATATGTCTCGGGAAACGCGACCCTTCGTGCCGTCTCCTTCTACATGGACTGCGGACTGTCTCAGGCAGACATGCGCCCCATCCGCGACGAAAACGGCGAGGTCATGATTGAAAACGGAAAGCTCTTTTTCTCCATGTCCGTTCGTTTGGAGGAAGGCGGCTATCAGGGCATTTTCTCGTGGATTCCCGGAACGAGTGAATTTGAACTTTGCGGAGCACTGTTTTACGACGCGGGCGACGGCGTTTGGGCGAATGATGTGGCTCTGTCGATGCTGTACCACCGCGCCGAACAAAAGTGGCTGTACTGGGTCTGCTCTTTCTCGCACGGCCATATTTTGGCGCACGGCGAGTGCCGCGGCGAGATACGCTACGGGGTCAATGTGTTGGATGTGACGCTCATGTCGCGCCCGGAAAGCGGTGACGACGACACGGCCTTTTCGGCCAAAGAGGGCGACGAGGATCCGGATTTCATTTACGACGAAGCAAGCGGTTCGTACTTCATGGCGATCTGCCGTTTGGTCAAGGATGCTTCCGGAACAAATTACCGCTATTTTCTGTTTCGCTCGGATGACCCGTTCGAGGGCTACACGCATGTGTCCCATGCGACAAGCGGCTGTGAGACGGGCGGTTCGTTCGTGCGCGACGAAAAAGGGCTTGCCTTTGTTTGCGGAAGCGGCTTTGACCGCGTGGCCGAATACCGTGTCCACCGCGTCCCCGATTTTGCGTCGTACGCGCTTTTGAAGCATGATTACAACGACGGCGGCTTTCGCGGCTGGGGAACGGTCTTTGCCGTCCCGTTCGGT
>CAZYFX010000095.1:0-8220 GCA_964646725.1 uncultured Oscillospiraceae bacterium
TGTCGGCGGGCTTTCGGGCGCGTTCATCCCCGTGTCGGAGGACAAGGGCATGATCGACGCGGCGGCCTGCGGGGCGCTGACGATTGAGAAGTTGGAGGCCATGACCTCGGTATGCTCGGTCGGGTTGGACATGATCGCGGTGCCGGGTGACACACCGGAAGAAACGGTCGCGGCCATTATTGCGGACGAAGCGGCCATCGGTATGATCAACGGAAAAACGACGGCGGTGCGTCTGATCCCGGCTTACGGAAAAACGGTCGGCGATTCGGTCGAATTCGGAGGGCTTCTCGGCTACGCGCCGATCATGCCGTTGAACGGATATTCCAGTGCGGCATTCATGCGGCGCGGCGGGCGCATTCCGGCACCGATTCACAGTTTAAGAAATTAGCCGGGGAAGCCCCGGGGGACGGTTCAAAACTCGGGACACTTCACTTTCTAAAAACACGCGCGTAGGAACACGGTCTTTTGTGCAGATTTACTCGCGAAAATTGCAGCACGCCTTCCGCGCCCGCATGGGAGGTTTTGAACCGGTACGATGGGCATAGCTCTGTGTATACGGTACAGCTTCAACCCGATTATTCATTATTCATCAGCAAAGCGGCTTCATTATTCGTTATTCATTATCTTTCAAAGAAAGGATCTTTACCATGATCTACTACGTTGATTCCGTAGCCGGAAAACCCGAAAACGACGGCTGTTCCGTGGCTACCCCCAAGCATCATTACCGCGCGCTCGACATCAAGCCGGGCGATACCGTCCTTATCAAAGCAGGCTCCACCTTCCGCGACTGTTTGGCCACTCCCGACGGTGAAGAAGGCAAGCCCATCACCTGGGATATGTACGGCGAGGGCGCAAAGCCCCTGTTTTTGGGCTCCTTCGACGCTTCCGACCCCGCCATGTGGCACGAAACCGAGGATAAACACATTTGGGCTTACGACGGCGAGATCGAGAACGATGTCTGCAATCTCATATTCGGCTGTGACGAAGCCTGCGGCGTGTTAGCCTGGGAATACGAGGACTTAAACGCGCAGGGCAAATGGCACTATACCCACATGGGCTATGATTCCCCCGGCCGTTCTTTTCCGCCGGAGCTTGTCGGAAAGCCGAAGATCCTCTATCTCTATTCCGTCGAAAACCCCGCCGCTTACTACGGTCACATCGAATGCGCTGTCTACGGCCATCGCTGTTTGCTCACCGGACGTAATTACGTCAATATCAACAACATGAGCGGAAAATACAGCGGCGTTCATGTGTACGGACAGTCGTTTGTCAAGAGCGTTTCCATCAAAAACTGCGATTTCCGCTTCATCGGCGGCTGTGTTTGGGACAGAATCCAGCACATTCGCTTCGGAAACGGCATTGAAGTTTGGGAGTACGGTGAAGACGTAACGGTCGAGAATTGCTATTTCGACGAAGTCTACGACTCCTGCACAACCCATCAGGGCTTCATCAACGAAAAGCCCTGCTTACGCATGAACATCGTGAACAACATTTTCAAGAATTACGGCATGGCGGCTTACGAATTACGCGACCGCATCGCGGTGGATTCGCATTTTGACAACAACGTCTGTCTCGGCGCAGGGCGCGGCTTCTCGCTCCAAGGCGAAACACCGCCGCGAAAGTCCGAGCTGTGGCCGCAGCCCATGGGACACCATCTCTTCATCTGGCGCATCTACGCTCCCTCGGAGAACGGCAGTATCACCGTACACGGCAATATCTTCCACGACGCGCCCTACGGAGCGGCCGTCTATTCCACCATCGCCCCGGAGGCCGAGAAGCAGCTTCGTTTTTCGAACAATGTGTACTACAAGGCCGAGGACGATTATCTGATCCGCTTGGGCGGTAAAAACTACGGCAAGAACGATTTTGCCCGCTATCAGTCAGAGCAGGCGAACGACGGCGGAAGCTGCGTGGAAAAGCTGTTCTCGTAATTTCGAAAGCGGTTACCGCACCCGACGCGAGGGCTGACAGCCCGAACAGTCGCTCCGCTTCTCTATAAAATCTCTATAAAACAGGATGATAACCGTTGCACGGGGAACTGTGGACGGTTATCTTGCTTTTTCCGTGTCGGTACTTTGTGTAAGCTTTCGTGTTACGAAGCGCGAAATGTTGTGCTATTTTGTTTCGAAAAAGTGAAATTTTCTATTATGCGTTGCATTTCCGACGAAAATCTGATATAATAGTATGATTTAAAATGCTCATCTCAACAGAAGAAAGGATACTGTTACATGTTTTTTGCAAAAAAGCTTCGCGACACACTCGTTGTGCTGGCCGCTTGTCTTGCGCTCCTTCCGCTTGCCGGCTGTCAAAAGGATGATGTCGAAAAGCCGAATGACCTGCCTGTCGTTTCGAACGAAAACGAAACGATCGTTGACACACCGGAGAACGGCTCGGAAAACTCCGATGTGACGGATGCGCCGAACGAATCGGATGAAGCGGACAATACGCCCGATTCGCCCGTGTTTTACAACAAACTGACGGGGCTTGCGACCACCGAAGAGCTTGCGTCGATCCGTCCCGTCGGCATCATGATCAACAACCTCAAGCAGGCCACGCCCCAACAGGGCATCTCCCACGCCGATGTGATCTACGAAGTTCTGGCCGAGGGCGGCATCACGCGCTTGTTCTGCCTGTTCACCGACTACGCTTCGCTTCCCGAGACCGGCTCGATCCGCTCGTCGCGCGACTATTACATCGACCTTTCCGACGCGCACGACGCCATCTACGTCCACTGCGGCGGAAGCCCCGCAGCCTATGAAACGCTTGCCGCGCGAAAGACCGAGAACATGGACGGCATTTATTTCAGCACCCCGTTCTACCGCAACGCATGGCGCAAAAAGAACATGGGCATGGAACACTCCATGATGACCACCGGAGAGCTGCTTGTCAAGGGGATCGAAGAAAAGGGCTACCGCACCACGTCGGACGCGGTGCAGCCGCTTTCGTTCCGCACGGAGTTTGCCGTTCCGGAGGGAGAAAACGTCGGCGACGCGACGAGTATCGCCGTGAAGTATTCCTACTACGCCACAAGCACCTTCGACTATATAGAAGCTTCGCAAAATTATATCAAGGGACAGTTCGGTGCCGCGCACATCGATTCCAACGACGACAGTCAGCTTGCCTTCGAAAACGTTCTTCTTCTGTATGCCGCCCAAGGTCAGGTCAAGGGCGACGACAAGGGACGTCTTTATGTGAACTTCTACGGCACGGGCGACGGTGTGTACTTCACCGGCGGCCGGTGCGAGAACATCAAATGGTCCAAGGAATCGCGCACTTCCTCCTACACGCTGTACAAAGAGGACGGCGTGACCGAGTTGCTTCTCAATCCGGGAAAGACTTATATCGGCATTCCGCCGCTCGACGCGGAAACGACGGTTTCGTAAAATATTTTAAAGGAGATTTTATACTCATGAACGAAAAATTTGCCGCCGCGCGGTTTTTACAGCCGTCGCTTGCTCCCATGACCGTCACCGAAATCTGCGATATGCTCGAATATCCGACCGACCGCAAGCTCGGCGACGTGGCACTTCCCTGCTTCAAGTTAAGCAAGACGTTACGCAAAGCACCGCCGAAAATCGCCGAGGAGCTGTGCGAAGCCGTCAAGGCACAAAGCGAGAGCGCGAAGCTGTTTGAAAAAATTGAAAACGTTAACGGATACTTGAATTTTTATGTGTCGGACAACGCCGTTTTGGAGAACTTACTCGCCATGGATAACCCGACCTTCGGCTCATCGACGGTCGGCAAGGGCAAGACCGTGGTCATCGACTATTCTTCCCCGAACATCGCCAAGCCTTTCCACATCGGGCACTTGCGCTCGACGGTCATCGGGCAGTCCATCAAGAACATTCACCGCTTCTGCGGCTACGAATGCGTGGGTGTGAACCATTTGGGCGACTGGGGCACGCAGTTCGGCAAGCTGATTGTCGCCTACCGAAAGTGGGGCAACCGCGAGGAGATCGAGACGCGCGGAATCAAGGCGTTGACCGAAATATACGTTAAGTTCCACGAGGAGGCCGAAAAGGATGCGACGCTCGAGGAAGAAGCGCGCGAAGCGTTTTCCGCCATGGAAAAGGGGGATGCGGAATGCATTTCTCTCTGGAAGTGGTTCGTGGAGATCAGCATCGCGGAATTCAAAAAGGTCTACGCGCTCATCGGTGCGGATTTCGAATCCTGGAACGGCGAGAGCTTCTATTTCGACAAGACCGAAGCAGTCGTGGAAGCGTTAAAGGAAAAGGAGCTTCTGAAGTTTGACGGCGGCGCATACATCGTGCCGCTCGAAGACTACGACATGCCGCCGTGCCTGATCCTCAAGTCGGACGGCTCGACCATTTACGCCACGCGCGACATTGCGGCGGCTTTCTACCGCAAAAAGACGTACAACTTCGATAAATGCATTTACGTCACGTCGGCCGGGCAGAGCTTACACTTTGCGCAGTTCTTTAAAGTCATCGAGCTCATGGGCGAGGATTGGGCGAAGGATCTGGTACACGTTCCGTTCGGCACGGTGAGCATCGGCGGCGAGAAGTTGGCAACGCGCACCGGAAACGTAATTTTGTTGGATGATCTGTTCCGCGACGCGACCGAAAAGACGCTTGCGGTCATCAACGAAAAGAATCCGACCCTGGAGAACAAGGAAGAGGTCGCAAGTGCCGTCGGCGTGGGTGCGGTCATTTTCCACGATCTGTCCAACGGACGCATCAAGGACATCAACTTCATCTGGGACGAGGTACTCAACTTCGACGGAAACACGGGGCCGTATGTACAATACACCTACGCGCGCTGCTCGGGCATTCTCGAAAAAGCGGGCGCATTCGAAAAGACCTCGATGAAGCTGACCTCCGACGCGGAGCGTTCCATTATCAAGACGTTGGGTCTGTTCCCCGAAAAGGTGGAGCAGGCGCGTCGGGAGCTGGAGCCGTCGGTCATTTCGCGCTATCTGTTGGACGTTTGTGCGGAATTCAACCGTTTTTATCACGACTGTCCCGTACTCAAGGCAGAGAACGAAGCGGTTCGTTCGACGCGTCTCGCAATCGTGGAAGCGACGGCAAACGTGCTATACAACGGCCTGCATTTGATCGGACTCAAGACGCCGAAAAACATATAAAACAAATTGAAATAAACAATACAAGGAGAATTACATCATGTCAGGACATTCCAAATGGAAGAACATCATGCACAAAAAGGAAAAGACCGACCTTCAGCGCGCGAAGGTGTTTACAAAGATCGGTAAGGAAATTGCCATGGCGGTACGCGACGGCGGCCCCGACCCGGTTTCCAACACGAAGTTACGCGATCTGATCGCCAAGGCGAAGGCGAACAATGTACCGAACGACAACATCGAGCGCACCATCAAAAAAGCGTCGGGAGCGGACGGAAACGTCAACTACGAGGTGATTCTTTACGAGGGCTATGGGCCGAGCGGTGTAGCGGTCATTGTGGAGACGACGACGGACAATCGCAATCGCACGGGCGCGGACATGCGTCACTATTTTGACAAATACGGCGGAAATATGGGACAGACCGGTTGTGTGTCCTACATGTTCGAGGACAAGGGTTTGATCGTGATCGAAGCGGAGGACATCGACGAAGAGGAGATCATGGAAGCGGCGCTGGAAGCGGGCGCGGAGGATATTTCGAACGAGGGTGAGGTATTCGAGATCACGACGGCCCCGGCAGATCTGTCGGCGGTGACGGAAGCGTTGACCGAGAAGGGCTACAAGTTTGTTTCCTGCGAGCAGAGCAAGATTCCGTCGAACTATGTGACGCTTTCGGGCGAAGATGATTTGAAGAACATGAACAAGCTCATTGAGATGCTGGAAGAAAACGACGACGTCACCAACTTCTGGCACAACTGGGAAAACTAACGGGGAAAGCCCCGTGGCAATATTCGCGGGCGTAGTTTAGATGAACCTTTTAGTCAGCGGACGCGGTTTTTACTCCGCCGTGTGTCCAATGGAACACACGGCTCGGACAAAAACCGAACTCCGGTAGGGGCGGCGAAGCGCCGGGGCAATTTTCGGCCGGGAAAGCCCGGCGGCAATTTTCGCGGGCGTAGTTTAGATAAAACTTTTAGTCAGCGGACGCGGTTTTTATCCCGTTTCGGCGGCATAAACGCCACCGCCGAAACTCAGCTTTTCGCGGGCGGATGTATATAAAACGGTGAATCTTCGTCCGCGTGTTTTTACCCCGCCGCGCGTCCAACGGGACTTGCGGCTCAGGCAGCGAAAGCGCCGTGGCAAATTTTGCGATTTTTTCACGTTTTTTTCACTCTCGCCACTTGACAATCGGTCGGCGTATATGCTATAATCTACCCGTAAACTTATCGGAAAGGGTTTGACGGCTGTATGATATATCGCCCAACGTATTCACACGTTTTTAATATATATATAGGCAATATTCTGCCCTTTTCGGACATCCGTTTCACACGTTTAAATCGAAAACACGCTTACCCTGTGTGTGCTCTTTGATGAGCTCCATGGGTTAGGCGTGTTTTTTTGATTTATAAAGAACTTTAAGCAAACAGGAGGAACCAAACGATGAAAAAAGGAAGATTTTTGACCACGCTTGCGGCTGTCGCGCTGACGGTTGTAACCATGAGCATAAGCGCATTTGCGGCAGACAGCGTTCCGTGTGCCGAAGCGGACTGCGACGGCGTGTACGAAAACGGCTTTTGCACGGCGGACGCTACGCACTATCAGGCCGCGTCCAAGGTAAGCGCTGACCATCACGCGGAGCTTAAGGCCACACACAACGGCTACTATGCCATCGAAAACGCGGGACAGCTGTACTGGTTTGCGAAAAATGTCAATGCACAAACCATAGGAACTTCATCCTCCAACTGGAACAACACAAGCATTTATGTTGTAGTTAACGCGGTTTTGACCGATAACATCACCGATAATGTCGGCGTGTTGGACGAAAACGGAGCTTTGAAAACGGGAGTTTTTCGAGCATGGACGCCTATCGGTATAGGCTCCTATTCTACCAGTGTATATTTTTCCGGTGTTTTCGACGGAAACGGAAAAACCGTAAGCGGACTGTATCGTGCGGATTCATCTACCAGAAACATTGCTCTGATTGCGGCAACGATAGAGTCCAAGGCTGTGATCAAAAATGTGACCGTTAAGGATTCCTACTTTTTCGCTGATTGTTTTGTAGCCGGGATCGTGGGATCGTTGGGCAACGGAAAGATGGAAAACTGTCATTCTTATGCCACGGTAAAAGGAGAAACTTCCATCGGTGGCGTTGTCGGGTACATCAACAATCAGGCAAGCGCCGAAGGTTGCACGAATCACGGTCTTGTTTTCGGTTCAAACATGACCGGAGGCTTTGTCGGGGAATTGTCCGGTAATGCGAAAGTAAAGAACTGTGCAAACTACGGAGATGTTTGCTGGGTACGCGGAAGCGAAGGATATATGGGTGGCTTTGTCGGATCGACCTCATCCGGCAATACGATGGAAAACTGCTTTAACTGCGGCGATGTGACCTACAGCGCCTCCAATGCATACGACAATTATATCGGCGGTTTTGTGGGTGATGCTTACAGAAGCACGTTTACAAACTGCTATACGACCGGAGCGGTAACGACAGCTACCTATAAAGACAGCGACCGGTACCGTACAGGCGGCTTTGCGGGCAGCGACTACAACTCTGCCCTGACCAACTGCTATTACAACAAGGACAACGTGACCAAGAGCGGCGAGACGGTAACGACCGGAGACGGAAACGGAACCGAATACACCGATGAAAAGCTTCTCGGCGTCACGACGGCGGAGATCGAAAGCGGAAAGGTCGCGTACCTTTTGAACGGCGATCAGCGTGACATCGTGTTTTATCAGACGTTGGCAAGCGACAAATATCCGACTTTCTCGGGCAAGCAAGTATATCACAACGAAGCCTTCGACAAGTATTACAATCTTGACGGCACGATCTTCGGTGTGAAAGAAGAAAAGGTATATGTTTCCGTACCGAGTGCGGGAGACTATGTTCTTGTTGTCGCACGATATAACGGAAAGGCATTGCAGGACGTAAAGCTTGTGCCGTTCACCGCTCAAGCCGCAGGCGAAGCAAGCGCCGACCTTCCGGACGGTTTGACGCTCGGAACTAACGATAAGCTCATGCTTTTGAAGAGCCTTGCGACGGTTTCGCCCCTGTGCGAGGCATATGAAGTGAAATAAAGTCCAAACGAAAAATGGGGTCTGCGGAAAAAACGCAGACCCT
>CAZYFX010000096.1:0-8095 GCA_964646725.1 uncultured Oscillospiraceae bacterium
CCCACGAACGGTGAATTTCGTCGCCGTAATGCTTGGTATCGAGTACGCCGTTGATTTCGGTGTTGCGATGATCGATGCGGGTATCCTTGGCGTGGAAATGGAACATAGCGCCGTTTTCGCCGATGTAGCGGATGGCTTCGACCGGGTCGATCCCCTGCCAAATCAGATGGGACGGGTCAAAGTTCGCACCGATGCAGTTGCCGACCGCGCCGCGCAGCTTCATAAGCGTTTCGGGATTGTAGACACAGAAACCGGGATGCATTTCAAAGGCGATCTTGTTGACACCGTATTTTGCGGCATATTCGGCTTCCTTTTTCCAATACGGAATCAGAACGTCGTTCCACTGATAGTCGAGGATGTGCAGAAAATCCTCCGGCCACGGGCAGGTGACCCAGTTGGGCGTTTTATCCTCGGGCGATCCGCCGGGACAGCCGGAGAATGTGATAACGGTCGGGATTTCGAGTTCGTTGGCCAACAGGCAGGTGCGTTCGAAATCCTCGTGGAACTTGGCGGCTACCTCTTGATCGGGATGAACGGCATTTCCGTGGGTGGACAAAGCGGAAATTTCGATATCGTACTTCTTAAACAGCTCCTTGAAGGCCTTGAGCTTATCCTTGTCGGCTAACAGCTCCTCACGGTTGCAATGTCCCTGACCGGGAAATCCGCCGGTGCCGATCTCAACTGCTTCAACGCCGAGCCCCTTGACATACGCAAGCATATCCTCCAAGGAACGGTCATACAAAGGAACGGTGACTAATCCTACTTTCATGGTTATAACTTCCTTTCATGGTTATGGTTTACGGTTCTATTATACAATAAAGAGCTGTAAATTTCAAGTGGTTTTCAAAGAAAATTGTGCGTTTTTTCCAAAAATGCCGTTCGATTACCGTGAAACACTCATTTTCTTGAGTCGAATGCGGCATTCATACGCCTTTTCACATAAAAAATGCCGAAAAGTCCATGGTTTTAACAGAAAAATATGGTATACTTGTATAAGAAGAAACGCAAATACATATGAATGCGAGGAAGAAATATGTCAAGCTATGTAAGAAAGAAAACCCCGGGCGATACCGAATGGTTCGTTCACGACCGCTTCGGAATGTTCATCCATTGGGGCTTGTATTCCCTGCCCGCCCGTCATGAATGGGTTAAGCACAGAGAACGCACACCCGAGGAAAAGTATCAAAAGTACTTCGAGCACTTCGATCCCGATCTTTTCGACGCGCGCGCCTGGGCCAAGCAGGCAAAAGCGGCCGGCATGAAGTACGCTGTCTTTACCACCAAGCACCACGAGGGCTTTTGTATGTTCGATTCGAAATACACCGACTACAAATGCACCAATACCCCCGCCGGGCGCGATCTTGTGCGCGAATACGTGGACGCTTTCCGCGCCGAAGGCATCCGTATAGGCTTTTACTATTCGCTCATCGACTGGCACCATCCGGATTTTGTGATCGACCACATTCATCCGCGCGCTTACGACGCCGATGCAGACAAGCTCAACGAGGGACGCGATCAGAAAAAATACAACGAATACATGCGCAATCAGGTGACGGAGCTGTTAACCAACTACGGAAAAATCGATATTTTATGGTTTGATTTCTCCTACGACACCATCCCCAATCCGCCCCGTCCGTGGATGAAGGGTAAAAAATGTGAGGACTGGGAGGCTACCGAGCTTTTGGCATTGGCGCGAAGACTTCAGCCCGGCATCATCATCGACAACCGCACCGGATACGACCAGGATCTTTGGACGCCCGAGCAGTATCAACCGCACGAATGGGTCAAGCATCCGGAGACGGGCGAATACGTCACCTGGGAAGCTTGCCAGACGTTATCCGGCTCGTGGGGCTATTATCGGGATGAAACGAGCTGGAAGTCCCCCGAAACACTCATTTCCATGCTCATCGAAACGGTTGCCTGCGGCGGAAATCTGCTTATGAATGTGGGGCCGACGCAAAGAGGCTACTTAGACTATCGCGCCGAAGCGGCTTTACAGGTCTATGCGGATTGGATGAAATACAATTCCCGCTCTATCTACGGCTGCACCATGGCCGAGCCCGACATCAAGGTGCCGAGCGGATGCATGGCAACGCAAAGTGAGGACGGCAAGCGTCTGTACATTCACCTTATCAACTATCCTTTTGCGTATCTTACGTTAGATGATCTTGCCGGAAAAATCGATTACATGCAGTTCTTGCATGACGGCAGTGAGCTGCTGTATACGGAAAACGAATTTCAACACTTTGCCGCTTCCCACGAAAACAACGTACAGGGAAAGGTGATCGTTCAACTGCCCACGCCGAAGCCGCACACACTCATTCCGGTCATCGAAGTTTTCCTGAAATAAAAAATGCGTTGAAAACAAAACTTCCATAAGCTGAAAAGAACGGCAGGTCTGCCTTTTTCGAAAGACCTGTCGTTCTTTTTCTTAAACTTTTTGAAAGCCCGGCTTTGCTTTATTAATATTCCAAAACCACCAACTGAGCGCAAGCGATCTCGGGAATCACAAATCGGCACACACCGTTTTCCTGCGTGTAGTCAAGCGGTGTGCCCTGCGGCGCAAGATATACCTTCTTGACCGTCTCGGGTACGCGAAGTGCAAAGGAGACATTGTACAGCGGCACCAAATCTTCGATAATCTCCACGTTTTCGCCGCGCTTGACGGGAGAGGCGTACAGTGCGTGAAGAACGTATCGGGCGTTCTTTTCCTGCTTGTTTAACGTGACCACGCCCTGTGCCGGAAGCTCGGTCGATACCGTCCTTTCGCCGTTCAAAAGCGCGTCGAGCACCCGACAGACCGTATCCTTTTGGATGATACTGCCCACGCGGGCGTATTCCGAGAACACCGTCCAGGCAATGTAGCCGCCGTCCTTGCCGAGCACAACGGCCGGCGCATGATCTTCGATCTTGAACGGTGTGTGCTGATGGGAGCAGAAATGCTCCGGCGCACGGTCAAAAAACGGTTCGCGGCTGAAGCCCAAAACGGTCGAAGAATCGTCCGTCAACGAAACGTCGTACATGTCGCTGTAGAGCACATAGCTTGTCGGTGCAAGATCAAGTGCGTCATAGAGCGCATGGTAATAGCAGGGATTGTGCGGATTTTTCCCGAGCATCCGAAGCCCGAGATCAAAAGCAAATTCGCCGTTTTCGTCAAGCCCCGATTCGGCCGAGCAAAGCACCTTGCCGCCGTTTCGGACATAGGCGCGCAGCTTTTCGCCGAGCTTGCCCGTGACTCTTACGCAATCGGGCAAAATCAAAACTTTGTATGGCTCAAAATCGCATTCCGCGTCCAACACGTCGAACAGATAGTGCCCCTCCAAAAGCATACGGCAGGCACCCACGTCGGACGGCAGACTTCTCGCTTCCTTGCCGCCCACGCCTTCGACCGAGATGAGGCCGATGTCCGCGATCGGACGGATGTTGTCGCAATACGCTTCGACCGCCTCGACATCGGCATAGGCCTTGCCGATGAGTTCATACGTCGCTTCATCCAAAAAGCCGTAAGGATGCATCTGATCACCGACCGAGCAGCCCGCGCCGTTGGCAAGCGACAGAGCCGCTTCGTAGCGGAGCGCATTCGGATGCTTGAAGCCGCCGAATTCGCCCCAGGACAGATGAAACTTTCCGGTCATGCCGAGATAGTCCATGCCGAGTTTGGCGGCATAGCGTGCGGATTTCGGAAAATGATCGTAGCCCCAGCCGCCGGTCGGCAGACTTTCGAGCTCCAGATGCGTATTGGCATACGCAAAATCGCGCCGACCGCAGGTAATGTGTCCGCCGTTATGAAACAGACGTACGTTCGGGTCGATGCTTCGCGCGGCGTTGTTGACCGTATCGTAATAGCGCTTGTAAACCAGCTCGCCGTGCTTGACATGACTTTCCGGATCGTTCGGATCCAGCCCCATCGAAGCGATTTCCGCGTTACAGCGGTCACAGTGGCAAATACGCGACCCGACGATGTCGAAAAACAGCCCGATCGGGTGAAATTTTTTCATGACTTCGACGGTCTGCGCTTCCACCGTTTTCAAATACGGTGAGTTGAGACACAGAAGATGGAAGCCAGCACTTTCAAAGTACTTGTGACCATTCTTTTCGAGCACATGCGGTGCCGTATCGCCCTTGTTCCAGACCACTAAATCCTCCGGGTGCTCCACGGCATATTTTTCATCAAAGCCGACCGAAAGATAGATCGGCGCGGCCACATCCGCTTCCTTGCAGGCGTCGAGCATAGCGGAAAGAAGGTCGAAATGAAGCCCCGGATGTATGCGGTTTGCTTCGGACGGGAAGTAAGCCCAGCCGTGATGACACTTTGCAAACACGGTCAAAGAATTGACGTGGCCTTTTTTCAGACAACGGATGAAGTTTTCTTTGTCAAATGCGGAGCCGATGTTGTCGATGCATTCGGAGGTGTGAAAATCCAAATGCACCTGTCTTTTTGGAAGTACGGACATACTGTCACAGCCTTTCATATAGATTTACGGATTCATTATAACCGAACAAGGATAAAATTTCCATGCATTTTAAAGCGGACTTTATGGATTTTTCGCTATTTTTTCGGCATCGGCACAGGAAATAAGCCGAAGCGGGGCTCCGCTGTCGTCTGTCGCTTCCGAAAACAGCGTGACGGTGCCGCATAAGCCGTCGGTCAAAAGGACATCACCGTCGGCGGTGAAGAAAATCGCTTCGAACGAGTATTTTCCGCTTTTGTAAAAGGCATATGCCTTTTCGCTCCCCATGACCGTCAAGGCCGTGGACAGCATATCGGCGGCAAAGCCGTCGGAGCACAAAACCGCACAGCTTTTGATATCGCTTGCGGACGGCTTGCCGGTGCTTCCGTCGAAAATGTGATGATAACGCACGCCGTCGCGCTCGAAATACCGTTCGTAATCGCCCGATACGGCAAGCACCGTATCGGTACAGACAAGACTTACGGCAAGTTCTTCGGGGGCAAAGGGATTCTTGATCCCGACGCTCCAGCCGTCGCTTCGACCGGGGGCATGTCCTATGACCGCTACGTTTCCGCCCAGATTGATAAGCGCGTCGGTCACGCCGTCGCTTTTCAGACGCTCCGATAGCACCCCGGCCGCATAGCCCTTGATCACCGCGCCGAGATCGATTTGTGTTTCGACTTTATTCTTGACAACGGTCAGACCGTTCACGGTGTATCCATCGGGCAAGCAGAACGGAAGAACGGCGGTCAATTCTTCTTCCAAAGGGATGTATTGCTTTCCCGTTACGTCCCACAGGGTGCTCAACGCACCGAGACAGGGATTGAACGCGCCGTGTGTGTCGGCGGCACTTTGTAAGGAGCGTGTCAACACTTCTGCGCACACCTCGGAAACCTCGGCCGAGAGGGAACGGTTCAGACATGAGATCTCGCTGTTCGGGTCGGTGCGCGAAAAAATGCCTTCCAATTCCTTTAAGTAAGCGCGAATGTCCGCAAAGTGTGCTTCTTCGTCGGCCGGCAAACGGACGGTGATGTAGGTGTTCATGGCGTAAAACTCATCGGTGCGGAACGCGGTTCGTTGCGAACAGGCGCAAAGAACGCATACGCACAAAAGCACACTTGCCGAAAAAATTAAGAAACGTGATCTCATAAACAACTCCTAAACGGGATCGGATGTGCACGAAGCGTCTTTTGTGCCGTTCAAATGCTTTAGCAGTTTTTCCGCCAAAAGCCCGGTCAATGCACCGGTCAGTGCGCACAACGCACATAACGGCGGAAGATACCACCGCAAAGAAATTTGCATGAAAAGTGACGCGCCGAGCCACTGCCCCAAACCGTGTAGTGTAGCGCAAAAAGCGGAAATGCCGATCATGGTGCAGCTTTTTCGATACAGCGGACGTGTAAGGCACAGCCCGACAAAGGAAAAAATCCCGCCGAAAAGCGATAGAACGAGCCCCGTCAGATTTCCGGTACACAAGAAAACAAGTAAGCAACGCACAAGACTGACCGCAAGAGCATAGCCTGCTCCGTACCAAACGAAAGCACACATGACGAATACATTGGCAAGTCCCAAGCGAACACCCGGCAGCGGCAGAATGAGCTCTAACGGAAGCATTCCTTCCAAAATGCCCGTTACAGCGGCAAAAACGGCAAAAATCGCGCACACGGCGGCTTTTTCGGAACGGCGGTGCGCCGTTTTCTTTTTATCCCGCAATCGAATCCACCTCCGTTTCGTTCGCATCGGCTAAACCGACGGAAACGCGGTTGGGCAGACAGACGATGACCTTTTGCCGTGTGCTTTCGGTCAAAACGCCGCTGTGTACGCAGGTCTTGTCCGCGCAATCGCTTTCGGCTACGAACGCCTTTCCGTCGGCAATGACGAGCCTTACACCGGTCGAGCCGATGTATTCGTCGGTATCGGTGTCGAGCGAATAGGTTTTGTACGGTTTGCCGTCCACGCGGACAACGACCGTTTTTGCCGTCGAATCGCCGTGTAAGTCGCGTAAGAAGAAAACCTCTGCGACAAGGCAGCAAAGCAAAATACAGCCGACAACCAGTGCGTCTCCGATATACAGCCGCTTCATTGCAGATACGGATTGAAGCGTATTTCGCGAAGTAAGGAGGTGCTTTCGCCGTGCCCGGGATAAACGGTCACATCACCGTCCGACGCGAGTGCTGTCAGCGCCTTTAACGAACGGTGCAGGGTCGCCGTGTCGCCGCCGGGAAAATCCGTGCGTCCGACCGAAGCGGAAAACAGCGTGTCGCCGGAGATGAGAACGTGCTCCTTTTCATCGAAAAGACAGGACGAGCCGACCGTATGCCCGGGGGTGTGCAGAAGCTTCCAATCGAGCCCACCGCCCGAAAGCGTGTCGCCGTGCGCAAGTGTACGCACCGCGCCGGTGTAGACAAAGGGCGTGTCGAACAGCGTATCGGACAGATTCAGCCGACGGTCGGCAAGATACGGGACTTCCTTTTCGTGCAGATAAACGGGAAGCTTGCCGCACAGATCAAGCAGCGTCGGAAGCGCATAAATGTGATCAAAATGCCCGTGCGTCAGAAAAATCGCATCGGGGGTGTACCCATGCTTTTGAAGTGCCGAAGCAATGACCTCGGCCTTGTCGGCCGGGTCCACGATGATGCAGTGCGAGCCGTCACCGCTCAACAGATAGCAGTTGGTGGCGCATACACCCAAAGGGAGTGTGTGAATGTACATGAATTGTAAGACCTCCGCGGAGTGGAATCGTTTGTGGAATGTTATGTATATAGTATAGCATTTTGCACTCGAAAAGTCAATGCCTTTGCGGAGGCGAAAAAATACCGTCGATTGCTTGCGGAGTTAAACACAAAACCGCCAAAAGGTCAACTTTTCTTTCGGTGTTGCCGACCCGTCTCTCCGCGTCATATACTGTAGCAGGGGAACGACCGATGGCGTGAAGCGGTCGAGCCCCAATCCGAAAAGGAGCAGAAGTCTATGAACCAATCGAACGATATGACCTGTGCCGAATCCCGCATTCTTGCCGTGGCGAGTGTGCCGATGCAGGAAGCGGATTTTGACGCATTATATCCTTTAAACGAGGCTCTGGAAAAGGGAACCGTCTTTCCGGAGCTGTATATGCCTTTTTTGGCGGTCGGAGGTGCAAAATGAGACAAAACCGTGAAAACGATACACGCGCACGCCTTCTTCGCAATGTCATGGAGGAGGGCTTCGCGGTGGATGAGGCGCGGCTCTATCTCGATACGCACCCGACAAGCAAAAGAGCCATGCAGTATTTTGACAGACACAACGAGGCGCGCCGTCGGGCGGTCGCAGCCTACGAGGAAGCCTACGGGCCTTTGACAACCAACGAGCTGGAAGCCACCAAAAGCGGCTGGACGTGGATCGACCCGCCGTTTCCGTGGGACGGAGGGGAAGAATAATGTGGAATTATGAAAAGCGGTTGCAATTTCCCGTAAACATCAAAAATCCCGACGCGCGCGCCGCTACGGTCATTATGACGCAGTACGGCGGTCCGGACGGAGAAATGGGAGCGGCCATGCGTTACCTTTCGCAGAGGTACAGTATGCCGTTTAACGATGCGGCGGGACTGCTTACGGATATCGGTAGAGAAGCCTCAGAAAAGGAGCTTTCTGAGGCTTCAGCTTTTT
>CAZYFX010000097.1:0-7900 GCA_964646725.1 uncultured Oscillospiraceae bacterium
CGGTATCGTTATGCTTGTCAAGCTGCTGCAACCGTGAAATGCATCACTGCCAATGCTCGTCACGCCGTTCGGTATTGTTATGCTTGTCAAGCTGCGGCAATCGTAAAATGCACCACTGCCAATTCTCGTCACGCCGGACGGTATCACATATTTCCCGATAGCACGAGGGACTTGTACCAATTCGGTCTTTTCTTTGTTGAACAATACACCGAACCTATCCGACGTGTAATTGGGAATGTCTTTATCCACAACAACTTGTTCGGGAGAAATTTTTTTGCGAGGCCACCGAGGCCACTTACCGTCGCGACCGATATTCCCCCGCCCGCTGATCATCAGCGTCCGATCTTTCGTCAAGCGCAAAGTGACATTCGGGATAATTATCCACAGTAAAAGGGCAATGATCGGTATCATGGCCAACAGAACAACACTTGCCAACAACAAATACTTCATGAATTATTTCTCCCTTACCTGTATCTTGTTTTTAGCTATATTATCACAGTTTGTGATAATTGTCAAGGGAAAGAAGGAATTATTAACAATTATTTGATAATTAAAAATAACGGAAAAAGACTTGTATCTTCGAGCTTTTCGGGCGCTTAATGATACAAGCCTTTTTGTTTACCGCACGCCGTCGTGTCAGTCATCCTCTGTGTTTTCCGATGTCACCATCCATTTCGGTTCTTCTCCCGAAATCGAAAAAACCATCACCGTCCTTGTACGTGGCTCTCCCCTCTCTTTCCCCGACCACCAGCCCCTCTTAAAAGATTCCCGCACTCTCGTTCCTGTCCGCGGTGTTTTTGGAGCCATGAGTGCAGCGGTCGACCCGGGACGACGATCCCCACACCGTAAGCATTAACGCATAATAATAAAACGGAGAACGGATTTGTTTTTCGCTGTCTCTTTTGCGTTTGTGCGCAAGCATAATCGCCGCCTTCCGTTTCATATGCTGAAACAACAGGCACCAAGGAGGGAGCGTTTTGCAGTTTTACACCCAAAGTCAACCGGAGCTTTTAAAGTATTTCGACACCGACCCCGCATACGGCCTTTCTTCCGATCAAATCATGGGAAAAATCGGTCAGTACGGCGAAAATTCGTTGAAAAAATCAAAGAAACGGTCGTATCTCAGCCGCTTTGCGGAGCAGTTTAAGGACGCGATGATCCTTATTCTTTTGGCTGCCGCCGCCGTGTCCTTTGTATTAGCGCTTGAAAGCGGCGAGATGACCGAATTTTTCGAGCCGCTTTTGATTTTGACCATTGTTGTTGCCAACGCCTGTATCGGCGTGATGCAGGAGACCAAAGCCGAGCGCGCGCTTGCGTCCTTGGATTCGCTGTCAGTGCCGCATGCGCGGGTGCTTCGGGACGGAAAGCTTGTTTGGGCGGACGCTCAAACGCTTGTTCCCGGGGATATTCTCTGCCCGCAGCCCGGGGATGTGCTTGCGGCCGACGCGCGGCTCATCGAAAGCGTTTCGGTCAAGTGCGACGAATCGGCCTTGACCGGCGAATCGACCGAGGTTGAAAAGGACGCTTTTGCGCCGCTTCCCGAAAACACGCCTCTTGCCGAACGGACAAACATGCTGTTTTCGGGCTGTTGCATGACCTCGGGCAAGGCAAAAGCTGTCGTGACGGCGACCGGCATGGACACGGAGCTCGGAAAGATCGCGGGACTGCTGAACCGTGACGAGGCTCGTTTGACGCCGTTACAGCAAAAGCTTGCCCGATTGGGGAAAAATCTGGGCGTTGCCGCTTTGGCGGCGTGCGGTGTGATCTTTGCCGTGGGACTTGCCGACGGTATGCCGCCGCTCGACATCTTCATGACCTCGGTGTCGCTTGCCGTTTCGGCCATTCCCGAGGGGCTTCCCGCGATCGTGACGGTCATTCTTTCGGTCGGTGTGCAGCGCATGGCACGAAAAAACGCGCTGATACGCCGTTTGTCGGCGGTGGAGACGTTGGGCGGCGCGTCGGTCATCTGCACCGACAAAACCGGAACGCTTACCCAAAATCGTATGACCGTGACTCGGGTATATGCGGAAAATGCTTTACGAAAGGCGGATTCTCCCGTTGCGCGAACCTTGCTCACATATGCCGCGCTGTGCTGCGGCGATGAGATCAAGGAGAACCGATTGTCATCCGACGACCCGACAGAGAAGGCCGTTTTGAAAGCCGCATCCGATGCGGGACTTGAGAACTTGTGCGAAGAATATGAGCGCATCGCCGTCTTTCCGTTCGATTCCGAAAGAAAACGCATGAGCGTGGTGGTGCGTCATAAGGGACGGCTGTATGTTATTGTCAAGGGTGCCTACGACCGAATGCTCTCGTGCTTTAAAAAGGGAAGCCGCTCGGAGCAGGGTGTGCTTGAATGTATGAGCAACCGGGCGCTTCGTGTGCTTGCGGTCGGTATTCGGGAGCTTCCCGCTTTACCGAAAAGTTTGACCGCCGATGCGGTGGAAAACGAGCTTTGTTTTGTCGGCCTTATTGGTATGACCGACCCCGCGCGTCCGGAGGTCGCACAAGCGGTACAAGTGTGCAAAAATGCCGGAATTACGCCGGTGCTCATCACGGGTGACCATCCAGCGACGGCCGAAGCTGTTGCCGCGCAAACCGGGATATTGACCGACGAAGGGATGACTGTCACCGGGGCGGAGCTCGACGCGATGAGCGAGGACGAATTGGACAAACGTCTGGAAAAGATTCGGGTATATGCGCGGGTTTCGCCCGAAAACAAGCTCCGTATCGTCAAGGCTTGGCAAAAACGCGGAAAGACCGTTGCCATGACAGGCGATGGCGTGAACGACGCTCCGGCGCTCAAGGCCGCCGATATCGGCTGTGCCATGGGAAAAGGTACGGATGTGGCCAAGGATGCGGCGGATATGGTATTGACGGACGAGAATTTTTCGACGATCGTGGATGCGGTGCGCGAGGGACGCGGAATCTACGCCAACATTCGCAAGGTGGTCGGCTTTTTGTTGGGAACCAATATCGGAGAAGTCATTTCGGTGTTTGCCGCCATGCTTTTGTGGCAGGAAGCTCCGCTTGTGTCGATACAGCTTTTGTGGATCAATCTGGTGACCGACGGATTGCCGGCCGTTGCGCTCGGCATGGAAGGTGTCGAAAAGGAGATCATGGACGAATTGCCGAAGCCGCGCTCGGAAGGGCTGTTCGCGCACGGACTCGGTGTGCGTGTGGTGCTTCAGGGATGTATGTTTGCTTTTTTGACGCTTACGGCGTATGCCGTCGGAAAAACGCATTACGGAACGGTTGGTGGGCGTACCATGGCGTTTGCGGTTTTGGCGCTGTCACAGATCGTTCAGGCATACAATATGCGCTCGGAGCGTTCGCTGTTTCATATCGGTCTTTTTCGCAACAAAAAACTCAACAGCGCTGCCGGATTTTCGGTTTTACTCGTCTGCATGGTGCTGTTTACCGGGCTTCGAAACGCTTTCGGACTTACGCTTCTTCGATTGTCCGATTATGCGCTCTGCCTGTTTCTCATTCTCGTGCCCTTTGCCGTGGAGGAAGCTGTAAAAGCGAGCAAACGATTTTTGAAGATAAAATGAAATGCCTTCAGTTTTCTCTTGACGAATGCTCGAAAATATGTTATCATATCCATATACAAAAAAAGAGGTTCAGAATGAATTACATAGTATTGGATATGGAATGGAATCAGCCCTACCCGGGCGCAAAAAAATACTACAGAAACGGGCACGGCTTGGACAACGAGATCATTCAGATCGGAGCGGTGAAGTTAGATCGGGAAAAGCAGATTACCGACAGCTTTAAGATCTATGTCAAGCCGCAGGTCATCAAGCGCCTTCACCACCACGTCGAAAAGCTCACCGGTATCGACGAAAAAATGCTTGCCGACGCGGACAGTTTGGAAAAGGCCGTTGAACACTTTCGTGAATGGTGCGGAACCGATTACGTCTTTCTCACCTGGGGTTATGACGATATCGGTGTGCTCGGAAACAATCTTGCTTATTTCGGACTTCCGACCGATTGGCTGCCGCCGTTTTACAATTTGCAGATGATTTTCTGCGCGCAGACCGAAAATCTCAACAAACAGTACTCGCTCACCTATGCCGCCGAGTATTTTCATATCGCACTTGACAAACCGCTTCACGACGCACTGACCGACGCCTATTACACCGCACTGGTGGCGGCGGCACTGGATTTGGACAAAGGGATCGACTCCTACCGCGCGATGGTGTTCAAGGATGAGACGATTCCGGAGCATATGAAAAACATACGCTACAAGAAAAACTATACCCCTGTTGAGGGCTATCACGCACTGTTGGAAAAAACGCAGATTGCTTCTCCCGTATGCTGTGAATGCGGTCGTCCGCTCGAAAATCCGGATAGGGCGCAGAACGGCAAGTTCAGCTTTTTGACCATCGGCACTTGTCCCGAGCACGGGGAGTTTGCGAAAGCATTGAGTATCAGTCCTGCAAACGATGACCGTTTCGGCGCGACCGAGATGTTTTACGCTCTTGACCGCTACAACAAGCCGTTTTTTCTGAAAAAGCTCAAAAAAATGCGTCATGCAAACCGCCGCCGACAAGGAAAGCCGAAGAATACGCAGTCACAAACGGCGCGTTCGCGGCAGACCGCACATGCCTAAGGAGCGTTTTACGGTGATTATCACAGAGCCGATTCTCCCACCGTATATATCCGACGCGTTACAGCGTCTGCAAGCCGCCTCCCACCGCGCCTACGTCGTGGGCGGTGCGGTTCGGGACGCTTTGATGGGGATAGAACCGCAGGATTACGATATCACCACCTCCGCGAAGCCCGAGGATGTCGTCGCGCTCTTTCGAAGTCTCGGACATACCGTCGTCGAGACGGGACTGAAGCACGGTACGGTGACCGTCCTGTACGAAAAGAATCCCATCGAGATAACGACTTTTCGTATCGACGGACGCTATACCGACGCGCGTCATCCGGGAGAAGTCACCTTTACCGACGATTTGTCCGAAGATCTGGCGCGGCGCGATTTCACCGTCAATGCCTTCGCCTATGCGCCGGGAGAGGGTGTGATCGACCGCTTCGACGGAAAAAAAGACCTTCAAAACCGCCAAATTCGCTGTATTCGCGACCCGTTCGAGCGCTTTTCCGAGGATGCGCTTCGCATTCTCCGCGCTCTTCGTTTTTCGGCGGTGTTGAACTTCGATATCGAAGCGAATACCGCGCAGGCGGCCGCAAATCTTGCTCCGCTTTTGAAAAAAATCTCTGCCGAGCGCTGTACGACAGAGCTTGAAAAAACACTTTCTTCGCGTTTTCCGAAACGGCTTTGTTCCGTGCTCTGCACCTATCGGCCGATTTGGGAACAGCTGTTTCCGGAGCTCCGCGAAATGTCCGACGCTCGCTACAAGGAGCATTGCCGTAAGACGGCACTTGTTCCGCCCGAAAACGGCTTGCGCACGGCCTACTTTTTGGCCACCGCGAAACAAACCGACAGACTTCTCGATCATCTTCGCCTTTCGAAAGCATTTACCGTGCGCGTGAAGGGACTGGAGGCCTCTCTTTCGGAGGTAAGTACCGTTCGTTCGCGCGTATCGGCACGCTTTTTCGTACACCGATACGGTGAACGGGCTTGCTTGGACGCCGCCGCCTGTTTGACTGCCGTCGAGAACGACAACATTCCCGAGACTCTGCTTCGGAATATCATCGAACGGGGCGATTGCGTGCGGATTTCACAGCTGGCACTGGACGGAAACGCCCTTGCGGCTCTCGGCTTTACGGGAAAACAAATCGGCGAAACGCTTGAAGCCCTGACCCGAGCCGTTATGAGCGATGAGCTTTGCAATACAAAAAAAGCGTTACTTGACCGTGCGCTCGTTTTGAGCGCGGCAAAAAGCGAAAATAAGGGAGGTTGGAACGGTTCGTAAAATCAAAGGCTTTCCCGATCTGTGATCGATCAAACAAGATTAGAATACAAAGAAAGCGAGGACATTTTTATGAAGCTCAAAAAAGCACGAATCCTAATCGCCTTGGCGGTGACAGCCGTTTTGACCGCCTGTCTGCTGCCGCTTACCGCTTCGGCGGAAAAAAGCATCACTTTGGGCACAGAGGCGCTGAAGCCGGGCGCGCGCGTCTATTACGGAACGAATAACAACGCTTCCATTCCATGGCTCATTTTGACTACCGACGGAAACGGTGGAGTATACCATGACGGAAACGAATCCAGTTCGAGTGTGTATGGGACAAATCGTACCGACGGTTCAGTTAGCAGGTCTGATGGCACAGATTATGTATATCAAGCCGAAACAGATAAGTTTTACAAAGCACAGTCGGCAATGCTTTTGCTGTCTGAAAATGTGATTCGGGTGATGAATTACAATCCTCTTGATTTGAGCTACGGTCAGACCTACCGAAGCGATTGGCGCTACAGCGCTGCCTGGAAATGGTGTAACGATACGACCGATTCGAATTCGTTTATCAACAGATCCTTTTCGGATTCGGAAAAAAAGTATTTACTGAAAACGTTTAAGGAGAATAAAAGCTCGTTCGGCACGGATGTATTAAGGCATGATACGTTCTTTTTCCTTTCCAAGGAGGAGGCGGAAAGCGAATATGCGGCAGATTACGGAAATATCGGCGTTCGCTGGTATTTCCGTACGCCTTCCGAGAATTACTATGTATACGGATATGACGAAAACGGAACCATGGCAAGTGCGTATGTTGTGGGGGAAGCTTCCGGTTGGAGAGCACGTCCGGCATTCAACCTGAAGAAATCCGCTGTTCTCTTTACTTCTGCGGAAAGCAAGAAGATCAACGTCGGAACCATGCAAAAAATATCCGATTATACGCCGAGTGACGGAGAAATCGCAGAATATAAGCTTACGCTATCGGACGGTAAGAATGGTTTTTATCAAGGCATTTACTTGCCGACCCAACCTACCGTCGAAACAACCGAGTTTCAAGTGAGAAGAGGCGAAGTTCTCACGATTGCATGTAAGAACCCTATCCGAAATGGGTATTTGTCTGCCTTGTTGCTCGGAAGCAATGATGAGGTTCTTTATTACGGCCAATTGAAGAAAGTTACCGACATTAATAAAACAAGTAGTGTTGATTTTCCGGTTCCTGAGGATCTTCCGACCGGTACCTATAAGCTTGAGCTTTTTATGGAAGAGATCAACGGTGGATTTAAGCCCGATTTCGCAAGTGCATTTAAAGAATACACATTGACCGTAGGCCTTAAAGGCTCGGGAACAACCGAGGATCCCTATTTACTGTACACTCTGCGTGACCTCGAGGAATTCCGCGACATGGTCAATGCCGGAAAAGATACCGTCGCCATCGTGGACGAAGAATCGTTGGGACTTTGTGCCAAGCTCATGGACGATATCGTCGTGAATCCGGGCACGTTTGCCGCCGATGGCACCTACACCCCCTCCGACGGTGAATCGCCTTCCACCTGGACGCCCATCGGATATGCGCGTGAGGAGATAGACGCGTCCGCTTTGCCGAAGATCAGCTACAAAACGGTGCTCTACAAGTACACCGGTACTTTCGACGGCAACGGAAAAACCATCTCGGGACTTTACTGTAACGGCGAGAACGATTATGTCGGTCTGTTCGGCTGTGTGGGCGGCAGCGCGACGATCCAAGATCTTACCGTGAAAAGCTCCTGTTTTAAGGGCAAAAACTATGTCGGATCGATTGTCGGGTACGCGAAACCCGAATCGTCCGATGAAGAAAACGATTCGGGAATGGTTACAATTACTAAGACGGTAACCGTTTCGATTACGGGCTGCCGTTCCGAAGCGACGGTTTGCGGAAGCGAATACGTCGGCGGCCTTGTTGGCTATGCGGACGTTTCCGAGCAAAAGGTGGACCTGGGTGTCGGACATGCGTTTAAGCTGTATGACTGCCGCCACAACGCGGGCGATGTTACGGCTACGGG
>CAZYFX010000098.1:0-7742 GCA_964646725.1 uncultured Oscillospiraceae bacterium
TGTCCACCGTGTCGATATCCAGCTTCGTCAAATACATGGCAACCGTGCCGCCGCCCCCCTGGTCGACCTTGCCGAGTTCCGCCATCTGCCATACACAGTGCGCCTCGTTCAAGAGATTTCGTATATACGCCACATATTCCGCATGCGCGTCGTTGGTGGAGGACTTTCCCCGCGCACCGGTAAACTTCGCAATCGCCACACCTTTGTTGACGAAAGCACTGTTGCGCGGTTCGTAAACCTCGGCGTAGTTGGGATCGTAGCAGGCCGTCACATCGGCCGACAGACACTTGGAATGCGCAAACATAAGACGCGGATTGGCTCCCGCCTGAACGGCAAGCTCCGTTAACATATTTTCAAAGGCGAACGACTGCATACCCGTGTTGCCCTCGCTTCCGATCTCCTCCTTGTCCGCCAGAACGGTCACCGCCGTATAGGTCGGAACGTGTTCTGCCATGTCCAAAATCGCCGACAGAATCGGATAGGAGCAAACGCGGTCATCGTGGCCGTATGCGCCGATGAGACTGCGGTCGAAGCCGATATCCCGCGCCCGCGCGCTCGGCACCAGGCACAGCTCGGCCGACAGAAGATCCGCTTCCGTCACATCGTATTTTTCGTTGAGTAACGCCAGCAGATTGAGCTTGATCTTTTCGCTCACCGCTTTATCGTCATACGGACGGCTTCCCGCAAGCACGTTCAAGCTCTCGCCGCTGAAGGCGTTGCCGAGTGTCTTGGCGGCCTGATCTTTGCCGAGATGCGGAAGCACATCGGTGATATAGAACACCGGGTCGCTCTCATCCTCGCCGACGCATACGTTCACGACCGTGCCGTCCTCCTTGACGATCACACCGTGAAGCGCCAGCGGTATCGTGACCCATTGGAATTTCTTGATGCCGCCGTAGTAGTGCGTTTTGAAAAAGACCATGCCGCCGTCCTCGTAGACCGGATTCTGCTTTAAGTCGATGCGCGGGCTGTCGATATGCCCGGCCGCAAGGCTGATGCCTTCTTCCAAGCTCTTTTGCCCCATGACCACGGCATACAGTGCCTTGCCGCGATTGTTGTAATAGAACTTGTCGCCCGTAACGTATTTCTTTCCGTACTCAAACGGCTTGAAGCCCGCTTCTTCCAACAGCGCCACCGCTTCCGTCACGCATTCGCGTTCGGTTTTGGCCTTGTCCAAAAAGCGCATATAATCCGCGCAATAGCGGTACGCTTCTTCCGTCTCCGCGCCGTCGCATACGTCGTAGGCGCTCTTGTTCTCGGCAAACAGCTTTTCCTTTAAAAGCTCCGCCGCGCTTTTTTCTTTTTCGTTTTCCATGTTCGTGTGCTCCTTTTTATTTCAGACTGTAGCAGAAAAATTGTTTTTTGTAAGGAACGAGGTTCGCCCTCTTTTTGACCGTGAAACGGTCAAAAATTCACCCACTCCTGCGTATTATTTTGCGGAAAACAAGGGGAATTTCGCCCTTTGCGAAGGGCGGCGGCGAAGCGCCGCTGCAATTTTCGCGGGTATAGTTTAGATGAAACTTATAATTTGCGAACGCGGTTTTTACTCCGCCGTCCACATCGGGACGGACGGCTCATATACAATTTCTTCAAAAGAAAGCGTCGCTGCTATTTTCTCAAGTTTTGTGACAGACCGATTCTTTATTCTTCGTTCTCGGGTTCCTTATCCTTGTACAGCTTCTTGTACACCACCATCGACTTACCGACCTTTTGCACATACGCCGCCGTTTCGGGGTAGGGAATGTTCGTAAGCTTCCCGTTGACGTTGTACGTCGGGTCTTTCAACCACTCGTTCACGCGCGTGCGCCCGGCGTTGTAGGCCGCAAAAACAGTATCCCACACACCGAATTCCGTATACAGAAGATTGAGAAAATACGTTCCGTAACGGATGTTTGTTTCGGGATTGTACAACAGCTCGGGATTAGTGTTCTCGTCTCCGCTTTTGGAGCACAGCCAATAAAACGTGTCGGGCGTGAGCTGCATGAGCCCGACCGCTCCCTTCGCGCTGACCGCGTCGCTCTTGAAGCCGCTCTCCACGCTCATAACGGCATAGACGACTTCCTCGGGGACGGCATATTCCTTCGCATATTTCGTCACAATCTCGTGATACGGCAGAGGATGCGTTCGCTCCAAGATGAGATTTTCCGCAAACATCCACAAAGAGGCAAAGGCGGCGGACAGTGCCAAAATAAATACAACGGCAATCGATCGTTTCATATCTGCTCCTTTGCTTCGACGTTTTCGGTTTGATTTTCTTCGCCGACCAACTTACTCCACACGGCGCGCACATCGTGGGCCAAGCTCTCGCGGTCGGCATTGTTTTCCAATATGCAGTCACAGCGTTCCTTAAACCAATCGACACCTTTTCCCGAGCGCATGCGCCGCTCGGCTGACGCACGGTCGATACCGTCGCGCGAAAGAATGCGCTCAAGCCGCACGTTCTCGTCGGCCACGACCCCCACCGTCACGTCGCACAAAGCGTCCTCACCGCTCTCGAACAGAAGCGGCGCGTCGATGATGACCGCTTTCACGCCGTTTTTCGCGGCCTCGTCCAAACGGCGGCGCACCAAAGCGGTGATGGCGGGGTGGGTGATGCGATTGAGCTTCTCCAACTTTTCGCGGTCGGAAAACACCACGGCGGCAAGTGCTTTTCGGTCAAGCGAACCGTCCGGCGAAAGAATCTCCGTTCCGAACGCTTCGACAAGCGACGCAAGACACGGTGTGCCCGGCTCGACCGCTTCGCGCGCCACACGGTCGGTATCGATATGCAATGCCCCGAACTCGTCGGCAGCCACTTTCGCAAACGCGCCTTTTCCCGCACCCGTCGGGCCGGTCAAACCGATGATACGCACGTCAAACACTCCTTTGGCAAGAATCGATCATTTCAAGTCGGACAAATCGAACGGCGTCCGCTGATACACAAAATAGTTGAGCCAGTTGCCGTACAACAAATTGGCATGGCTTTTCCACATATTTTTCGGTCGGTTTTCGGGATTGTCGTAGGGGAAATAATTGACCGGGAGTGCGGGCGACATCCCTCGCGACAGATCGCGCAGATACTCGTTTTTCAAGGTATCCGCGTCGTATTCGGGGTGGCCGGTGACAAAGATCTGACGCATATCGTGCCCGGCGGCCAGATACACGCCCGTCTCGGCCGAATCCGCCAACACATCGAGTCCGTCCTTCGAGCGCACGTCATCCGACGAAACGGAAGCGTGGCGCGAATGGGGTGCGTAGAACACCTCGTCGAAGCCGCGCACCAGCGGATGGGACGGCAGAATCACACGGTGACGGTACACCCCCGACAGCTTTTGCGGAAGCGTCTGCTTCGGAATGCCGTAAAAATAATAGAAGGCGGCAAGCGCTCCCCAGCAGATGAACAGGGAAGAATAGACGTTGGTTTTCGACCAGTCGAAAATCTTGCAGATCTCGTCCCAGTACGCGACCTCCTCATACGGCATATCTTCCACCGGCGCACCTGTGACGATCAGACCGTCGAAGCGCTCGTACTTGATCTCCTCAAAATCGCGGTAAAAGGAAGTCAAATGCTCCTCGGGTGTGTTTTTGGACACATACGAAGCGGTTTTGACCAGCGTCAGCTCGACCTGCAAGGGCGAATTGGACAGCAGGCGCAAAAGCTGTGTTTCGGTGACGATTTTGGTCGGCATCAGGTTGAGTATGGCGATTTTCAACGGACGGATATCCTGTGAAGCGGCGCGTTTTTCGGTCATGACGAAGATGTTTTCGTTTTCGAGGATACCGAAGGCCGGGAGCGCACCCGGAATTTTGATTGGCATAACAAACCTCCGACAAAGTAGATTTGACTTTTACGACAGACAGCGAAATTTCTAAATCTCTTTAATAAACAAACAGGAATTGGGCGCAAGCGTAAAGGTAAGCGCGTCGGTCGTACCGATGCATTCGTTTGTCTTATCGGCATTCAAAGCGTACACCTCATACGTTCCCCCGCGGCCGAAGTCGAGCGAAATTTCCTTGGCGTCCGCATCGTCGCGCTCGACATAATAGGTAACGACCGTTTTGGTTTTGCCGTCCGAAGTCTTTCCGCAAAGGGTATAGATATCTTCCGCGTCGTTACAGCGCACTTCCTCCAGACCGTAAAACTCCGAATACCACTTGAACGGATAGTAGCCCTTGAGCGGTTCGAAGGTGTAGAAGTCGAACAGACCGTTCCATACGGTCGGCCGTGCGTCGTAGTACATGAGCATATCGATGGGTGCCTTTTGCGCCGCCGACATGCAGGCCATGGTAAAGGCCGCCCCCTTGAAGCCGATGATCGACTTGACGGAATACAGAAAGCCTTCGCCCGCCCACGAACGCACATAGTTCCATTCGTTTAAGATACTTTCGGCGCTTTCGTAGCCGCTTTCGACCATGAGCTTGTGAATGCGTTCGGCCTTTTGAACCATATGAATCGGTTCGTTGCCGTAGCAGTGCCACGAAAAGAAATCGAGAGGCACGTTTCGTTTGTGCATTTCCCGCAGGAAGTCGGCCGCCCATTCCTCGTCCCACGAGAGCGCGGGACCGCCGATTTTTAGGTGCGGAAAACAAGTCTTTAAATGCTTGGCCGCCGTCTCGTAAAAATCGAAGAACTGTGCGCGCGTGCCGCCCCAGCAGGTCTTGGAAAGATAGGGCAGGTCATCGGGACAGTCCGGCTCGTTCCAAATTTCCCAATATTCGATACCCGCGTCGAAGCCGTTCGCCCACCCCTCGGTATAGTGGCGGATGATGTGTTCGCAGATGACCGCCCATTTGTGAAAATCCTTCGGCGGGAGTGATCCGAACTTTTCGACCCAGTGCTCGATCTTCTGACCGAGACGGTAGAAGGTTTTGGTATCGGCAAGTGACGTAACCCGAATGTATTCATCGGTGCAGGCGAAATGATAGGACGCAGGGTCATAGGGGGCGGCATCGAAATGCGGAAAGATACCCGTGATATCGACGGTATGCTCACTGCCGTATGTTCCCCAAAACGACGCATCGTGGTTACGGGCATAAGGAATCCCGGCGGCCTTGTAGGCTTCAAGGTTGGAGCGTCCCTGGTCGTTTGCATGGCGCTTAAAAACGGGGCCGTTGTTGACGGCGTTCAGGGGTTTGAAACTGCCGTAGGTTTGGGATAAGTCGAATTTCAGAGAGATCATCTTTGCTGCTCCTCTCGTTTGCGGCGCGGCTTCCGTGTGCCGCCTTTATTTTCCGAACAAAACGAATCGCTTGACCTTGATGGCCTTGACCGGACAAAATTCCTGACAGCAATAGCATTTGATACAGTTTTTCGGGTCGATGTGCGCCTTGCGGTCGGTCACGGTGATGGTGTGGACGGGACAGCTGCGCATACACGCGCCGCACCCGATGCATTTGCGTTTGTCCACCGTCGGACGCGGCTCGAGCAAATGCTGAAGTCCTCCGCCGAAAATGGTCGGCAGCTGCTTTAAAAGGCCTCCCGCATTGGCGTCCGGCCGACGGAAGCGGCTCTTAAAGCGCTCCGGTGCGTCTCCGTCGATCTCGAGCTCCTCCACCGTCGCGGGGCACAGACCGCGCTTGACGGCGCAAACGATCGTCCCCACCTCGTCGGGCGCATAGCCCATGATGTACGCCGCCGTCACATCGGACGCAAAGGGATTAGCCGACGCCAGCACCACGCCCACGTTTTTGAGCGTTCCGCCTGCCGGGCCGTTGCCCTCCATGCCGACCACGCCGTCGGTGATGTTGATCTGCGGCGCGTTGACAAGGCACAAATCGCACAACATATCCGCAAAATCCGCTTTTTTCGGAAAACGGGCATGTTGCTCCGCCTTTTGCAGTCCGGGGATCGAACCGAACAGATTCTTGACCGCCGCCGATATTTCGCACAACGCATGGGTCTTTAAGCGGCACAGATTGACGATAAGATCGGCCTTTATGAGCGGCGTGATGAGATGAAAGCCGTTCACGGACAGCTCCTTACGGCGCACCACCTCGAAGCTCATATCCCGATTCAGCTCCGCGCCGCTTGCATCGGCCGCCGCGCGCATACCCGTTTCGGTGTAAATGCCCTCCATGGCGGGCAGATTGTAGATACCGCCGGGGCTGTCGGCAATGACCGTATGGGCGCCGAGCGACACGAAATACCGTCCGCACACCTCGACGAAGGACGGATGCGTCGTGATTCCGTCGTCCGCTGCTCGTTTGGCCACAAGATTCGGCTTGAGCACGACGGTTTTGCCGACCAACGAAGCTTTATCGATGCGGTTATCCGCCAACATCCCATCCAACAGCGGATACAGGGTGTTTTCGACGGCGCGGACATCGTAGCTGTCCAAGGCACGCACATAGACCTTTCGGATATTTGTGTCGATGAATCGTTCCATAATGTGCTCACTCCTTACTTTTGCGCGGAAACCGCACCGCAATTTTGTCCCCGCAGGGGACGTCGGTCACTCGTCAGAGTGACATAGAGTGTTCTCCTGCAAGGAGACGGGTCATTCTTTTTCGCTTGTACGAAAAAGAACCAAAAAGTACCCCAAAGGGTTGCGACCCTCTGGACTCCCGGGGACGGTTCAAAACTCATGCGGACTAAACTTTTGCGATAGTTTTTAATTTTCAGCCATTAGATAAATTCCTGCGGACTTGATAGTGCGTCAAGCATCCGCATGTGAGGTTTTGAACCGGTGGAAAGGGCGTAGGCTACATCTAACGCAAGATCGTTACATTGTGAAAAAGACAAAGGTACTGCAAGCTTAACAGCAGTATAATCTCATAAAATGGATAGTGCGGTGGCAATATTGAGTTTGCTGAAACGATTTAGTGTACAGCCTCTGTCCAAAAACTAAAAAATTCGTACTCACCAGTAGCGCCCTCTGATGAGGGAACTGTCGGCGCAGCCGACTGAGGGAGAGAATGACTCTTCGCCGTTTGAGCCGCAAGTCCCACCCGACGCGCGGCGGGGTAACAACACGCGGACGCAAACTGCAAAATTATATCTGCATTCAGACGCGAAAATTGCAGCGCGGCTTCCGCGCGCCGCCGCTTATTTTTTGCGTTTTCGCGCAATAATTTCGGCGTCAATGGCGGCGATCTTCTTTTCTTCTTCCTCAATAATCGCCTCGGTGGCCACACGCATGTAAAAGCCGTACAACAAAACAACGGTGTACAGATGCCACACCAATTGGCAGATAAACGAAGCAAAACGGAAATAGCCGCCCGTACCGAACGCGGACAAAATCAGCGCCAGCACGGAAAACACATAAACCATCGCCGTGAGCACACGCGAAAAGTAAACCCGCTTGATCCCCTTTTCGTAACCGCAATCCCGCGCGATATGCTCCAAAGCGGCATACAGATACATATGGAAAAACAGCACGAGCGCATAATAAATCACACTGTCCGCAAGAAGAAACACTTCGTTCGACAGAATATCCGTCACCCCGGCAAGCGTTCCGATCCACAGCGCCGAATACAGCGTATAGTATACGGCCAATACATCCGCAAATACGCGGGACTGCCGAAAGTTCTTGCCGTAAACGGACAGCCTGTCGAGCCCCCGCCGCATAAGATACGCGCCGACGATCATCGCCGGCGGCAGTATCTTAAAAAACAGAAAGGTTATATAGCCGATGAAAATCAGTCCGAAGCCCATGGCTTATTCGTTCCCGTCATCGACGTCGGGCAGTCCCGCGCCGCAGCATTTTTTGTACTTCTTGCCGCTTCCGCAGGGGCAGGGATCGTTGCGTCCGACCTTTTCGGCG
>CAZYFX010000099.1:0-7639 GCA_964646725.1 uncultured Oscillospiraceae bacterium
TCATTTGCGGTATTTTTAATGCCATTCATTAGGTTATCGAACAGGTCTATTGAACGACAAAAAACCCGAAGGCGTATGGAAGCAGATTGTCCAGACGGACATTACGCCCGTTTTCTTCGGCCCGACGGTGTATTACGAGGACAGCGCTTACACGAACGATTACGAGATTCTTTCGGTGACCGCGACGAAAAGCGGCGCAAACGTTGCGGTATTTCTTCCCGAAAAAGGTAACTACACGCTTGTGCTTGCCGACCGTGAGGGCGCAAGGCTGAATACGGTCAAAACCGCGACGGCTTCTTCGAGTGCGAAAAAACAAACCGTGACTGTTTCGAGCGATCTTGTGCTTGGTACGAACGATACGGTTTACCTCTGGAGTACGTTAGATGAGATGAAACCGTTGTGTGAGCCGTTTACCGTGAAGTAAATGCGATATATCAAAATCCTGCCACGCGAAAAACGGGCAGGATTTTTTCATTAGTTTTCTATTTTCAGCTTTCGGAAACTTCGATTATGTGCTTGACATATGCATTATCGGTCATGTTGCTTCGCTTCGCCAATGCGTAAAGGCTGTCGATGTGCGTGTTTCCGTAAAAATACGAACGTCCGTAGCGCACATAGCTTCGCACCGCGAAAACGGTTGTGTAACCGACCTTTGTATCGGGGACTCCCATCAAAACGGCAGTGAATACGGCGTTGTCCTCATCGGTCAGTTCATACAAAACGTCAAGCTTTGAAAGGTTGTGATATGCCTTTCCGATTACAAAGCGAGCACCGGAGGAATGGGTCAGTTCTTTCCCTTCCAACGAGTCGTTTATGGCAACGATGAATCCGTATTCCGTGACATCGTCTTCCAGCTCACGGGCTTCGTGTCCGATATGAGCCTTGAAACGTATACCGAAAGGTGCGTTTTCTCGAAACGAAGTAACGGTTTCTGTTATCGGAGATGCAAGTTCGTAGAGAAAATCGTTGCTTGTAAAATCGAAGGTTGGTTTGTCAAAATGATTTTTCAAGCCGTTCAAGCGAGTATCGTCGCTATCGAGGACAAGCTCTTTGAAGTAGGAAGCAACGAGCGAGGCACCGTAGTCCGTGTAATGCACACTGTCATAATAGATTTTGGCGCGCTCCGCAGCGGTCATGGCCTTGAAACGCGGATAGCTGAGCGTTTTGAAATCAAGGATGGGTACGTTTGCACCGTAGACTGTGTTAACATCGTTCATGCATTCGATAATGCGCGGGTCGGATTCTATGTAGCTTCCATTACTGTCAACGGTGTTTCGACCGACCGGACAAACAAGGATGGGAACGCCGCCTTCGGCGCGAATTTCCTTTATATAGCGATAATAATTGTCGCGCGTTGTTTCGTACGTCATTTCTCCGCGCTCCCACAGCGTGGAATCGTTGGTGCCCAGAGCGATAATGACGTAATCACCGGGACGGATATCGGTAAGCAGGGTTTTGTAGTAGGTGCTTGCGGTGGTGTCCATAGTCGAAAAATAATTTCCGGTATTGATACCGCCGATACCGTAGTTGACAATCGTCAGGTTATCGTCCGACAGAGCACCTAACTTGCGCGGCCATCCAGTATGCTGAGATACGCCCGTACCGGCCGTCAGGGAATCGCCCAACACATAGAGGGTGCACTTAGTCTCCGCTGTTCGGAGCGTCGGCTGAATGAGCTTGGCGATAGCGGCAGTAAGATCCCCGACGGTAAGCGGTTTCGAAAAATCCGTACTTTCCGCAAGTATCCCGGCACATACCAGCTTTTTCGCTTCGAAATAACCGTCATCGTTTTCGGTAAGTCCGGTCAATGTTACGGCGCAGCACAGCTCACGGTAGGTCTGTGCGGGAAGGACATTAGCGAAAACAAGCGCCAGATCCGCGTAGCTTGCTTTTTCCGCCAGATCCGTATAAGCGGGGCAAATCCCTTTTTGTACCAGATCGTTCAATCGTTCCGCCGAGCTTTTAAAATCGATCGTCTTTCCGACGGAACGGTAAAAGAGTCGCTCGGCGCAGTCAATAAGCTCGGAAAGCGTAACAGCATCCGTTCGGTCATAGACGGAAGCAGCGGCCGTTATTCCCGCACCATAGGCGATTTTCAAATACGTTTTATCGGCATCGGTTGCGCCGACAAACAGATCATCGGTCAATTCGTAATTGTAAGAAAAGCTTGTTGTTCTTGTATAATCATCCGAATAAACAGCGTGAAGGATCAAACGTCCGTATTCGTCGAAATCGACCTCTTTGCAATCGGAGACGGAGAAGGTGTAGGAAGCTCCGGGGGCATATACGGTTCCGTTTTCGCCGCATTTCCACCCCAAAAGTTTTGCGCCACTGTGATAGAACGTATCGGACGGAAGTGTGACGGTTTGATTTTCGATGACCGTGCATTCCGCGACCGTTCCGTTTCCGCTTCCGAGATCAAAGGCCAACGTGTATTTTTCAGATTCGTATACAGCTTCAAAGGTAAGCTCCGTATCGGTACTTTGTGTTGTATAAACATAGCCCGGCGCATATAAATTTCCGTTGAGCGAGAAGCCTTTTAACACCTTTCCGTCCGGAATGCTTTCGTATACTTCGTAACGGCGCGGAAGGGTCACGGTTCCGCCGGGAACATAATAAAGTGTTTGCGTCTCCGAATCCGAAAGCTTGATTTGACATTTGTCTTTTTTGTAGTATAAAGCGATATTATCCACGTAGAAAAGTGTATCGGAAACGCTTCCGTCGGTACTGGCGTAGATTTGGATTTGCGTAATCGTTTCATCCGAGGAAATGGGGAAATCGAATATAATGGTCCGATAAACTCCGGCGTTCGACGAGGAAACGCCGAGCGATTTGGTTTTGTAGGTTCCGCTTCCTGTCCAAATACGAACGTTGAAATTGCTGATGTGTCCAATATCGGTCGAAGAAGCCATGAAGTTTGCGCAAACGGTATAGCTGCCTTCTCCGGGCGTTGTACCGTTATTCAAAATGCGGAACTGCGGCCATTTTTGTGAAGTGTCCGTCATTTGGACGGCGAGTGCTTCGTTTCCGCTTCCGTCATCGGTGACAAACAGTTTATTGGAAAGATCGGCTTTATAAAACGTGAAATGATCGGCCCGAATTAAAAACGTCGGATTGATGTAGGAGACCTTCAGTGCATTTACAGAGCCGCCGTTATATACGATTTGACCGGCATGAGCTTCGAAATCTTCAAAGAAAACCAAATCCCCGTATTGTATATCGTGTGTGCTTTTGCATTCTAAGACGGCTTCCAGCGTGCTTTGCTCGGGAAGTGTGATTTTTTGCCCCGGGGTATACAGTTTGCCGTTTACACGGAAACCGGAAGGCAAGAAGCCGCTCGGCACATAGCTTGCAAGCTCCGCATAGGTTGGGAATGTGTATGTGTCTCCTTGGCGCAACGAAAGACTCTGACTCTGCGTCTTTTCGTTATTGTAGTATAGGGTCAGCGTAATCGGCTCTTGAATGATCTTGCGGTACAGGACAATGTTGTCTACATAACAATAGGTATCGGCTTCGCTTCCGTCGGTAGTGGGATAAATTTGAAATTTTGTAATTGACTCACCGTCTCCGACGGAAACGGCAGTGGTTACGGTTTGATAAACATCGGAGGAAGATACCCGAAGTGTTTGGGTCTTATAGTTACCGTCGCTTGTCCAAATACGAACATTGTAATCGCTGATGTGTGCGATTCTGTCGGAAGGAGTCATAAAGGAGGCGCATATCGTATAGTCTCCTTTCGGCGTTGAGCCGTTATTCAGTACAAGAAATTGCGGCCATCTTTGCGAAGCGGAGGCCATTTGGATTTTAAGCGACTGATTTCCGCTTCCGTCATCGGTGACATTCAAAAGATTCCAATAGTCACCTTTTGTAATCGTGAAATGATTATTCAGCGCAGAAAACGACGGATCAATGTAAGAAACATTCAATGCGGCAGACAATACGTTCTTGCCCGCATGTGCTTCGAAGTCCTCGCAAAAAACCATCTCTCCGTATTCTTCGTGATAGGTCTTTTGCCAAACGGGATAAAGCGTAATATCCTCATTTGCGAGAGGTACGGAGGTCATGGGCGTTTTCACGTCGGGATCGGTCGACCAACCGAGCAGACGATAATTTTCAAAACTCACGCCAACATCCTCCGGAGTATAAGAGGTCGGGAATCCGGACAGTGTTCCGTTCGGATTGGATGTAATCGATGAATTGGAACACAGAAAATATTTTTCGATGCTTGTGCCCGAGGTGCCGTCCGGATAATTAAGCAGATAAGTCGCTTTGTAATATGGGATCAGAGCGAGATTGTCAATGTATTGAATGTTATTGCAGCTTTCTCCGTTGAAGGCATACTGGATCTGCACATTGGAAAGAGAACCGGAGAATACTTCCGTGTTATTGGCGGCCGCGTGGTACCAAGTCGCGGTCTGCGGAAGTGTACCGAAGTTTCGGTGTGTGCTGTTTCCGAGCCAAAAGCCGATGATACCTTTTCCGTAAGTATCAAACAGCAACAGACAGGGACGCTTTTGCGCGCGATCAAGAGCCGTATAGACAGTATGATATACGTAGGTGCTTTCGTCGTACTTCGTGAGATACTTGTCGGTATCCATGGTAACGCGAAGCATTTTTCCGTATCCCGAGCCGGTCGGGTCATCCGCAAGATCGTAGGTGAACAAGTTGTCGGTACCGTACTGGGAGTTGGAAAAGCGGTCGATTGCGTTCTCCGCTTCGAAGGTGTACGCATTCGAATTGCCGGTAAAAACGTTCAGACCCGGCGCATCAACGGTTTCGGCCGTGAGAACGTTTTCCGAAGAGGGGGCGTGAAGCTCGTTGGAGGATTCGACTGCTTCGAGGTTCACAGCGAAGGCGGTGGTGGTTGTAAGCAATGTGAGTAGCGCAAACAATAGACAGCCGTGTTTTTTCATAAACATTTCCTTCCTTTTGCAATGAAATTTAGTACAATTATAGTATATCCTCCGCAAAAGAAAATGGGAATGACCTATTATGATTTTTTTGAAAAATACTTGACTTTTTCTGATTTGTTTGCTATGCTGTAAGGGGGGAATGTATATGCTGCGAGTACCGAATCGCTTTACGCCGTATGTTTCTGTTATCTCGGAGGAGTACGGAACTCGGGAACTGGTATTCAAGGAAATGGAAAAGCACCTTGAACGGCTTGACGAGAATAAATACGCTTTGATGCTGTCCGTTGACGATTTTTTTCACGATAACATCGGTCTTGTGTCCGTGAGTAAAATTACACCGTTATGCATCACGCCGTATCACAATCATGATTTTTATGAGATCAATTATGTGCTTTTCGGATCGTGCGCCGAATATGTGGAAAAGGAAAAGCTGGTTTTAAAAGAAGGTGAGCTTCTGCTTTTGCGTCCGGATACGTTTCATTCGGTCTGTCCGATCGGCGACAGCATTTGTATCAATATTTTGATTCGCACGTCATTGGTCGAATCGTTGGAAAAACGGTTAAACAAATGTGTTGTGAACAACTATTTGGATAAGCTGTTGAAAAAGAAGGTGTCCATACGCTTTCCGAATACGGATTCACCGCTTGTTAAGTCCTGTATCGAACAAACGATTCAAGCGGTCGAGAATGCCAAAACAAACACGGCATATAATCTTTACGCAGAACTGTCGGCTGGTGAATTGTTGATTCGACTTTCCGAATGTTCGCAGATCGATGTACTGTATAAGGCCGAAACACATGAGGTGGGAGGCGAGCGCATGGAGCGAATCTTGGAATACATACGCAATAATCTGAAAAAAATAACGCTGGAGGACACAGCCTCTCACTTCGGATATACCGGAGCACATCTTTCGCGCATGGTCAAAAAGCAAACCGGATTTTCTTTTTCCGCTTTTGTCATCAACCAACGGTTATTGGCTGCCGAAAAAATACTGGCCGAGACTTCTGAGCCCATTTCCGCTGTTCCGTCTATGATCGGCCTTGAAAGCCGTGAGTATTTTGACAGGCTGTTCAAAAAAAGTCACGGTATGACACCTTCGGAATACCGACGCCAAGCTGCAAAAAAATAAACAGACAACAAAGGTCAAAAGAATGTAAATTTTACCGCTAATACTTGATTTTATCGTGAAAATATATTACAATATATATTCGGTACAGTATAACATTTTAAGGATGGAATCAATATGCCCATAAACGAAAGAGATTTATCCCATATCCGCAATTTTTGCATCATTGCTCACATCGATCACGGAAAATCGACACTGGCCGACCGTATTTTGGAGCATACCAATACGGTTGAATTACGCGAATCCAAGGATCAGATGTTGGACGATATGGAGTTGGAGCGCGAGCGCGGGATCACCATCAAGGCGCGCGCCGTCAAAATGAATTACGAATACGAGGGCGAGACGTATACCTTTAATCTTATCGACACGCCCGGTCATGTGGACTTCAACTACGAAGTTTCGCGTTCGCTGTCCGCCTGCGAGGGCGCTCTTTTGGTGGTGGACGCCACCCAGGGCATCGAGGCGCAGACGTTGGCGAATGCTTATCTTGCCGTGGATAACAATCTGGAGATTATCCCGGTCATCAACAAAATCGATCTGCCGTCGGCCGACATTGAAGGCACACGCGCCGAGATTGAGGACATCATCGGCATTCCCGCCGACGAAGCTCCGGCTGTTTCCGCAAAGGCGGGAACGAACATCGAGGATGTGCTCGTGCAGGTGGTCAAGCATGTTCCCGCGCCGAAAGGGGATATCCAAGCGCCCTTGAAGGCACTGATCTTCGATTCGTATTACGACTCCTATCGCGGCGTGGTGGTTTATATCCGTGTGTACGACGGTCATGTCAAGGTCGGCGATAAAATCAAAATGATGTCCACCGGTGTGGAATATGAGGTGACGGAAGTCGGCTTTCTCGACCCGTTCGGACTTCATAAATGTCCCGATCTTCATGCCGGTGAGGTCGGCTATATCACGGCTGCCATCAAAACGGTGGGGGACACGCGCGTGGGCGATACGGTAACGGGTGCGGAAAACCCGACCGCAGAGCCGCTTCCCGGCTTTAAAAAGGCGCTTCCCGTAGTGTTCAGCGGTATTTATCCCGCCGACGGCGCCAAATACGGCGATTTGCGCGACGCGCTCGAAAAGTTAGCGCTCAACGATGCGGCTTTGACCTATGAACCCGAAACCTCCGTGGCGCTCGGCTTCGGCTTCCGTTGCGGCTTTTTGGGACTTTTGCATATGGAGATTTTGGAGGAACGCTTGGAGCGTGAATTTAATCTCGATTTAATCACGACCGCGCCCAGCGTTATTTATAAAATTCGTCTGCGTAACGGTGAGGAATACTATATCGATAACCCCACCAAATTTCCGACCGGAGATGAGGTCGAGACGGTCAGTGAGCCGGTCGTAAAGGCAAGCATTATCGCGCCGACCGAATACGTCGGCGGTATTATGGAGCTTTGTCAGGACAGACGCGGCATCTACAAGGACATGAAGTATATCGACGCCAACCGCGCGGAGCTTCATTACACGCTTCCGCTCAACGAAATCGTCTACGACTTTTTCGACGCGCTCAAATCCAAGAGCAAGGGCTACGCTTCGTTGGATTACGATTTGGTGGGCTATGAGCCGTCCAAGCTTGTCAAGCTCGACATTCTCT
>CAZYFX010000100.1:0-7594 GCA_964646725.1 uncultured Oscillospiraceae bacterium
TGCCGTTGTAGTCGGTGTAAGCCTGATATAGCTCCATGAGCGTAAATTCCGGATTGTGACGGGTGTCGCAGCCCTCGTTGCGGAACACGCGTCCGATTTCGTAGACTTTTTCAAGGCCGCCCACGATCAGACGCTTCAAATACAGCTCCAACGAAATGCGAAGCTTAAAGTCCTCGTCGAGCGCGTTGTGATGCGTTTCAAAGGGACGCGCCGCCGCGCCGCCCGCATTGGAAACGAGCATCGGCGTTTCGACCTCCAAAAAGCCCTCGCCGTCGAGGTAGCGACGGATCGAGCTGAGAATGCGCGAACGTTTGATAAAGGTTTCCTTGGACTCGGGGTTCATGATGATATCCACATAGCGCTGACGGTAACGCAAGTCGGTGTTGGTCAGACCGTGGAATTTTTCCGGAAGCATTTGCAGGCTCTTGGTCAGCAGCGTGACCTCCTCGGCGTGTACCGAGGTCTCGCCGGTCTTGGTCTTGAACACGGTTCCGCGAATGCCGACGATATCGCCGATATCCAGCTTTTTGAAAGCGGCATACGGTTCTTCGCCGACGGAATCGCGTGCAACGTAGCACTGAACGGTTCCTTGCAGATCCTGCACATGGCAGAAGGAGGCTTTGCCCATGATACGCTTGGACATCAAGCGCCCGGCCACCGAAACGGTCTTGCCGTCAAGCGCTTCGAAGTTGTCCTTGATCTCGCGACTGTGATGCGTCTGATCGTATTTTGTGACCTGAAAAGGGTCCTTCCCGGCGGCAACCATTTCCGCCAGCTTTTCGCGGCGAATGCGCTTTTGCTCGTTTAGATCAAGCTCGACGCCGTTTCTTTCGTTCTTTTGATTTTCTGACACGTTTATCCATCCTTAACATGCCTTGCCGAAGCGAAAAACCGACGGCAAGGGAATTTTCTGTCCGATTATTTACTGTGCGGCCTTGGAAATCTCCAAGATTTTCATTTCGATCTCACCGCCGGGCGTTTCGGCCTTGACGGTCTCGCCGACAACGGCACCGATGAGAGCGCGACCGATGGGGGATTCCTCGGAAATCTTGTATTCGAGGGGGTTCGTCTCGTTGGAACCGACGAGCGTGTAGGAAACCTCCTCGTCGAAGGTCGTGTCGTAGACCTTGACGGTGGTTCCGACGCTGGCGGCATCCGTCTTGACCTCATGCTCGTTGATGACTTTGATATTTTTGAGCATGGCTTCGATATCGGCAATACGCTGTTCGACGGCAGCCTGTTCGTTTTTGGCTTCGTCGTACTCGCTGTTTTCGGAAAGGTCACCGAAAGCACGCGCGGTCTTGATGGCTTCCGCGACTTCCTTGCGCTTGGTTGTTTTTAAATATTCGAGCTCCTCCTGGAGTTTTTTCAAGCCTTCGCTTGAAACGGTTACCTGTTTGCTGTTCTGCATGGCTCTGATCCTTCCCTGTATTATTGAAATCAACTTAATACTATATATTATATAAAAAAAGAAGCGGAATGTCAACTGCTTTTTTGAAAATAATTCATGCCGACGCGCCGTACTGCGGCAGATACGAAATCGAAAGCAAAAACCGCGTTTTTCTCCTTCTGTAGGCGAACGCGACGGCTGTTTGCAACATCCCCTTGTTTTTATTCCAACCAACCGTTTTCGGCAAACGCCTCGGACAGCTGTACATACTGCTCGGCCGAGAGCGTTTCGCCGCGCACAGTCTCGGGTACATTCAGAGTTTCGGCGATCTTTGCACCGAGCGAAGCCTTATCACATCGGGCAAGCGACGGATGTGTGCTTAACGCATTGACAAGCGTTTTGCGGCGCATGGAAAAAGCGGCGCGGATGACCGAAGAAGCGCGCCGAATCTGCGTCTCGGAATAGCGACTTGGGCGGTACAGCTGTAAGCGCACAATGGCGCTGTCCACCTTGGGACGCGGATAAAAGCACCCGGACGGCACAACGAACAAACGCTTGCACGTTCCGTACAAGCCGAGCGAAGCCGTAATGCTTCCGTAATCGGCCGAACCGGGCAGGGCCGTCAAGCGGCTCGCGACCTCCTTCTGCACCATGACGGTGATAAATTCGAAGTCGGCGTAGGTTTCGACCAAACGCATGAGAATGGGGGTCGTGATGTAATACGGAAGATTGGCGCAGACCGAGACGGGAAGCCTTTCACCGTTTTTGCCCATGCGGCGCGGCTCCAAAAGGGCTGTAAGGTCGGTTTCCATGATATCGCCGAACACCACCTCGATGTTATCGTAGGCGTCCAGCGATTCGTCGAGCACCGGCTTTAACGTTTCGTCGATCTCCACGGCAACGACCTTTTCGAAGCGTTTGGCAAGCTCACCGGTTAAAATCCCCGCGCCCGGACCGATCTCCAAAATGAGCGCGGGAATTTTTTCGCCGTTCTCCGAGAGAACCCGATCGGTGCATTCGGCAGCGATACGGCGGGGAATCTTAACGTCCTGCAAAAAATTCTGCCCGTACTTTTTCTGAAAATGAAAGCCGTGCTTTTCCAATAATTCCGACATGATCGTTCCTTTCAAAAAGCGGAGCCGTAACGCATTACGGCTCCGTCTGTTGTATCGTTGATTATTCGGCGTCCGCTTCCGGCACGTTTTCTTCGACGGGAACGGTTTCGTCCTCCGGCAGATATTTGCGGTAATTCTTCTGGGATACCTTGGTGAAGTTCCATGCGCCGAACATATCCGATTTGATCTTGGACAGGTCGCGGGATGCGTATACATCCACGTTGCAGAACAACGGAATGACGGGCGATTTGTCGATGAGCATCGTCTCGGCACGGTGCATGGCATCCGCACGGGTGTCGTTGTTCATGGCCGAAACGATCTCGTCGCACACCGCGTCGTATTCTTCATCGGCAAATCCGGTAAAGCCGAAAGAGGTGTAGGTGATCTCATCGGTCGAAAGATCGACTGCGTGACCGCCGTACCGCGTCGAGAAGCCGACAAGCATTCCGTAGGCGTCCGAGGTGGTGCACTGGAAATCCATGCCGACGATGCGGTTGGTACCGGTCGTTAAGGTCTTTCCGGAAACGATCTTGGACATGTACAGAGCCGTCTTGCCCTCGGTCTTAACGGTAAAGCCGAGCTCTTTCCAGACGGACTTGCAGTACTCTGCGATGTCGCGTTCATACGAGCGATCTTTGTTGTATTCAAGGGTGAACGAACCCTTCTTCACACCCGCCTCGGCAAGCAGAGCCTTGGCGGCTTCCATGTCTCCGGTCGGGACGAACTGCTTTCCGTTTTCCTTGCGGAACTCGGTCTTTTCGGTGGTATCGTCGATGCCGAACGGGATAATACCTTCGGCGGCCTTGGTCTTGCGGCCGGTCAACGAATTGATGTGCTCGCGGTCAAGGGCAACGGAAAGGGCCTTGCGCACCCGTGCGTCCGAAAACAGCTCGCTTGTCGTATCGAAGAAATATGTATAGACCGAAGGAATATCGTCCTGCTCGACCTTACCGACCTTTTCGATGGTCGCTTCATCGGCTTCGCTGAGATTGATGTAGAAAATTTCCTTGTTCTGCCAGCGCTCCAACTGATCGTCGGCACTCGAACCCTCGGACAGTAGCGTGATGAGCTGATAAGGCTTGACGACCTTATCGACCGGGTTGTCCTCGGAAGCGCTGACGTTGTTGTAGTGCAGGTTGCGCTCCAACTCAATGGATTTGTTCGACAGCTTCTTGTATTTGAACGCACCGTTGGTTAAGGGCAGACCCAAAGTCGAAGAAGCGTCCCACATATAATCGATGTTGTCGGGATCGTCGAACTTGGTCGCGTTGTCCTCGCGAAGCGGAACAAGCGCAGGGCTTGCCAGACGGCGCAAGAAGTATTCGACGTTGGTGAAATCCTTCTCAAAGGCAATCTGGATGACATTATCCTTGATCGCGCACACACCGAGGTCGTTGACCGAGCAAAGGCCGTTCTTGACGTTTTCGGCATTCTTGATCGGATACAGAAGCGCGGCGGCCGCATGATCGGACGTCGGCGAGAGAAGCCGCTGCCATGCGTACACGAAGTCGTCGGCATCCACGATGATACCGTCGCTCCAACGGCTGGTCTTGAGCGAGATCTCAAGCTTCAACGTGTTGTCGCGCGGGTCAACGTAGTATTCCACTTCATCGGCAAGCGCCTTTTTGAGCTCACCCTTGGCGTTCATGGTGTACAGACCCTCGTACAGAAGTCCGAACAACTTGGCGTTGTCCGCCGAGCCGTAGGCCGTCTCCGTCGGATCCAGATTGGCGGGAAATGCACTCAAATACATTTGAATGATCGCGCCCTTGTCGTCATCATCCTTTTTGCCGCAGCCGGTGAAGGTAAACAGACCGAATACCATCAGAACAGCCAATGCAAGAGAGAAGATTTTTTTCATAATTGACAGTCGCCTCCAAAAAATTTTCCGTACTGCCGCCGTCCGCCGTATGCGGACAAAACCGTCAGTATACTCATAGTTCATTCTATATTATAGCATTAAATCGTGTCAGAATCAATCGATTTTTTCGGAAAACTCACTTTTTCCCACTTTGCACAAAAAAGTCAAAAAAACTTATGCACATTGCACAAACAAAAACAGACTTTTCGGGGGCTCGGCATAAGCGAAGCCCCTTTCGAATAGGATAGACCGGACGAAAAACGCTCATTTTTTCATTTTCGTTTTGATTCGTTTTAAAAAGCACATCAGCAGAAAGGGAAGGAAAACACATGACGGACTTTTGCAAGCCGGAGGGCACATGGCTCGACACGTCGGAAAACCGCGAACGCACCGCGTCGATTGCGGCGCTTGAATATGCCATGAACGCCGGGCTCATTTTGGAGGGACGCGCGTTACTCTGCGACAGCGCACACGATCTGATCGTGGAGGTCGGGCCGTTTCGCGGGGTCATTCCGCGCGACGAGGCGGCCTACAGTGTGGACGGGAGCGTCGTGCGGGACATAGCGGTCATTACGCGAGTGGGAAAGCCGGTCTGCTTCAAGGTGATCGGCTTTGCGCACGACGAAACGGGAGCAAAACCCATCCTGTCGCGCCGTGCCGCGCAGATCGAAAGCTACGAAAAGTATATCGCGCACTTGGAAAGCGGCGATATTTTGGATGCACGGATCACGCACATCGAGCCGTTCGGCTGTTTTTGCGACATCGGAAGCGGCCTTGTCGCGCTTCTGCCGGTGGACTGCATATCGGTCTCGCGCATATCGCACCCCAAGGAGCGTTTTACGGCGGGAGAGCAGATACGGTGCGCCGTCAAAACGAACGATCGCACGACCGGACGCATTACACTCACGCACAAAGAGCTGCTCGGCACATGGGAGCAGAACGCGGCACACTTTTCGGCGGGCGAGACGGCGGCGGGCATCATCCGAAGCATCGAGCCCTACGGCATTTTCGTGGAACTGGCGCCGAACCTTGCGGGGCTTGCGGAATGGTGCGAGGACGCGCACGTCGGACACTGTGCGGCGGTCTACATAAAAAGCATTCTGCCGGAAAAGATGAAGATCAAATTGGTCATCGTAGACAGCTCTTCGGCATGTCCCGCGCGAAAGGGGACGCCGACCTATTATGTGACGGGTGACCACATGGATGTGTGGCGCTATTCGCCCGAGGGGTGCGAAAAAGAGATTGTGACGTATTTTGCCGACACATAAAGTGTTCCGTTACTTTTCCGACCTTAAACAAGCTTCAGAACAAAGGACGGCTCGGCTTTGTCCTCATCGGTTCGCGCACTTGTGACGAACAGGCGAAGCGTATCGCCGTCAACGGTAAGACGGTTTCCGTCGATGTGACAGAGCTCGGTGCAGTCGATGGCCTCGTCGCTCATCATATCCTGCACATATACGCGCTTATCCCCCACGACTTCGTCGTATACCAACGTCAAGCCCGCGTAGTATCCGAACACACCGATAAGCGCGTCGGGCGCTCCCACGCGGAACGTGACATGCGCCGGAGCGATAAAGGAAGCGTTCGGATCGACGGTACGCTTGAGCGCGGCGATGGAAAATGCACCGGTCAGCGGATGTTTCGACGCGACCACATACGGCTTATACGCTCCGACCGGTTCAACCGTCGGCAATTCGCAGCCGCGCGCCATGACCGCCGGTGCCGTCTCGGTGAAACGCTTGCCGCGCACATCGATCCACCACCACGGACGGCGGTCGAAGAAAAAGGTATCGGTCAGTGTTTCGTCGCTTTTTTTGTAATCCGTGTCATATACCGAAAACGGAGGTGCGACGCGGTGCCAACGCAAGCAGGCCGCGTCCGAGGTGTCGCGCACATCGCCGCCCATGATGCCGAGCGCACAGCCGAGCACGGCGCAGATCGACGGACAGGTCTCGGCGTTTAACAGACCCTTTGAAGCGTATCGCGGCGTCATACCGACCGAGGCCGAGAGTGCTTCGTCGGCGCGCATGAGCATGGAGGACAGTTTAAAGGGCGGCGCAACGTCGTACAGGCGAAACACGTCGCCTAACGGCAGAATGTCGGCGGTATCCTTTATGCGGTTCGGAATATTGCCCATTTCGGAATACGGCGGCTGACAGACGGCGTGTTCCACGAGAATTTCGGGGGCGTTTTTGCGGAAGGCTTCGGTCATCATGGCGCGGTAGGCCGCATCGCAGTGCTTTCCCCAGTCGATCTTGACATAGGCGAGTCCCGCTTCATGAAACCACGCGGCGCGTTCCTCCCAATAGGCACGCGCTTCTTTTGTGTCCTTCAAATCGCCGCGTCCGCTGCCGCCGGTTTCGGTGGCAATCCAGACACCGAGCCCCGCGTAGCCCATGCCGCGCGCTTTGCCGACAAGGGTGGACAGGCGTTCGACGGGGGTGTTTCCGTAGTCGGGGAATTTTTCGGGATTCGGGTCGCAGGAGCCGAAAAAGCGTTCGGTATCGCTTCCGCTGCTTCCGACGGGAACATCCCAGCCGTCATCCAACAAAAGAATAAGACCGTCGCGGTACACGCGGTCGTAGGGATGAAAGAAGCGCTCCGAGCCGAACAGATTTTCGTCGGAGAGCGCGTCGCGCTGATCGCGGCAGGGGTCGTCGGAAGATATATTCAAAAGAGCGGCGGCTTTTTCCTGAAGCGCCCAGGTACACATATAGTCTCCGCAGGGAATGCTTTGAGATGGAACGAAATTCATGATAAACATCCTTTCCGTTATTTCGAATCTATTATACAGGAAATCGGACGGTTTTGCAAGATGTATTTGCGATTTTTAAAGGGAAAATCGGGCAAAACATGCCCGACCCCTTACCTTACGGTGTTGCGGAATCGCAGACATCGATCCGCCGACTTTCGCTTTCGCGCAGCGCCATAAGCGCTCCGTTGATATAAAACGCCGTCGGGTCGCCGAGCGGACTGCGAAGCACACAGACGATCTCCGCACCTCGCACGAATCCGATGTCCTGTAAGCGCCGTCGCATAGAGCCGTCCGCTTCGACCGAACGAATCACCGCATGCTGTCCGATTTTTAATTCTGAGAGCTTCATATCTTCTCCACGACGGTCTGCCGTCTTTTTACTTGATTTTGAGACTCTCCGTTTACAGCATATGCAAGACCGATCGGTCGGGTGCGTATCGTCACCCTTTATGCACGTCGAAGCAATGCTGTCA
>CAZYFX010000101.1:0-7566 GCA_964646725.1 uncultured Oscillospiraceae bacterium
GTAGTGGGTGTTGCCTTCGGTAACCTGCGGGTTGGTGCAGGAAACGCCGATGGCGGGAATACCGCCGTTCTTAAAGACGTCGCTGGCGGCAATGGAAACGCCCGAGCCGTAAGAGCCGAGAATGACCGAGCAACCTTCGCTGACAAGTGTTGCGGCCGCGGTCGGAGCCTTATCGTTCGAGGATTCGTTGTCAACGGAAACGAGCTTGACTTCGTAGGTTTCGCCTCCGAGCTCGACGGTGTTGACGAGGCTGTTGGCATAGAAGGTGCCGAGTGCTTCCTGCTTACCGCCGGCGCCGTTGTCGCCGGAAGCGGGCTGAAACACGCCGATCTTCACGATCTTGGCATTCGAGTCGTTGTTTTCGACATTCGAGTCGTCGGGCAGGTTGTTATTCGTGTCGGGGTTTGCGGGGGTACATGCGGCAAATGCAAAGATCATGAGAGCCGCAAGCATGAGCGCTAAGAGCTTTTTCATGGTGTTTTCCTCCAAAAATGTTTAGTATTACCTATAGTAGCTACAGATAACCTTATATGATTATAGCATACCTTTTCGGCTTTGTAAAGAGAAAGATTGAAAAACTTACGGATTTTTGCACTTTATTCCCAAAAAAACGGTATTTCGAGCGGCAAAAACACAGATTTTTTACATAATTAAATTTCATAAAGTAAAACAATTTGTCTAATCGAAAATTCGGTCGGCCGACGGCGTAGCTTCGGTAAAATATTTGACCGACATATCCGTAACGGAGAGAGTGTGCGCGAAGCTGCCGTTTGTGTTACATAAATGTTAAATCGAGCCGTCAACCCTTGCTATTTGCGGAAAAACACTATATAATATAGAATAGAAATATATTTTCGGAAGTGAGTGAAGCCTATGGCAGAGAATCGAAACGGAAAGACCGTGACCTTTTCCATCTCCGAATTGAAGAAGATGGAAACCAAGCAGGCCATGACCACCGTATACAACGCCCTCATGGAAAAGGGCTACAACCCGATCAATCAGATCGTCGGCTACATTCTTTCCGAGGATCCGACGTATATCACCAATTACAACAATGCGCGTGCCATCATCGCCAAACTGGATCGGGACGAATTGTTGAAGATCCTTGTGGCCAGCTACTTGGACGGTTCGGCCGAGTAGCGAATCCGCAGGTACAGCGTTTTCGGAAAGGAGCATGGGACACATGGAGAACATTTTGACTTACAAGGGGCGTCCGTTGGTACGAAACAACAACAAGATCTACTACGGCGCACCGTACAACAAATCGATCGTGGTCTTGACGATTTTGGAAAGCACCGGAGAGGGCGAGACAGCGCTTCCGTCGCGCATTCTGGTGCAGTTGCAGAGCACCGACCCGGCGCTTGCCATGAAGAAAGAGAAGATATTGAACGAGGTTGAGCGCAAGACCTTATCCGACGCTTTAAACATCGGTTCGGTCTGGCTTGACAAACAAGACGGCGGCGCGAAAGCCGCGCAGCAAATTTCGCGGGCTTAGTTCGAATAAAGCCCCAAGCATGCGGGCGCGATCATTGCACTGCCGTGTGTCCATTGGCACACACGGCTCCGAAAAAACAAGGCAGTTTTTCGAACGGTACGGAAGCCGCACAGTGATTTTCGGCGGCGAAGCGTCGGCGCGGAAGCCGCACGGAAGTTTTCACGGATGAATATAAAGCGGTAAAGTTTCGTCCGCGTGTTCTCAATCCGCCGCGCGTTCAACGGGACTTGCGGCTCCCAGAATCCCCGGGGAATTTTCGCGAGCATAGTTTGAATATACCTGCAATAGTTTATACTCCGCTTTTCGCATTCGATCGGACACACAATTTATCACGAATCACCGAATTTCGGGGCAGTGTCAAACGGCTTTGACACTGCCCCGAAATTTTTATTCTTTATGCTTTGACCGTAAACGTCTTACCGGCCGCAGCCGAACGGGATGCGTTGTCACCCGCCTCATAAGTGTTCGTGCCGTCCGTCCATTCGCTCACCGTCACGCCGCCAAACGTGTCCGGGAACACATAGGTATCGTTCGGGATGAGCTCGTAGGTACGGTTCTCTCCGTCCTTATCGACCAACCACAATGCATTGGTCGGCTTGATGTATACCGCCACACTGTGGAAATACATGCTCTTGTTCAGCGCACCCGCGCGCGTACCGATGCGCGTCATGCCGTCGGGGATCGTAACCGTCCGCGACATCCAGTTCGTCCAGGTGTTCGGCGAAAGCTTCTTGTTCGACCAGTCGATCTGATAGCCGACCCATTCCGACGAACCGAACGCCGTGCTGTCCGACACGTTGTACATGTAAAAGAAGTCGCTTTCCTTCGTATACGCCTCGTAAGCGACGGTAATCTGCCCTTCGAGCGGCGTTTTCGCGTCATCGTTGTAGGTAAATGTGTTTCCGAGTCCCTTGTCCGAAACGATCTCCAATCCGTACACCGGCTGGCTCGATTTGGCCGTATGCGCATTGCCGCCCGACACCGCGTATTTTCCGTCCACGATACTGCCGCTTCCCGCATCCATTACATCCAAGGCGGCAAGCTTGATCGGTTCTTCACCGAAATTGTTAAAGTAGACAAGCTGTCCGTAGGTCGCGTCATACGACGACGGCGCTTTCGCATAGTTTGCTTCTTCCTTGGCAACGGCAAAGGTCTTTCCCGCCACGGTCGAATACGCCACGCTGTCGCCCGCCTTGTAGGTACTCGTGCCGTCCGTCCAGGTCGCGACCGTCGCATTGCCGAAGGTTTCGGGGAACACATAGGTATCGTTCGGGATGAGCTCGTAGGTGCGGTTTTCTCCGTCCTTATCGGTCAACCACAAAGCGTTGGTCGGCTTGACATATACCGCCACGCTGTGGAAATACATGTTTAAATCCAACTTCCATGCGCGTATGCCAATGCGTGTCATGCCGTCGGGAATCGTGACTGTTCGTGATGTTCGGCGCGTCCATGTGTTCGGCTCAAGAAGATTTCGCGACCAGTCAAGTTGATAACCGACCCATTCCGACGAACCGAACGCCGTGCTGTCGGATACATTGTACATGTAGATATCGTCGCTGTTCGGGGAATACGCTTCGTAAACGATCGTGATCTGTCCCTTAACGGGGGTTTCCTTTTCGTCATTATAGGTAAAAGCGTTGCCGAGTCCTTTGCTCGAAACGATTTCCAGGCCGTATACCGGCTGACTCGGCTTTGCCGTATGCGCATTGCCGCCCGCGACAGCGTTTTTGCCGTCCACGACGCTCACGGCTCCCACATCGTACACATCAAGCGCTGCCAAATTCGTGTGCGTCGCGCCGGAGAAATTGTTGAAGTAAACGAGCTGTCCGTAGGTCGCGTCGTATTCATCGGCAGTCGGAGCGATCACCGTCGGGGCATAGCCGTTCTTCTTGACCGTATAGCTGTATCTTCCCTCTCCGACGGCCGTTTCGGGAGCGGACGCGCCGACAAACTCCGTGCCGTCCGGTATCGCCAAGGTTGCCGATACGCCGTTCGGAATTTTCACCGTCCAACGGAACACTTCTTCGTCCGTGTCATAGACCCATGTGCTCGAAAGTGTGCCGCCCTCTGTCTCGTAGGTCACGTCACAGTCGCCCATTTCCTCGAAGAAGTAGGGCTTCACCTGCACCTGTTCAAAGCCGGCCGAGGTGATCGTAATACCGCCCAGGTATTCGAAGAACCAACGGGACAGGCAGCCGATGGAATAGTGATTCATACTGGTACCGGAGGACGTACCGTAGCCGCGCCAGTTTTCGGTGGTCGTGCCGCCGTTGTAGGTGCTAAGCATATTGAGAAGCGAGGGATAGGTCTTGTTCGTTACAGCCTTCCAGGCGTCCTCTCCGTAGCCGTAGTTACAGAGAATGCCCAAAATATATTCGTTGCCCATAAAGCCGGTAGTCAGATGGTAGTCGGCCTTTTCGAGATAGGTATGCAATTTGGCCGCAAGCGACGTGCGGTTTCCCTCCTCGGCTATGCCGAACGCCAGCGGAAAGACGATACCGCCCTGGATTTTCGGCGAATAGTCGGTTTCGGAGGAAAGATAAAACTTGTTGTTAAAGCTCTTGCGGCAAGCCTCAAATTCCGCGCGGTACGCGGCGGCGTCCTCGGTCTTGCCCAGAATATCCGCCATTTCGGCCGCACACTTGTACATGTAGCAATAGTATGCGCCGACATAGAAATCCTCGGGCACTTTTTCGGGGGCCTGATGGTCACAGTAGGGCGAACCGGTCGTCGGCAACTCACCGCTTGCGCGACTGCCGCGCCGCTTGGAAATGAGTGCCTTCACCGTCGGATACTTCGCTTCGATGACATCGGTGTTTCCGTAGAAACGATAGAGAATGAGCGGAAGAATGTATTCCTCGTCCTCCCATCCGTAGACGTTGTACTCGATCTTGCGTCCCGCCTCCGTCCAACGGGAAAGAAAAGAATCGGTGTTCATGTACCAGCTTGCGGTCGTGGCAAAGACCTGAATATCACCGTTCCAAAAGTTCTTTTCGCGCGTCGGGCAGTCCATCGGGCCGGTAACGATGTTGGAGCGCCAACTGCGCTTGACGGCATCCCAAATTTTGGAAATGCCCGCATGGGAAGTGACGATATCGCCGGTTTTCTCCAAATCGGTATTCATTTCCATTTTACGGACAGTGCCGATCTCATATTCGCCGCTGTAGCCGGAAATGTAGATGTACTTGAAGCCTGTAAAGGCAAATTCGGGTATATAGACCTCCTCGGCCGCTCCCTTGCAGATGTACACGTCGATGTTGCGCACACCGTAGGGCGATTTTCCGTCGGCCTTGGTATCGTTTTCGAAATACACATCGCCGTAGGCACCCACATACGGCACGCCGTTGTCGATGATCTCGCAATAGCGGACGATGATGCGTTCGCCCGGCTTGGTGTTCTTCAAGACAAGCTTGACGCGACCCGTGGAGTTGTGGCCGAAATCATAGTAGACCGTGCCGTCCTTCAGTGTGCCCATCGAAACGGCCTTGACCTCCTTTTGCGCGGTCACGGCGGGATAGGTCTGGTTGGCATAAGGCTTTAAAGTCAGATTCTGCTTTTCGGCGTTCACCCATGTGCCCTCCGGCAAAAGGGCACTGTTCCAGCCGTCAAGTTCCTTGCGTGCGTCGTAGCGTTCGCCGTACTGGATATCGTCCTCGGTACGCGGCGAAGCGGTGACGAGCCAGCTTTCGTCGGTGCGGACGACCTGCGTCGAACCGTCGGTATAGGTGATTTCAAGCTGCATCATGAGTGCCGGTCTGTTTGCCTTGAGCGTACCCCACGACACGCAGTTATACCAACCGTTTCCGGTCTCGGCCGCCAGCACGTTGGAACCGCTCTTAACAAGTCCGGTCACATCGAACACCTGATATTCGGTCAATCCGTCCATCGAGCCGGGTAAGAAGCGGGCGTCGGTGATGCGCTTGCCGTTCAGATACGGCACATACAGTCCCTTGGCGGAAGCATACAGCGTGGCGCTCTCGACGGTTTTCGCCGTGTCAAACACCGTGCGGAAGTATGCCGAACGACGCAGATCGCTCGGGTGCGTATCGGAATAGCCGACCGTGCGTGAAGCCGTAAAGGAGCTTAAATCGGTCGTCATCCAGCCGGACGTCTCCACGCCGCTCCAGAAGCCACAGGTTCCGCGAGCATTCCAACCGGAATCGAAGGGGATATTCTCACTCGAACCGTCGGCATAAGTCAAACGGATCGCTCCGCGCACAGCCCCCATAAAGCTGTCGGGATTGTCGGAAAGATACACGCGAAGCGCCAGTTTGTTCGTGCCGCTCTGCACAAGGGAGGTCACGTCCTTCACCCCGGTCAGATACAGGCCGCAAGCGTCCTTGGATGTTTCGACGAGCGAGCCGTTGATGTACAGATCGGTCGGATGATTGCTCTGCAATTCCAACAGCGCTTCGGTCACAGAACTTTTCGCCGTAAAGTCTTTGCGCATACAGGCGCGCGTGTAATCGTACTGCCAGAACCACTTGCCGAGCGGCAGTGTGGTCTGCGGGTATTCGCTTAACGTCGCAAGATAGCTCGTGGGAGCGGAAATAAACGAAGCCGTGATTCCGTTTGTGTTTTCAACGTCGTACAGCATGACAGCCTCCGCCTCCTCGGTGCCGAGCTCAAAGCTCACACGGTTCTCGGCAAACAAAATTCGTGCGATAAGCGTGTCAAAATCGCATCGAAGCAGGCTGTCGTAAGCGGAAAACGTATGTTTTTCGTCGGTTCCCGACAAAATACCCGCCTCATACAGCGCCGTGACCGCTTCGTAAAAGGAATTGTATTCGTGAACGTCCGGTATCTCATAGATGCGGTTGCTCTGCGTGCGATAGGCCTTCGGAACGGCCGCATACAGCATTTCCGCAATCTCGGAGCGAAGGATTGCTCGGTCGTAGCTTTCAAATCCGTCGGACGGAAGCAAGCCCTTCTTTTCGGCACAGCTTAGGCATTCCGCAAAGCTTTCGACACGCACATCGGTGCCTGTGTTAAGCGAAGCGTACAGACGGGATACCAACATGATCGCTTCATAGACTGTTAACGGACTGTCGTAGGAAACAAGATCGCTTCCCTCGCTGTCGACGTACACGGCATACAGCGTATAGGTTCCCGCCTCGGCGGTGCTCACAAGGTCGGTTTCGTCGCCTTTTGTTTTCGACCAGCCGACAAAGGTGTAGCCCGAACCGGGCGCGGTCACCTTCGGCAAAGCCGTGCCGGGCTTGAAACTGCGGTGCTTGACCCCGAACAACGTCTCGGCCGCGTCGGTCACCGCATCGGTCGGCCCATCCAGGCAGAACGTGATATCCGCATATTCGTCATACCACAGTTCAAGGTCATCCCAATAAACCGTTTTGCCCGTAAAGCTGCTCATAAACAGATAAACGTAACGGAAAACGAATGCGTTGCTCGTCGTATAGGCCGTTTCCTCCAACCCGCTCGCCGCAAATTCCTCGGGCGTTACGACGGTCACGCTGTAGCTCGTGGCGGCAAATCCGTCGTTCGAAAACTTGAGAGCACCCATTTCCGGCGTGCCCTGTCCGGCGCGGTTGACATAAAAACGCATAAAACCGCCGCTCGTTTCGCTCCCTCTGTAGGAGTGCGCCGTAAAGGTGTACTCGCCCGGTTTGGACAGAAGCTTGCCGTTGAAATTTATGCGATAGATCGCATAGGGCGTTTTGGAGGTCATGGCAAGCACCTTACCCGTTCCTCCGGAAACGGGATTGCTTACAAGCTTGAACTCCGGAGCATATCCGTCCCCATCCTCCACATACACATAGGTGTTGTCAGACAAGGCCGCACCCTCGTCGGCATAAGAACTGACAAAGTTCGGGTCATAGGAATAATCGCCGACCTTTTCCCCCTCGAAATCCTGCTTCCAGATCAAACGCCCGTGTTCGCCTGTCGGAACCGACGTAAGCGGTGTGGCTGTGCCCCGATTTTGCGTAGCGCCGACCGTCAACGTCGATAGTCCCGCCGTAAGGCAGAGTGCCGTACACAGGATATGTTTAAGCATTCGTTTCATTGCTATAAACTGCCTTTCTGCGAAAGGCATCGACGGGGTTATGAAACCG
>CAZYFX010000102.1:0-7416 GCA_964646725.1 uncultured Oscillospiraceae bacterium
CTCGCGCACGGAAAACGGCGGGTCGTCCACGATGGCGCGGTCGATGTAGGAGCCGATGTCGTCGAGCGTGTCGAGCGAATCGCGCAGTTCCGAAAGCTCGGGTGAGGTCACATCGCGCAGTTGTTCCTTGATGGGGACCAGCACGGACACGGTTTGATACAGCGCGCGCATATCCTTGCCGCCGGCAGAATTGTAGACGATCTTGGTCATCAGGCGTTCCAGATCGTTGACGGATGCCAAAAGATTTTGCAGTTCTTCTTTTTCGATATATTTTTCGGTCAGCTCCGCGACGGCCGTTTGACGCTTCAAGATTGCGCCGACCGAGACGAGCGGCATTTCGATCCATTTGCGAAGCAGTCTTGCGCCCATGGCGGTCTTGGTGCGGTCGAGCACCCACAAAAGCGTACCGCGTTTTTCTTTGGTGCGCAGGGTTTCGCACAGTTCGAGACTGCGGCGGGTGTTGACATCCAAACCCAGATACAGCCCATCGGTGTAGTATTCGAGACTGTTGATATATGCAAGATCGACCTTTTGCGTCTCACGGATATAGCCGAGTAAGCCGATAAGAGCAAGCACGGCGGGGCTGCCCTTGTCGAGCGAATGTGTGCGGAACACATCTTCGCCGAAGCGGTCGGTCAGTTCCGCAAAATCACCGTTTTCGAACAGCTCCGAGTGGGTATCGTCGAAAAAAGCACCGAGGCGTTCTTTGGCGAACGCGAAAAATTCGGGTTTGTCGGCGCGGTCGGCGTTGGTCAGAATTTCTTTCGGAGCGAAAGCGGCTAACTGTGCGAACAGCTTTTCGTCCGTGTTGCCGTCGGACAGCGCGGTCGCGCAGATTTTGGCGGTGGAGATGTCGGCAAAGCCGATTCCGACACCCGCGCCCGAAAAGAATACAGCACACAGGTAGTTGTTCTTCCCCTCGGGCAGCATGCCGCTTTCGGTCACGGTGCCGGGGGTGATGATGCGGATGACCTCGCGCTTGACTAAGCCTTTGGCAAGCGCGGGATCTTCGGTCTGTTCGCAGATCGCGATTTTGTAGCCCTTGGCAACAAGGCGGGCAATATAGCTGTCGGCGCTGTGATACGGGATGCCGCACATCGGAGCGCGCTCGGGCATTCCGCAGTCGCGGCCGGTAAGGGTCAGGTCGAGCTCTTTGGAGGCGCATTTGGCGTCCTCGAAGAACATTTCGTAGAAATCGCCGAGGCGGTAGAACAGCAGATGATCCTTATACTGATTTTTGATATCGAAGTACTGGAGCATCATGGGTGTATACGGCATCGTTTCACATCCTTTCCGAGGTCGGTTACGCGGTCAATGACAGCCGCGGCAGGTGGCGCAGTTGTGGGTGCATTCGCCGTCCGCGTCGTTACCGTCGGTTTGCGCGGAATATTCCTCGCCGCCAATATAGGAGGAGATGGTCATATTGACGGCGTTCATGAGGAGATTCAAGTCCTCTTCGGCTTTGGAATAGGCTTTCATCTGTTCGTCGGAGGTGATTTCCTTATAGAGCACCTCCAAACGAGCGGAGAGAACTTCCACGACGTGCTCATCGGGAGCGGCCTTTTCCTTTTCGACTTCGAGAACGCTTTTCTGAACCTTAAATTCGTCCAGCTTTTCCTTCAAGATGACGTTTTTTCGCATGACGTCGCGTGTTTCGCAGAAGCGTTTGTATTCTTCGCAGTTTTTTAAGGCTTCGCCGAGTTTTCCGGCCAAGGTAATGATTTCGTTGTTTCCCATATTGAGTATCCTTCTTTGTTTTATTTGTTGGGCGGTTGTTTGATTAACATAGTGCGTTCTCCCGCAGGGAGCGGCACATTGACGCCCCGCAAGGGGCACCTGACGTGAGCCGAAGTATGTCTCCCACGGTAGAAACTTGTTGTCCTCGTAGGGGACGATTGGCGTGAGCCCGAATATATTTGAGTTTCGGCGGTGGCGTTTATGCCGCCGAAACAGAGTAAAATCCGCGTCCGCAAAGTAAAGCTTAATTCTAAACTTCGTCCGTGGAAATCGGAGCGGCGCTTCGTCGCCCGCTAAGCTGAACATCTCCGGCCTGCGTAATCTTTACATCGACAAAACGACCGTAAAGGTCTGTCCCACTCGGCGCGGTGAACCGAATCAGCTTGTTGCCCGAACTTCGCCCAAAATATTCACCCGAAGTCGAGCCGTTCGGCGTCTCGCATAAAACACGAAGCGTCTTTCCGATATATCCCTCGTTGATCTTGACCATGTTCTCGTGGTGCAGCTGCATGAGCCGCCCGAAGCGCTCGGTCTTTTCCTCGTAGCTTATCGGATCGTCCATGTCGGCCGCCGGTGTGCCCTTGCGCGGTGAATAGATGAACGCAAAAATCGAATCGTACCCCACCTCGCGCACCAACGACAGCGTGTCCTCAAACTCTTCTTCCGTCTCACCCGGAAAACCCACAATGATGTCCGTTGTCAACGTTATGTCCGGCATGGCCGCACGCAACTTCTCCACCACACGCAAATAAGTCTCGCGCGTGTATTTGCGGTTCATTTTCGAAAGGATTCGATCGTTTCCCGACTGTACCGGCAAATGAAAGTGCCGTGCCACATGCTCATGCGTGCGCATGACCTCGATCAGTTCGTCCGAAACATCCTTCGGATGAGAGGTCATGAAGCGAACCAGATATTCTCCGTCAAGCGATGCCACACGGTGCAAAAGCTCGGCAAAGTCGCAGTTTTCGCTTAGACCCTTGCCGTAGGAATTGACATTCTGCCCCAACAGCGTGATTTCCCGACAGCCGCTGTCCACAAGTGCCCGCGCTTCCTTTAAAACCTCGTCGCTCGTGCGGCTGCGTTCGCGTCCGCGCACATGCGGAACCACGCAGTAGGTACAAAAGTTGTCACAGCCGTACATAATGGAGAGCCATCCTTTGATATCGCTCTCCCGCGCTACCGGCACACCCTCGACGATTACGTTGTCCGTGTCCTCCACATAGTAGCGGCGGCGGTGATTGACCATGACGTCGCACAAAATTTCGGGCAGTCGGTGCAACATATTGGTGCCCGCCACAAAATCCACATACGGATATTTGTTTTTGATGTCGGATACGCGGTGCTCTTGATTGACCATACAGCCCCACAGTCCCACAAGGAGCTCGGGATTGGCCGCCTTGATATGCTTGAGCTGTCCTGTCTTGGACAATGCCTTTAACTCGGCGTGTTCCCGCACGGCGCAGGTGTTGTAGATGATCAAATCGGCTTCTTCCGGCGCCGACGCTTTTTCATAGCCGAGCGACAGTGCCGTGCCGACCAACCGTTCGCTGTCCGCTTCGTTCTGCTGACAGCCGAACGTCTGAACGAACACGCGAAGGTGCCGCCCGAGACGCTTTTCCTTTTCGGACAGAAGAAGCCGCACACGGTCGGCATATTTTTTCTGATTGGCGAGGTCGTTTACATCCTCGTTCAAAACATTGGTCTTACGTTCGCTCATTTGTTTTTCGCCCTTTTCAACAGACGCTGCAATTCGTCCGGCGTAAAGGTGTACACCTTATCGCAGAACTGACAGCTGACATCGATGTTTTTTCCGTCGTCGATCATGTCGCGTATCTCTTTTTCGCCGAGGCTGACAAGCGCCCGTTCCACACGTTCGGCCGAGCAGTCGCAGTGATAGTCCACGTCCGCTTCGTCGAAAATGTCGCATTCGATATCACCCATGATGTCCTTTAAATATTCGGCGTTCGTTTTGCCGGTCGAAAAGAGCGTGGATACCGGCGGAACCTTGGCAAGCTGTGCTTCCAGGCGGTCGATGAAGCTGTCCTCGGCACCGGGAAGAAGCTGGATCATGTAGCCGCCGGCCGACAGGCAGGTGTAGTCGTTTCCGATGAGCACACCCAACGCACAGGCGGTGGGGATTTGCTCACTGCGGGCAAAATAATCGGTGATATCCTCGGCGATCTCGCCCGAAACGATGGGGGTCATGCCGACATACGGCTCGCGTGTGCCCACGTCGCGAATGACGTACAGACTGCCCTTGCCGACCGCTCCCGCCACATCTAACTTCCCTTTGGCATTGAGCGGCAGGTCGGCTTCGGGATGCTCGACATAGCCCTTGGTGTTGCCGTAATAATCGGACACCGCCAAAATTTTTCCGCACACGCCGTCGCCGTTGAAGGAAACGGTCACGCTGTCCTCTTTGTTTTTGAGCATCACGCCGATCATGGAAGCGGCGCTTAATGTGCGTCCGAGCGCGGCGGCCGCCGTCGGGGACAGATGGTGAAAGCGGATGGCCTCGTTGACCATACCGCGCGAATTGATGAGGATGACCCGTGCGCTTCCGCAGGTCGTCATGGCTCTTGTGATGATGTTTTCGGTCATAATAGGATGCTCCGGATTCAACAGATTTATAACGCAAAAACGCAAAAACGCCTTTCGGCTAAAGCGTTTCGGCGTCGGCGTTCTTTTGACAGATATAGAAAATGCGGTCGCACTCGTTTTCGTCGGCGGGGGTAAACGCGAAATCCGACACGCGCGCAAGCACTGTAAAGCCCGCGTCGGCAAGCACTTTCTCCAAGGTACGCACGGGATACATGCGTTCGCGCACGGTTTCGTCGAAGCGGGTATAGCGTCCGTCCGCGCATTCACAGAAGAAGGTCAGATACATGTCGCATTTTTTGCTTTTGGGATTATAAAAATTCTGCCAGGCAAGGAACACGTCCTCGGCTTCCAGAAGGTAAGCGTTTTCGGCGTAGACGCTTTCGAATTTATGCTTTGCGTTGACGTCGAAAATAAACATTCCGCCCTCGCACAGCGCACGGTTTGCGCTCCGAACGGCAGACGCGACATCGGACGGCGTTTCCAAGCAATTGAGTCCGTCCATCATGCACACACACAGTTCGACCGGGGCGTACACGCGGAAGTCGCGCAAATCCTGTTTGGTAAAGCGCACCTTTTCCGCGCCCGCGTCGCGCGCTTTTTTGTCGGCCAGCGTAAGCATATCCTCGGACAGGTCGAACGCGGTAACGCGACAGCCGCGTTTTTCGAGCGCCAAAGAAAGCGCGCCCGTTCCGCAGGCCATATCGCAAACCGACGCAGGTTTTTCGTCGGTATATTTATGCACGGCGGAAAGATAGAAGTCCGCCCATTCCTCGTAATTCACATCGGTGTTGAGCGCGTCGTACGCCTCGGACAGATGTGTTCCGTATTCGTTATTCTTCTTCATTTTCCAAGCGTTCAAGCAATCTCGTATAGCCGTCGGTTCCGTATTTCAAGCAACGGTTCACGCGGCTGATGGTGGCGGTGGAAAGGCCGGTGGTTTCGGATATTTCCGTATACTTTGCGCCCTCCGACAGCATTTTTGCCGCGCGGAAGCGTTTGGCCATTTCCTTGATCTCGGCAACCGTGCAGAGATCCTCGAACAGATCGTAGCATTCCTCTACGCTCCGCAGGGAAAGGATGGCGCGGAACAGGTTATTGACATCGGTGCTTTTGAGCTTTTCGTTCATGGTGAGGATCCTTTCCGATTCTTTCATCAAATCTCTTTTTATTATACCCGATTTCATCGGATTTGTAAAGGGATATTAAGTAAAATTTTCGCGAAGCGCCGTATGGCGAACCGTCATGTGTTTTTTAGGCTGACGGCGATACGGTTATAATCGTTGGTCAAGATCGTGTCGATGCCCATTTGCAAAAACTCTTTCGCCTCCGCGGGGTCATCCGACCAGAACACGTTGCAGCGAATGCCGTGTTCATGCGCCTTTTCGATCATCTCCCGATTGAAATACGGCTTGAACAGCTGAACCTTTTCGCAGCCGAACTCAATCGCGCGGTCAACAATCGCCCACGGACGCGCCTCCAGATGTCCCACGCAGACCGGGATATCCGGCGCAAACTTCTTAAATTCGCGTATCTGCAAATCGGTTTCCAGCATAAAGTATACATGTCCCGCGCAGTCGTAGCGACGCACCAGCTCCACGATTTTTTTCATATACTCCTCCGGATACGGTTCGGAATACGACAGCGGCTTGATATGGATGTTTAAAATCACCTGACAGGCAAACTTCTTCAAAATGTCCTCGAATTTTAAGATACGAAGCCCCTCAAACTTTTCACCGAATTTGATACCGAAGTCGTACCTCTCAAGCTCTTTTAACGTGTGCTCCGTGATGAGTCCCGTTCCGGTACTGACACGTTCCAGATTCGGGTCGTGGGAGGACACAAGCTCTCCGTCCGCCGTCGGCCACAGATCGAGCTCAATCTCATGTGCGCCCATGGCGACCGCCGCCCCGTACGCCGGCATACTGTTCTCGGGTGCAATGGTGGAAAAGCCGCGATGTGCACAGATACGCGGATATCCGAGTTTCTTTTCGCCCGGAATGATTGCGCTTCCGGCCGGGCGGTATTGCCACGGCTTGCGGCCGTATTCGATATATTCGTAATGCGCGGCATCGGGATTGCCGAAGCCGGCGGGCTTGAAGTATTTATCCTTCGGGTCAAATTCAACGGTTTCCGCGCCGAAGCGTCCCTTCATATTGGCAAGCACCCGGCCGTAGGGAGAAACGACCATGCTTGCGCCGCAGATATCGCTCTGTTTGCCGAAGCTGACCGAGGAACGAATCACATAGGCGTTGGTGTTGTAGGCGAGAAAGCGGCACATGAGCTCGATGGCTTCGTGGGTATCACTGCGCTGTAAGGAGCATCCGATGATGATATCGACGTTTTGACGCGCGATGGCGGTAAAAGCTTCGTAGAAATAAAAATCGTAGCAGGTCAAAAAGGCATAGCGAAGGCCGTCAAGCTCCAAAACATACGGCTCGGACGGCTCGAAAGTGTAGTCCGAATCCAACGCCAGTGTCTCTTGTTCGAGCGGCGGCAGGTGCTTTTTGAAGTAATGTCCGACGCATTCGCCGTTTCGGTCGTAGACATAGGTCGTGTTGCGGTAGTTGCCGTCGATCTCATACAGCGCGTTGACAAACACGAGTGCGCCGCACCGACGGGCGGTTTCGACGCATTTGTCGAGCAGAGGACGGATATATTTGTTGTGATAATACAGCGTTTCCTCGCGATCCTTTGTCGCGCAGGGCACGTCGCTGTATTCGGGCAGGACGATCAAATCGACCGATTCGTCGCAGTCGTCGAGACGTCGGAGCTTATAGGAGAAAAATTCGTCGGAATCGTCAACATTTCGCGAATAGGGCGGTTGAATGATACAGGCTTTCATAAGAAAAAATCCTTTCTGTAATATTTCGTCATTTTCGGACAAAAATTTCAAGGGAATGGGGTGCAATTACGCTTTCTCGGGCTGTTGCAAAAACTTTTGACTTTTGCAAGGGGCGAACCCCGACGCAATGCTGTCAACTTAAGGTATCCGCATACGCCGACTGATATGTGTTAACATAGTTCGTTCTTCCAATAGGAAGCGGTTTTATTCTTTTTGCTTCTGCAAAAAGAACCAAA
>CAZYFX010000103.1:0-7403 GCA_964646725.1 uncultured Oscillospiraceae bacterium
ATTTCGTTGGAGCTGTATTTGAAGCGTCTGATCGTGGGCGGACTCGAACGGGTCTACGAGATCGGACGTGTGTTCCGCAACGAGGGCTGCGACACCCGTCACAATCCGGAATTTACGCTTATGGAGCTTTACCAGGCTTACACCGACTACAACGGCATGATGGATCTGACCGAAAAGCTGTATCGCCATGTGGCATTGGATGTGCTCGGCACGACGGTCATCACCTACAACGGTGTGGAGATGGATTTGGGCAAACCGTTTGAGCGGATCACCATGGTGGACGCGGTCAAGAAGTATGCCGGCGTCGATTTTAACGAGATTCATTCCGACGAAGAAGCCAAGAAGCTTGCCAAAGAGCATCATATCGAATACGAGGAGCGCCACAAGAAGGGCGACATCCTCAGCCTGTTCTTTGAAGAATACGCGGAGGAGCACCTCATTCAACCGACCTTTGTGACCGATCATCCCATTGAGATTTCTCCGCTCACCAAAAAGAAGCCGAGCGACCCGAACTATGTGGAGCGTTTCGAATTCTTCATGAACGGTTGGGAAATGGCCAACGCTTATTCGGAGCTCAACGACCCCATCGATCAGCGTGAGCGCTTCCGTGCGCAAGAGGAACTTTTGGCGCAGGGTGACGAGGAAGCCAACCGCACCGACGAGGACTTCTTGAACGCCTTGGAGATCGGTATGCCTCCGACGGGCGGCATCGGTTTCGGTATCGACAGAATGTGTATGCTGTTGACCGATTCGGCGGCCATTCGTGATGTGCTGCTGTTCCCGACGATGAAGCCGTTGGAGAGCAAGTAAGCCCCAACGTCGGCAGTTAGGTTGAACCGTTTTTCAAATGAATGCAGGACGTTCTTCGCTTAAAAGGCGTCGATCGCCGCTGTGCTCTGAGGTATAATTTATGATGTCCATAGCGATGATCCTTTCGAAATTGGTGTTGTGACTAACTCAATTCTACCGCAGAATCGTTGCTATGGATATTTTTTTTAAAGCAGAACTTTGCTCCGATTTTAAAGAATGGGATGTGTTTCGAATGGATAAAAACAAGTATGAGATCGTGCGCCTTCGCATGGAGCGCACAGCCGAAGCGCTTCGCCGAAACAACATGTACTGCGAATGTGTCGAAAATGCGGCGGAAGCCCTGGATCGGATTCAGGATATGCTCGATGAAGGAAGCACCGTTGCCGTTGGCGGTTCCATGTCGCTGTTCGAAGCCGGTGTGATCGAAGAACTTCGCGCCGGGGATTATAATTTCTTGGATCGCTATGACAAGAATCTTACACCCGAACGCTTGAAGCAGCTTCACCGCGACGCCTTTTCCGCCGACGTTTTTCTGACGGGCACCAACGCCGTGACCGAAAACGGCGAGCTGTACAATGTGGACGGCACGGGTAACCGCGTGGCGGCCATGCTGTACGGCCCCGACAGCGTGATCGTGCTTGCGGGCTGCAACAAACTCGTTAAGGATATCGACGAAGCGGTCGCGCGCGTCGAAGCGGTAGCCGCCCCGGCCAACGCCGTGCGTCTTTCGATCGATTCGCCCTGTCGCAAGACCGGGATGTGTATGCACTGCCACAGCGAAAATCGCATTTGCGCGGACTATGTGGTCATGGCGCATCAGCGCACAAAAGATCGTATCAAGGTCATTTTGGTGGCCGAGGAACTCGGCTACTAAACGCTTCGAAAAAGGATAAACCGATGAATGCATTGAATATTGTTCTGTTAGAACCGGAAATCCCTCAGAACACCGGCAATATTGCGCGTACCTGTGCCGCGACAGGCGCCGCGCTTCACCTCATCGAGCCGATGGGCTTTACCGTGACCGACGCAAAGTTAAAGCGCGCGGGGCTTGACTATTGGGACAAGCTGGATATTACCTATTACAAGGATATCGAGGATTTTTACAGCCGCACCTCCGGCCCTTACTACTATTTTTCCACAAAAGCGCCGCGCTGTTACACCGAAATCGAATATCCGAACCCCTGCTATCTCGTGTTCGGAAAGGAATCGGCGGGCATTCCGGAAGAGATACTCAAAAAGAATTTGGACACCTGTGTGCGCATCCCCATGCGCGAAAGCCTACGGAGCTTGAATCTTTCCAATTCCGCCGCCATTGCCGTGTATGAGGTACTGCGGCAGAACGGCTTTGCGGGATTGGAGGAGCAGGGCTTTTTGAGTCTCTTATATTCCTAAAATACTTACGGAAAGGAAATTTCCATATGCTTCTTGATATCATCAAAAACGGCAGCTTCGACGCGGAAACGATCATCGGTCTGCTGTTGTATCTTGTCATCATTCTGATTTCTCTAAGCGTTCATGAGCTGTCGCACGGCTATGCCGCCTACCGTTGCGGTGATGCTACGGCGCGAAATCTCGGACGTCTGACACTCAATCCGTTAGCGCATCTCGATCCGCTCGGAACGGTCATGATGCTCCTTTTCGGTTTCGGCTACGCCAAGCCTGTGCCCATCAATCCGCGCAATTTCAACCATTACAAACGCGATCTGTGCATTGTTTCCTTTGCCGGCCCTTTGTCCAATTTGGCACTTTCCTTTATCGGTGCGCTGTTATACTGGCTGTCTTTGATGCTTCTGCCGCTTGAGGCGATTGTCAGCATTCCGGGAAGCGTGTGGTGCTCGTTCTGCAGTTCCTTCATGGTTGCCAATGCGTCGCTTGCCGTCTTTAATCTGCTTCCCATTCCGCCGCTCGACGGCTCACGCATTCTGTCGGCCGCGTTGCCCGGCAAGATTGCTTACTACTATCTCAAATACGAGCAGTATATCATGATTGCCATGTTCGTGCTTCTGTGGCAGGGTGCCTTTGACAATTTGCTCAGCTTTTTGTCAAATCGTCTGACCTACGGAATTTTAACGGCAGTCGGCTATCTTCTCAAGCCGTTGGCCGCGCTGATCGGGTAAGGCATGATGTCGGAAAAAGAGCTCATACCGTCCGAAACGCCGAACGCTCCCGATGCAGTCACATCCATCACGGTCGAAACGGGCGGACTGTCCTTTCATTTGGACATTTTCGAAGGACCGCTCGATCTTCTTTTGGCGCTCATTGCAAAAAACAAGGTGAATATTTACGATATTCCCATCGCTCTGATTTTGGAGCAGTATATGGAATATATCCATCAGATGGATTTGTTCAACTTAGAGGTAGCGTCGGAGTTTATCGTGATGGCCGCCCAACTCATGGTCATCAAATCGCGCTTACTCTTACCGAAAGCGGAAGAAGCCGAGGAGGACCCGCGCCAAGAGCTGGTCGATCTGCTTTTGGAATACAAACGCGCCAAGCAGACCGCCGAGGTATTGCACGGTCTGGAATTTACTTACGGCGGTCGGTTCGAAAAGCCGCCGTGCGAATTGCCGGCCGAACCGGCCGAGAAGGAATACAAGCTCACACACGCGCTGTCGGTACTCACGGATGCGTATCGCCGTGTATATGAGCGAAGCATGGAGCGTCTGGAAGCCGAACAAAACGTCGGTCGGTTGGACACGCTCATCCGCACGACCCGTCATGTCAGCGTGAACGAGAAGATCTTGCACGTTATGAAGAAGCTGGCGCGTGCGGGGCATTGCGAGTTTTCCGGTCTGTTCGAACACGCTGAAAGCCGCAACGAAATCGTAGCAACCTTTTTGGCGGTTCTGGAGTTAATCAAGGGGCGGCGCATTCTGGTGGAAAATTTGTCCGAGGACGGAGAACACTGCGAATTGGTGCTTGTCCGCGACAAAAAGCAAATCGAAGAACCGACGGAAGAAACATAAAAAACATACGAAGCAAGGAGAAAAACAAATGGAACTGTATTTTCGCGTTCATTTTCACAACGACGAGCCCGGCTGTGCCGGAGCCGACACAGAGCTTTGCGTTCCCACCGGGGTGGCGGCGCTTCTTTCATGGGGCGATGAAAAGGGTGAGCCGTTGGAGCACTATCTGCCCATTCGTCTGTTGCCGTTAGTCGAGGGAAAGGCAAGCTACCGTTTGCGTGACGGTTTGATGATCCCGGAGGAAGCGCGGACGCTCGTTTGCCGCGTATATAACGATTTCGGGCATGAGATCAAGCTGAAGGAGCTGTGCTATCCGCTTCCCGATGAAAAGCGGACGGCGCTCGAAGAACCGGAAACGGTCTATTATGTCACCAGCGACATCCATGTGGGCGGCCGCTATTTTCAAAACGACCGCAACCGCGAGACGGCGTTTGCACATATAGCGGCCGATAAGCCGTGTGCCGTTTTGATCTCCGGTGATATCACTGACAACTCGTATCCGGAGGAATTTGCCGAAGCGAGAGCGCTGTTGGAAAAGTATTTTGCCGACACACCGGTCTTTATCTGCTCGGGCAACCATGACTACAGCCCCTACAAGCCCGGTGCGACGCCGCATTTTGAAGAAATGCACGACTTTTTTGCCTGGGAATGCACACACGCCGAAGCAAACGGTGCGCGTTGTGCCGATCTGAACGAAAAGAACTATTTCGAGGCGCGTTTGGCAAACGGTGCGCAGATTTTGGTGCTCAATGCCAACGATGTGGGCAACCATTTTGAATTGGGTGAGACGCAGAGAGCTTGGCTGGAGCGCAAGCTGTGCGAAAGCGACGGAGAGCGTGTGCGCTTTGTATTGACGCATTTCCATCAAAAGAGTACGGTCGGCTGCTCGGCGGCGCGCTTCGGCAATCAATTTGTGATCGATGACGCGGAGCTGTCCGAAATATTGGCTCGTCACAGCGGTATTGTCCATGTGTCGGGACACACGCACTTCAATTTTGACAGCGACATGCCGAACGCATATTTTGACGAGGAACATCGGAATTTATATCTCAACGCGGGCTGTGCCGTCTGGAACGGTGTGGATTTGGAGGAGCGCGGAGAGTTTTATTTGCAGGATCGCTCGACCGGTCAGCGCGTGGAGGTCTATAAGGATCGCATCGTTGCGCGCGGCGTGGATTTTGTAAGCGGAAAATTTGTTCCGCGCTGTGTAAGCAGGGTGAACCTTTAATGCAACGGGACGTATCAAGTTTTTTTGATACGTCCCAAGCTTTTGCTGTATAAAAAGGTGCGCAAGAATGATTTTGAAAGGAAACAGGTGCCGATCGGGCGTGGCGTCGGTTTCCTTTCGACAGCATACATACACCGAAATATTGCAAGCCGTAAAAAACAGATTCCCGATGAAAAATGCCCCCGATTGCGAAAACATAGCAACGGGGGCAGCTTATACGGATAAAGGGTACGTTCTACAGTTCGATCTTTTCCAAAATGCGACGAGCGATCTCGGCCATGCCCTTGTCACCCGGATGGTTGGCTACGCCGCCGTGCTCGAACAGCCCGATGGCTTTCATTTCATCGTTTTCTCCCAGGTCGCCGAGCTTGACAAGCGGATATCCGCGTTCGGCGGCTGCTTCTTCGATCATCGGGTCGCCCGGATGCTTCCAGAAGCTTGTTGTGAGAATGACCTTTGCGCGGCCGTTCGGATTTAAGAAATCGATCAGCTTTTCGTATTCCTTTTTGAATGTGTCCAAATCCTCTTCGGCTATGTGGCAGTTTTCAACACAGCGCATGATGAGAATATCCGCGTCGAAATCGCGTACCGCTTCGAAATTTTTTTCGAGAACGGCCGCTCCGTTTTTGAAATCGGTCTCCCAGGACGCTACCTGTGCGACACAGGCGCAGACGTCGGATTTTTCGCGTAACGCGGCGGTAACCAGATGCACATAGTCCTTTTCGACACTGCTTGCCGCCATGCCGAAGTCCCAAAACCAGCCGATATCCTCTTTGACGCCGTGGCGTGTGATGGAGTTGCCCGCAAATACGATCCGCGCCCCCTTGGCGTCGGGGTGCAGATAGGTGACATATTGGCTCGCTTTTAACTGATTTTTGCCCGAAACGGTGTTCTTTTGAAGCTGTTCCATGGTATGCTTCTCCTTTGCATTTTGAATTTCGAAAACACTTGAATGCTTATATAAATTATAGCGGTCGCATGGTGATTTGTCAAGCACAGAATGCGGTTTTCTTCGACAAGGCTTCGCTTTTTGAACGTAAAATTATAAATCCATGCAGGAATACACGGTGTTGAGAATGTCGGTGTGATTGATATCGTTCGGCGTTCCGTGTACATGCTGCATATAAACGATCGTCAGACGGTTTTTGGGGTCAAAGACCACGAAAGAGCCGGCAGCGCCGTCCCAGCCGAATTCGCCGACGGGAGAACGCCGTCCGCTGACCGAAGGGGAAATGTGCGTTCTTACACCGAGCCCGTAGCTGTAGCCACGAAGCCACGAACAGTTCTTTTCGAAGGCGGCAAGCTCGGCCGCACTTAACTGCGGTATTCGCATACGCTCGACGGTTTCGGGACGAAGCAGTGTATAGCCGTCGGCGCTTTGTCCGAGATTGGTTATAGTTACGGCAAATTTCAGATAATCCTCCGAACAGGAAAGAATCCCCGCACCGCCGCTGTCGTATTCGTCTCCTAAAATGAATCCGTTGCGTTGGTCGGCAAGGCGTACCGAGCTTCCGTCGCGCATTTCGTACAGGGCGGCAAGATCGGTTCGGGTTTGGCTTGTCGGATGCATATGTGTGTGCGTCATGCCAAGCGGAGTAAACACTGTTTCGTTTAAATAATCGCGGTACTTTTTTCCGGTAATAACTTCGGCAAGCGCAGCGAGCATATCGTGTCCCATGCCGTAAGCAAAGCTTGTGTGCGGTTCGAATTGCAGAGGGAACGACGCGAGGTGTGCGACTGTTGGGACGGTCGGGCAGGGAAGGCCTTCCTTCTTCCCGACAGCACCCAAATATTCATACGAATATCCGTTGGTCATGCAGAAAAGGTCGCGCACCAAGATCGGATTTTCGGCCGGATGCGGTGCATGAAGTCCGTCCGCGACGAAAAGCGCGGAAAACTCCGGCATATATTCGTAAAGAGGCGCGTTCGGATCAAGCAGTCCGCGCTCGACAAGACGCAAAACGGCGGCACAGGTGATTGGCTTGGACGCAGAATATAAATAGTATTCGGTACGGTCGGTGATCGGCTTTTTTGCCTCCCGATCGGCATAACCGCCCCGAAAGTTGAAAATCGGTGTGTAATCCTTCGCTACCGTGATATCGACGCCGGGAATCGAACGGTTTTCGATAAAATCGTGCATAAGTGCTTCGAGACGGGAGAAGCGGGCCGCGCTCATGTATCATCACTCCTATAGGTTTCTTTTCACATTATAGTAGTTTTTTCGTTTTTTTGCAAGTCCCAAGTACATTTTCGGTGCGCAATGCCGTACTTTACATAGCAAACCCATATTTCAATCACCCGCAAGAGAGGGTTGAACGAAAAAAAGCACATCTTTCGATGTGCTTTTCTGGTGACCCGTACGGGAATCGAACCCATGTTACAGCCGTGAAAGGGCCGTG
>CAZYFX010000104.1:0-7348 GCA_964646725.1 uncultured Oscillospiraceae bacterium
TTGATCCTTGGTTGCATAGAACCGCAATCATTTGGTACAAGAATGACCTCCGCATTACAGCTTCGATATCCTTTTCAATAGGTCGGGTGATATTTTCTGTAAAATGCAACTTTTTTGTGAAACACGCCACTTGACCTTTTTTACTGCGTTGAGCATACCATACATCATAATGTCAAACGATCGACTTTTCGATTTCGTTTGAAAATTTACCAAAATACAAAGGAATACATTTTTCGATGAACTGTGCTTATTGTGCCGTAATTCGCTGTTTCGTAATGAAATTTGCAAATCCGATAACTATTTCACCTATTCCGCAATTCGCCCCTTGCAGAGCGAAAATAGGCACTTTTCAATCCTTAAACGCACAAAAACAAGCGACACCCAACCACCGTTGAATGTCGCCTGTTTTTGTATCCAATCCTGCTTGCAGTTGCCGATTTCGTAATTTTCTCAAATTACTGTCTTATCAGCACACAGCTTTCCGAGGACTGTTTTTGTCTCCCCTGCAAACTTGTCACAAATGTCACAGTTTTACGTGTATACCGTAAGAGCAGACGGATATGTCTTTGCGTGTATCCGTTTCGTGTCAGACAATAACAGCTGAGGGATGGGATGGCGGGTATATTTTAATTAGGGGGAAATTCATATGGCATATAATCTATACGAAGCGGCAAGTAATATCGTTTCGCCGGAAAAATATGATACCATATTCGAAACCGTCAAGAAACGTTTCGGCGGCAATTGTTCGCGCCATGCCGGTGGATTCATTGTTCCGAAAGTTGGAGGCATGGATAATTTCAAGAGAACACACAACCTACATTTGTATAATTTGCCTATTGATTTTCACGACCTTTTATGATATTATAAGAAAAACGCAAGATGTAAATATCGGCGATCTGATTATGAATATGCATTCCAAAGCGGATAAACTGCGCTGTCTGCAAGCTGTAAAACAATAACCTATATAAGCAGTAACAAATATAAGCAGTGAAATAAATCCCTTTCATAATTCATGAAATGCGCTTCACGTGTGAAATACAGCTTTGCAAGTGTTTACATATTGCTATATATATACAGCTGTATCCTGATTTTGTATATCGTATAATCTTGGAGGAAATTGTATGCAAAAGCTTTTTGCCTCGTTGTTTGTTTTGGCAATTCTTTCCACCGGTGCGGTCGGATATGCCGCACCGGTGCTCGAGACGGTGGTCGAACGGAAAGAGAAGATCGGTGTTGAAGCGGAGCAGATGGAAATAAAAGAAACGAAGCTGCATGAGTGGGCTGAGGATTTCGCTTGGGAATTGGATGAGTCAACAGGCACTTTGACGGTAAGCGGACACGGGAATATGCCGGATTATTCTTACGAGGCTTCGCCCTGGTACCAAATAAGAAGTCAAATCAAGAACGTTGTTATAGCCGATGGAATCACGAGCATTGGCGATAGTGCGTTTTACGGTTGCAGCAGATTGAAAACCATAACAATACCGAACAGTGTGACAAGTATCGGAAATTATGCCTTTTACGAATGTATCCGCTTAAGAAGCACAATGATGACGGACACCGAGACAATACAGGACAGCGTGACGATATCGGACAGTATAACAAAAATCGGTGAATGGGCTTTTTACAGGTGTCTTCTTTTGACCGACATAACGATACGGGGAAATTTGACGAGTATCGGCGATAATGCGTTTTCCGATTGCGGCAATTTGACCGATATAACGGTGCTGGGATGCGTGACGAACATTGGCAATTATGTATTTTACAAATGCGGCAGCTTGACAAATATAACGATATCTGACGGTTTGACGAGTATTGGCGATGGTGCGTTTTTGTATTGCAGCAGCTTGACAGGTATAACAATGCCGGACGGCACGACGCGTATTGGCGATAATGCATTTAAATATTGCAGCAACTTGCTGTCCGTAACGGTGCCGGACAGCATAACGGACATCGGGACGGGTGCTTTTGACGGGACTGCGTGGTATGATGCACAGCCGGACGGATTATTGTATATAAACCGTGTTCTGTATAAGTACAAGGGTGAAATGCCGAACGAAACGGGTATTGATATCCGATCGGGAACCGTAAGTGTTTCCGGCAGTGCAATTACCTATTGCAACAAATTAAAAAGCGTGGCAATACCGGAAAGTGTGACGTATATCGGCGCATGCGCATTTGCAAACTGCAGATATTTGACCAAAATCGTTGTGGATCAAAACAATCCCAATTACCGCTCGGACTCCTTTGGCGTATTGTTTAACAAAGATACAACCGAATTGATACAAGCTCCCGGCGTAATCGAAAAGTATACAATACCGGCAAGTGTGATACATATTGGCGAAAGTGCTTTTTCCGGCTGTGATAGCCTGACAAACATAACGCTACCGACCGCTGTGACAAGCATTGGCGATTGGGCTTTTTCCGGGTGTGGCGGTTTGAAAAGCATCACGATACCGAGCAGCGTAATGAGTATCGGCAGTTTTGCCTTCAGCGATTGCCGCAGCTTGACAAATATAACGATACCGGACGGTGTAACGAGCATTAGCAGTTTTGCCTTCGGCGATTGCCGCAGAGTTTGACAAGCATCACGATACCGAACAGCGTAACGAGTGTGTATCGGTATGCATTTGAGAATTGCAACAGTTTAAAAAATGTATACTATACCGGTTCGAAGGAAGAATGGAAAAGTATCGAATTTTGTGAAAAAAACGATTGTCTGTTAAACGCCACCCTCCATTACAACCGTCTTCCCACCGCCGCCGTTGTCCCGGGTGATCTCGACGGTGACGGGAAAGTCAATGTCAAAGACAACATGCTCCTTGCCCGCTATCTGGCGGGGTGGCGTGGTTATGACAAAACGACCGTCATTCTTGAAGCTGCCGATCTCAACGGTGACGGCACGGTCAACGTCAAAGATAATATGATCCTTGCAAGACATCTTGCCGGCTGGGTAGGGTATGAGACATTGCCCGTCTCCGATTGATCCGATATAACGGAATTCAAAAAAAAACGAGCCCCTGTTTCCCGGACGGAAATAGGGGCTCATCCTATGTGTAAGCACGACTTAAAAGTTGACCACGACCACACCGACAAAGGCAAGCAACACGCCCACGACCGATTTCGCCGTCAGCCTTTCGCCAAAAAACAATGCCGACATAGCTGTCGAAAGAAGCAGAGAAATGCCCCAAGAAAGCGGGTACAGGACAGCCGAAGGCAGATAATCGTAGCCCGCGGCCAGGGTCTTTGTGTAGCTGTTCAAAAACAGGCAAGCCGACATGATCACGATGAAACCGAAGATCGGCTTGAGCGTCCATGCCGCTTCTTTCAACAAAGCACTTGCGCTTTTCGGCGCTTCCTTCAAAATGCTTGAGCTTTTCGGCTTTAAAAAGGGAATGCAGACAAGCAGCACGGCAAACGAAACGAGATAGGTATAAAAGCTGAAAACCGAGGTCGAAACGCCGGCGGAGTATTTGGAAAACAGCTTTTGCGAAAAATCGGTCGCGCCGCTGGAAAAGCCGCAGATCAGAAGAAGTGCTGCTGATGAGGCCGTAAGCTTTGTTTTGATGGAATTGTTGTAGGAGCACATAATGAGGGACGCGACAAGCAGAACGGCGATGCCGAGCCATTGGGTGAAACGAACCGTTTCGCCGAAACAGAATAAGCTTCCGATAATCGGCACGGTAAGTCCCAGCATACAGAACACATCGATCATCATGTAGGCACCTTTTTGGACGGCAAACAGCCAACTGACAACGAACACCGAGGTCGATACGCCGGACAACAGAGAAATGGCGAAGATGCGTCCGTCAATGGCGAGTGCGGACAATCCGGAGGAAGCGGCGACCGTAAAAAAGCCGATGACGATGCATAAAAACATGCGTAACACATTGGCGCATACCGCGTCGAACATACGCGTGGTGTATTTGCTTGTTTTTTTGCCGCAAAAGCCCTTGGTCGCTCCGAAAAAGAGCGAGAGAGCCAACAGAAGATAACCCATGAGGTCGAACATCCTTTCGAAAATCGATTTTTACCGAATATAGTATACGACTTTCGGAAGGAAAAGTCAAGGGAAAAAATCAAACAATTGAAGTGTTTTTTCTAACGGAATCATTTGGATTTTCCAATACGATGATACTGTGAATGTCCAGCTTCTTCAACCGAACAATTGTCTCGTCCTCATTCGTTTCAAACGAAAACTCTTCGCCGAGAGGCATGGAAACGTTGGCAAAGGCTTTCCGAATACGAAGCGTGATGTCGTAAATCGGGGTCAGCTCATCAAAGGTGAGGTGACTTGCGGCGTTGTGTCCTTCGACCGTGTTCAACAGATTCAAGATCAGACCGTTTTCGGCTTTTTGCAGGGAAATTTCGATCGACTTCCGATTGGCATCCACAAACGGCTTCGCCAAATCGGTCAAAATCTTCTTGAAGAAACGGATGTGTATGTGCGTTTGACAGAGGAAATAAGCGCTTCCGAAATTCACGGGAAGCCAAGCGATTTTTCCTTTTCCGACGGTATCGATCCGATAAGCGGGAATGGCGGCCGTCCGCAAATCGGAATTGCGGTACAGAGTGGCATTTCCATGTCCGATATCCAAGGCCTTGCACGCGCCGGATGCATCTGCAAGAGGACAGAAGCTTCCGTTTTCGTCCGCGAAAAAGAGAGATTTGTAGTCGTTTATCTCACGGAAATCCGCCTCATAACGCGTTCCGAGTTTTTTGCAGGCTTCCGCGCCGATTACAAGCAAACGTCCGCCTTCTTTGACATAAGCCGCAAGCTTTTCTTCCACCGCATCGTCCAACGTCGCCCATTCGGGAACGATCACGATCTCATAATTCTTCAATGTGTCCGTTTGATATTCGTAAACGATACCGGCGGTGTACTGTGCGTCTAATGTTACGTTTAAAGTGCCCACGACCGCGTTTAGGGCAGTCATATTGCCGAACGTTTCACAGGCTTCGGTCGGCGGCAACTGCATGTAGGCGTTTTCCGAATAAAATACACCCACCTGCGCGATCGGCTTTTTCTCAAACAGCATACGGCGTGCATGTACGAAATCGGCTGTTTGGCGCAAGGTATCGCTTTGGATGCGTTGGGCACTTCCGTCCGGATTTTGTCTGAAATACAACTGAAAACCGCCGCCCTGCATCAAGACGGGCGCCGCCTCCTGCATAAGCTGAACAGCGGATTTGTCCGCATGACGCATAGCACAGAAACTCCAGGCCATAAGATCCCACGGACAATTTTGTGCGGCCATGCATCGGCTCTGAAAACGCTCCGCATACATGCTGACGCTGTTGTTGGCGGCAAAATCTCCGGAAAGATAATCCACATCAATCTCGGGCTTTGCGGGCATGACACCGGAATACAGCCAGTTGCTTGCAATCTTAAAATCCGGAGCGTAAGCGTGAATTTCGTCCACATAGGTTTTTACATAGCGCAAAAAGCCCTCGCGCATAAGCGCGTTGTGCTCGGATATTGTCATACCGTCGCGCAAATAGGGCTTGGCGTTTTCGGAAAAATCACGTTCCACCGCCCAACATTCACCGTCGACCCATGCGCCGTCTATACCGTAATCATCGATCAACTCTTTCAACTGCGGGATCAGTAATTCATGTACATACGGCCCGAAAACGGAGGCTCTGTCGGTCGGCGTTCCGTTTTCGTCGCAAGCCGCCGCTTCGGGATGTGTTTTCGCATAATGTGCGTCAAAAACACCCGAATAATGGACAAACAGCGGAAGTCCGTGCTTTTTTACCGTATCCGACCAAATGCGAAGATTGTCCGCGACCAGCTTTTCCGCAGGATGTCCGACCTTTGTCGGATAGCTGGAATTTCCGGGATGTCCCTTACAGTCGCATTGGATATAATCCGGATGAGCGCAGTCAATATACCGTTCGATATCGGTCGGATCCGTATGATCGCCGATCTCGACTTCGTTTCCCGCGTGAAAATCAAAATGAAGTCCGAAAAAACGCTTGATTTCTTTCAAAACAAACATCTCCTGTTCTGTCGTATTCACTCGGAGATTCTCCGAGCCTGTACGTTTATGATAGCAAAATGTTTCATTTCCGTCAAGACAAAACGGTACGATTTACGGACAATTTGTCAAAAGTGCTTGCGGTAATCCGTAGGCGTACAGCCGACACATTTGAAAAACAGTCGGTTAAAGCTCCGTACCGAGCCGAAGCCGCAGGTAAAAGCGATCTCGATGACCGTATCGTTACTTCCGAGAAGCAGCGTCTTTGCTTTCTCAATGCGCACATTGTTGACAAACTCCGCGAATCGAACGCCGATCAAGTCGGCAAAAGAGCGGCTCAAAACGTTTTTGTTCATGCCGAAGTGTCGGGCGGTTTGCTGTAGGGTCAGATTTTCGGAAAGGTGCGACAGCACATATTCGGCGACCCGTTGCACCGAAAAATCCGTTTTGCCCATACACGCGCGAGGGGGATTCTGCTCCAAAAAAGCGGAAGCGCAGGCATAAAACATGCTTTTGACGGTTAAATCGGCGCGCGGTGCGTCCAAATGCTCTAAAGCGTATTCAAGATACGAACACAGCGCGGGAGCTGTACGAAATATTTGGTTTTCAAACAGGCCGGAATTGTATTCCTTGCAAAAATCTTCCACTGCGGCATGAGAAAACATGTACACCTTTGCTTTGGTCGTTTTTTCATGTGTAAAGCCGTGAAACTGATAGGGGAATATAAGCACCGCTTCCCCGGCTTCGACGGTATGAGCCTGTCCGCCGAGCATAATCGACACCTTGCCGCTCTCCACTGCCAACAGCTCGGCTTCCGAATTGATATGTACCGTGCAGCGCAAATCGTTTTCGCGCAGCTGTAATGTATCCGTGTTCATTATGCCTGTTTTTTCACCTCCGGCTTAATTGTCCTAATATTGTATACGTTTTGACTTGATTTGTAAAGAGAAAAAAGGTAAAATCTTTCCGAGAAACCTGTTTGTGGAGGACATTGTATGCTCGTTTTCAGTCTTTTTACCGTTTCCGCTTTGCTGTCCATGCTCGGAACCTATCTCGGGAAGCGGTTTCAGCTCGGCTTTTCCGCAGATCTTCAACATTTTATGACCTATAATTTGTTGAATGCGCTGTTTGCCTGCGTCTTTTTCTTTGTCGGAAACGGCTTTTCGCTGCACATGAATTCCGTCACCTTTCTGTATTCGGCTGTCTTTGCTGTTTCGATCATGATAACCCTGACGGTGAACGTCTTGGTTCTGTCTTTGGTGAGTGTTTCCCGACTCAGCGTTATGACAACAGCCGGATCGACCTTACTTTCCTCCGCTTTCGGCATTGTTGTATTGAAGGAGGAGCTGTCCCTTCGTCTTGTCTTT
>CAZYFX010000105.1:0-7347 GCA_964646725.1 uncultured Oscillospiraceae bacterium
TCCGGTGTGTTTGATATTACGGCGATTGTATACTATATCAGCCTGACGGTCGTATTTTTGTTTTTGACCATTCGTGTCTATGAGAAAAGAAGGTGGGCTTGACCGTGAAAAACGAAAATCAAAACAGAAAAAGCCGTTCGTCGTTCCGCACGCTGTTCGGTTCGCGTCGCTTTAAATACGGCTCGGTGGCCGTTGTGTTTACGGCTGTCTTTTCGGCCTTTGTGATTCTGTTAAATGCCGTATTTTCCGCTGTGGCGGGATTGAACGGCGGCTTTTATCTCGATCTGACCGGGGAAAAAATATACGATATATCCGCCCCGACGCTTGAAGTGCTGTCCTCGCTCGAACGTGAGGTGGAGATCATCTTCTGCATGACCGAGGATCGTGTGACCGACTCGAACGAGCTGTCCTATGTCAAGCGTCTTGCGGAAAAATACCGCACGGTCAACGATAAGGTGTCCGTGATCTATCGCGACAGCGTGAAGGATCCCGTCTATTTCAATCAGTTCAAAAAGACCTCGACGGATATCGTTTCCCAGTCCTCGGTTATTGTCAATTGCCCCGAAACCAAGCGCTACATCGTCTATCCGCTCAAGCGATTCTTTAAGTTATCTTCCGACACGGGTGCTATTTTCGCCTATGACGGAGAGAACAAGCTGACAAGCGCAATTTTACAGACCGCCGTCGGTGAGCCGCAGAAGGCCGCTTTTATCACCGGTCACGGCGAAGAAAAGCGCAGCTCGGTGGAGACCTTGCTTCGCGAACAAGGCTATGAGGTGTCCGAAATCGACTTGAAGAACGTGTCGGAGCAAGAGCTGTATTCCTACGACCTTCTCATCATCAGCAATCCGAAATACGACTACACAGGTGTGTCGGCCGCCAAAGAGGGGCGCGTCAACGAGATCGGCTTACTTAACAATTATCTCACCAAAAATTACGGAAACCTGATGGTGTTCATCAGTCCCGAAACGCCGGCACTTACCGAATTTTCGGGCTTTTTGGCGGACGATTGGGGCATAGGCTATACGAGCGGCGATATCGTGATCGAGGGCTCGGCCGGTGCATTGGATTCTTATGGGCTGTATTTCTTAGGCACGCCGTCCGATGAAGAGCTCGGTGAGAAAATTCACGGCTCCGTGACCGCAAGCGGTGTGCGGGCAACCGTGTTCGGCAATGCAACGCCGCTTGCGGTGCTGTTTAACGAGAAATCCGAAAAGACCGTTTCGCCCGTCTATACGACCACGTCCGGTTCCGGTCGTTCGCACGACGGAAGCGTGAATGCCGAAGGCTCCATGCCGGTCATGACGCTTTCATCGTACACGAAAATCTACGACAGCAACGAGTACAACGCATACGTTCTGGTGTGCGGTTCGGCCGACTACATGAACTATGTCTCGGAGCAGTCGTTCTCCAATGCGGACATTTTAAAGAACGCTTTTTCGGTGATGGGCAATACCAATGTTGTGTCCGGTATCTCCTATAAGGTGCTTGAGGACACCGCCATCACCGTAACACAGGATAATTTCAAAACCTATACCGTTCTGCTTTCGGCCGTTGTTCCGCTTATCATCGCGGCCGTCGGAACAGCCGTCTATATCAAGAGGAAAAAGGCTTAATGGATCAAAAGAAAACCAAAAAAGGAATGTTGACGGCGCAAAAGCGCTTTGTCGTTCTGTTGGGTGTGCTTGCCGTGCTGCTTGCTGTGGCATACGGAGTCATCCGTATGCTGCATAACGGTTATACGCTGGAGCTTGCGTTGTATGACGAGCAGGGCGATCTTCTCGAATACAGCTATTCCGCAAAGGGTACGGACACCGTTCGTGTCGTGTCGCGCACCGATACGACGCTGACGCTTGCGGCCGACAGTGAGATCACCTATACGTCGCGCCCTTATGTGTTTCCCGAAATAGAGCTCGATTCGTTGCAGTCGGTGAGCGTGACCGGTGCCAACGGTTCATATGAGCTGTATAAGGACAAGATGGGGGAATATCTGCTTCGCGGCTACGAGATGCTTATGTACAAGGCGGAATCGCTTGCCGATCTGAAGGTGGAAGCCCGCTTTATGTTAGCCACGCAACGGGTGGACGGCGAATATGAAACCAATGCGCTTTTGGCTCCCTTCGGGTTGGATGAGGCCTCTTCGCCGACGCGCGTGTGTGTTACCGAAAGCGGTGGAGTCAGTCACACACTTTTGATCGGCGGCACGACCGTTTCGGGCGATTCCTATTATGTCAAGGATACGTCCAAGCCATATGTGTATGTGGTCGATTCGGGCGTTGCGGTGTTCTTTACGGATGTTTTGGATTTTCTCGATCCTGTCCTCATGCCGACGCTTTCGCAAAGCGAATATCAGTACATGGATGCCTTTTCGATCACCAAAAACGGCGAGCTGTTTATGGCAAGCGAGATTGTTCCGGAGGAAATACGCTCTGCCGGAAGCGATACCGATTTACATAAGTTAACCTATCCGGGCGGCTATTCCGCGTCGTTGAACCGATACTATGAAGCGTTGGAAGCACTCGGTTCACTCAAGGGAAGCCGTGTGGTTGAGACGAATGTGCTTGCAGGCGGTGAGGAAAACGCGAACGCACTGTTCGAAAAATACGGGCTTGCCGTGGCGTCCAACGACGTAAGCTACACAAGCGGCGCGGACGATTACCGCTTCATCACGGGTAACCGCTTTACCGATACGGACGGCGCGGTGTGCTACTACGCCTATTCGCCGTATATGGATTATATTGCCGTTCTTCCGCTGGAAAATGCGCCGTTTTTAGAATATGAGCTGCTTGACTTTATCGACGCAAGTGTTTTTCAGGTCAACATCAACGATATTTCCGAACTGACCGCGCATATCGCGGGCGTGACCCGTCGCTTCCGTTTGGAGGGCGAAGGCAAGGAACTGGTCGTGACCGATGCCGATACCGGGGAAAATGTGGATACCGCTTCGTTCCGTCAGTTTTATATGGCCCTTCTTTCGATTCGCATTGATGGCTATGCCGCATCGGGAGATGTGATGGGCGGCGAGGAGTTTTCCTTCTCCTATATCACCGATTACGGCGAAAAGGCGGCGTATTCGTTCACCGTCATTTCCACGACGCGCGACCTTATTTCGTTGGACGGCTCGGCCGAGTTCTACACCAACCGTTCGTACATCACCAAGGCTTCGGATTATTTGCTCAAGCTTTCCATGGGTGAGACGATTGCGGCCGACTATTAAGGCATTCTGCAGAAACGGAAGTGAAAAGTATGTCTCCGCTTGCGGATAAAATTCGCCCACGTTCGCTCGACGAAGTGGTCGGGCAGTCGCATCTTCTCGGAAAGGATTGCCTTTTGTATCGGGCGGTCACGTCGGGAAAGATACCGAATATGATCTTTTACGGCCCGCCGGGTACCGGGAAAACGACGGTAGCGAACATCATCGCTTCCGGTGCCGGCATGGCGTTACGAAAAATCAACGCAACCGATGCGTCTCTTGCGGATATCCGCAAGGTCTGCGACGAAACCGGCTCGGTATTCGGCGCGGAGGGGATCCTTCTATACATCGACGAGATACAGTATTTCAACAAAAAGCAACAGCAGAGCTTACTCGAATTTATCGAAGACGGGCGCATAACGCTCATCGGTTCGACGACGGACAATCCCTACTTTTCGGTCTATCCCGCCGTATTGTCCCGCTGTACCGTCTTTGAATTCAAGCCTGTGGTGGGGAAGGAGATCGAACGTGCGCTTGTTCGTGCCTATCGCATTTTATCCGTGACCGAAAAAAGCGAAGAAAACGGCGAACCGATGCCGCTTGCGGACAATGTTTCGCAAACGCTGTCCTATATCGCCGAGGCGGCCTGCGGTGACGTGCGCCGTGCGTTGGGAGCGTTCGAACTTTGCTATCAGGCGGCGGGGGAGCGTATGACAGCGGAGCTTGCTTCGCAGTGCATTTCGTCCTATTCGTTAAAAATGGATAAGGACGGAAACGAGCACTACGACCTTTTGTCGGCGTTTCAAAAATCCATACGCGGCTCCGACCCGAACGCGGCGGTGTTTTACCTTGCAAGGCTTTTGGAAGCGGGCGATCTGCTCTCACCCATACGGCGCTTGCTTGTCATCGCGTCGGAGGATATAGGACTGGCGCATCCGACGGCGGCGGTCGTGGTCAAAGCGTGCTGTGACAACGCCGTACAGTTGGGACTTCCCGAGGGACGCATACCGCTTGCCGAGGCGGTGGTGTATCTTGCGACATTGCCGAAATCCAATTCTTCGTACATGGCCTACGCGGCGGCGGTCGATGATATACGTGCCGGACGCGGACTGCATATACCGGACTATATCCGCGACTCCAATCAACCGTCGGCCGATAAGAACCGCGCCTACGTCTATCCGCACGATTCTCCGAATCACTGGTACGACCAATGCTATCTGCCCGAGGATATCAAGAACCGCGTGTACTATCGCTTCGGTGACAATAAGACCGAGCGGGCGGCGATGGAATATTGGGACAGAGTAAAAAAACAGAAATAGAGAGTATTACAAAGAAAGGAAATGGATATGAAAATCAGAGAGGGCTTTATTTTGCGTCAGGTCTCGGAGGCCTATGTGGTGGTGGCGGTCGGAGAGGCCGCGCAAATCTTCAACGGGATGATCACCTTAAACGAATCCGGCGCGCTGTTGTGGAAAGCTTTAAGCGACGGCTGCACGGATGAGAAGGCGCTCGTTCGCGCTCTGCTTGCGGAATATGAGGTAACAGAAGAGCAGGCCGAAAAGGATGTCAAGGCCTTTGTGAAGCACCTGTCCGAGGCGAATATATTGGAAAACTGACCGCTTTTAAGACAGGTGAGCGTCATAGTAGACCGTGACCGTGCGCTCTTTTTCGGTGTCTAAATCAACGAAAGTAATGACACAGCCGTTCAAACTCATGAATTCCCATATTTTCATCTCATCGACGGCTAACCGAAAGACGGTTTTTATGCCGCTTGTCGCACAAAGCTCGTTTTCGCCGGTCAAATTGATGTGACCGCCGCGCGCAAGGATCGTCTCGACGCCCGAAGCATCTTTTTCGCTGATGTATTTGAAGGGCATGTCGGACAGCTTTGCGGCCATGCGGCGGTTTTGACTTTTTTCTTTGCCGGTTGCGTCAAATAACGCGCGGAGCTTTTTAAGCATGGTTTTTCCTCTTTTCCTTATGTTTTTGACGGAATAAGGCGCGGAACGTATGCCGCGTTTAAACGCGGTGTAAATTTGCGGCTTTCCGTCTTGACTTTTTGCCACCTTTATTATATAATAAATTGTAATAATGCTTATGACGCAATTATTTCCATTTGTCAAATTTTTCACTTCGACAGGTGATCTACTCGTTTTGCAGGAAAGGAATGGCAATTTATGTTAACAGCAATTTCCGGTATCAACTGGGGCGATGAAGGCAAGGGCCGTATGGTCGATCTGCTTGCGGAAAAGGCCGACATCGTGGCGCGTTACCAGGGCGGCAACAACGCCGGTCATACCGTCATCAACGAATTCGGCGAATTCAAGCTCAATCTTCTGCCCAGCGGCATTTTCCGTCCCGAGGTCGTCAATGTTATGGGCGGTGGCATGGTCATCGATTTACAGCACCTTGTGGGCGAGATGAAGCGCTTGACCGACCGCGGCATTTCCATCACCCCTGCCAATTTGAAGATCAGCGACCATGCGACCATCGTGCTTCCGTATCATGTGGAGCTCGATAAGTTGGAGGAGGAGCGCTTAACGCGTGTGACCGGCAAGCCCTACGGCTCGACCCGTCGCGGCATCGCGCCCGTCTACAGCGACAAGTACATGAAAAAGACCATCCGTATGAGCGACCTGTTCTTTGAGGACGATTTGTGCGAAAAGGTTACCAACATCGTCGGCTACAAGAATCTGCTCATCGAGGGCGGCTACGGGGCCGAAGCGGTCGATCCCGAAAAGATCATGGCATGGCTCCACGAATACGGCGATCCGTTGAAGAAGTTCGTTTGCGACGTCGGTGCATTCTTACGTGCGGCTCATGCCGAGGGCAAAAACATTCTGTTCGAAGCACAACTCGGCGCACTGCGCGACATCGATTTCGGTATTTACCCCTACACGTCGTCCTCTTCCACCATCGCGGCGTTCGCTCCCATCGGCGCGGGCATTCCGGGCTTGAAGGTGGACAAGAGCATCGGCGTCATGAAGGCCTATTCGACCTGCGTCGGTGCGGGTCCCTTTACCGTGCGAATGAGCGGTGAGGAGGCGGAAGAGCTTCGCAAGGCCGGCGGCGAATACGGCGCGGCAACGGGACGTCCCCGCGAAGTCGGCGCGTTCGACGTGGTGGCTTCCAAGTACGGCGTGATTTTGCAGGGCGCGGATGAGGTGGCTTTGACCAAGCTCGACGTGCTGTCGTATATGGATAAGATCCCGGTGTGCGTGGCGTATGACATCGACGGCGAGATCACGACGGAATTTCCGAGCGGTCTGCGATTGGATATCGCAAAGCCCGTGATCGAGTACCTGGACGGCTGGAAGTGCGACATTTCCGCCTGCCGTTCGTACGACGAGCTTCCCGAAAACGCAAAAAAATATATTGCTTTCCTTGCGGAAAAGGTCGATTGCAACATTAAGTATATTTCGGTCGGCGCAAGCAGAGAAGCCTATATCGAGCTGTAAGCACGGAGGGCGTCGAGAATGGATTTTCGGCGCCCTTCTTTCGACCGAAGAAAAAGAGAGACGAAAGTATTATGAATTTGAGCTTGCGCCCAACGGGACGGCTTTTTGTGCTCAAATTACTAACGGCGTTAACGGATTGCGCGTAAAAATGCTTCCTAAAGCCTTTGAGACAAAGGTTACGCCCCGTGAGAACGGATACAGTGCGGAATTTGTTATTTCGAACGCCGCTATAGATGCGTCGAAGTTTTCCGAAATGGTTTTTAATGCTTATCGTATAGAGACGGAGGGCGGAATTACCGAAAAAAATTTGTTGGCGTTAAATCCCACATTTTGCGGTTCTTTTCATATGCCGCAGTTTTTCGTTGAACTAAAATGAAAACGAATAAGATTGAGAGTTTTAAAATAGATCATTTAAATTTATACGCGGGGCTTTATGTCTAAAGGAAGGACAGAAAAAACGACGTTACGGTAACCACTTTCGATTTGAGAATGGTTGCGCCGAATAGACAACCTGTTATCGATATGCCCGCGTTGCATACAATCAACATTTGGCGGCAACTTATTTCAGAAATTCCGAAATAAAGGACGATGTGGTTTATTTCGGTCCGATGGGTTGCAGAACAGGTTGTTATTTGGTTTTGTTCGGAGACTTAATGGCAGAGGATATTTACGAAAATATCTTAAGTATGTGCGATT
>CAZYFX010000106.1:0-7131 GCA_964646725.1 uncultured Oscillospiraceae bacterium
ATTCTTTTTGCTTCTGCAAAAAGAACCAAAAAGCAGCCCAAGGGTTGCGACCCTCCGGACTCCCGGGGACGGTTCAAAACTCATGCGGAGCGGAATTTATGCTGAATTTGAAAGCCTGTGCTACTACCGAATACTCTGCAAAACCGGTAGTACGTCAAGTACCCGCATGTTAGGTTTTGAACCGGTGGAAAAGACATAGGCTACTTCTAACGCAAGATCGTTACATTGCGGAAATGACGTAGGTACTGCAAGCTTAACAGTAGGATAATCTCATAAAACGGATAGTGCAGTGGCAATATTGAGTTTGCTGAAACGGTTTAGCGTACTGCCTCTATCCGCAAACTTAAAAACTCGCACTCACCACGGACGCTCTTGTGTAAAACAATGCTTAAGTTGACAGCATTGCCTCGGCCGAGCCGGCTGAGGGATTGCGCGGCTCACGCGCCGAAGTTCCGCAACAGTGCCAGTCCCGCGTCGCCGCTCTTTTCGGGATGAAACTGTGCGCCGAACACATTTCTTCCGTTCGTGACGATAGCCGAAACGGATCCGCCGTATACCGTGTGCGCGACCAAATGCGACGGATTCTTCGGGCAGAAGTGATAGGAATGCACAAAATACATGTACGGTTCCTCCCCGAGCCCCTCCAAAAGCGGACAGTCCGCGCGATCTTTCACCAGACTGTTCCAGCCCACATGTGGCACTTTTAAGCCGGGAACGCTTAGTTTGCGGCACACACCCGGAATAAGCCCCAGACCCGCCGTCGGAACACCCTCGTCGCTTGCGTCGGCCAGCAATTGCATACCGAGACAGATACCGAGAAGCGGAACGCCTTTTGCGCTTTGTTCGCGTATAACCTCGACAAGCCCCGTTTCCGATAACATCTTCATCGCGTCGGGGAAAGCCCCCACGCCGGGTAAGATCAACGCTTCGGCGCGGGCGATCTCGTTTCTGTCGCTTGTGACCGTGTGCGAAAGTCCCTCATGCGCAAGCGCCGCGCAGACCGAATGCAGATTGCCCAGGCCGTAATCGATGACCGTAATCTTTTTCATACCGCACTCCTATAACACACCCTTGGAGGACGGCACATCGTCCGACACGATGCGCACCGCCGCTCCGAGGCCTTTGCCGAGTGCCTTGTAGCAGGCTTCGGTCATGTGATGGTCGTTGTCTCCGTACAGCACACTCATATGAAGCGTCAGTCCGGCGTGAAACGCAAGCGCACGCATAAATTCGACGGTCAGCTGTGTGTCGTAGGCGCCGATGCGGTCGGACTTGAAGTCCGCGTCGAACACAAGGTACGCGCGGCCGCCGAAATCGAGCGCCAAACGGCAAAGTGCCTCGTCCATGGGCAAAAGAATGTCGGCAAAGCGCGCGATACCGCGCCGATCTCCGACCGCTTCGGCCAGTGCCGTACCCAAAACGATGCCGACGTCCTCCACCGTGTGATGGGCGTCTACTTCAAGGTCACCTTTGCAGGAAAGCGTGACATCGAAGCCACCGTGTACGGCAAAGGCACTTAACATATGGTCGAAAAAGCCGACGCCGCTTGTGCCGGAAAAAGAGCCCTTTCGGCCGTCCTCGCGGACGGAGAGGGTGAACGTAATATCGGTTTCGGCGGTTTTTCGTGCAACGGTTGCGGTTCTCAATGTAAAAGCTCCTTTCGGTCGGGTTTTGCGGTCAAAAGCGAAATCAGCGTTTCGTTCTGCGAAAGCGTCCCCGTCGTGATGCGAAGGGCACTCTGCGATTCGAAAAAGCGCACAAGAACGCCGTTTTGCTTTAAATATTCATACGTTTCGCGCGCTTTCGGCGAACGGTAATACACAAAATTGGTGAATAACGGCGGCATTTCCGCCACGCCCGCGTCGATGAGCGCCGTGCGCAAGGAAATCGCCGCGCGGGTGATGTACGCCGTGCGTTCGCGCAAAAGTCCCGGCCTTTGCAGGACTGCCGTTCCGAAGGCCTGCGAAACGCTGTTGACGTTGTACGGGCTTTTGACGGCGGCAAACATGCGGCAGAAACGCTCGTCCGCGACCACGAAGCCGAGCCGCAGAGCCGCAGAGCCCAACGCCTTGGACAGCGTTTTGAGCACGATGATGTTCGCGTAATCGGTCACGTCGCGCAAAAAGCTCTCGCTCTCGCGCCGCTCTCCCGCAAAATCCATATACGCTTCGTCCGCGACGAACAGCGTGTCGGGACAGGCGGTCGCCAGACGGACGATATCCGCCTTGGATTCGATACGGCCGGTCGGGTTGCAGGGGTTGGAAAACACGCACAGCTTGACCCCCTGCGTGCGGATTTTTTCTTCGGCGGCGGCAAAATCGATTTGCAGGTCGGCTCTTTTGGGGCAGTCCACGACTCTCAATTCGGCAAGCAACGCATAGAAGGCGTACATGGAAAAGTCGGGCGAAAGGGTCATGACCGCCTCGCCCTTATCGACAAAGCCGTTCATGAGGATCGACAGAATCTCATCCGAGCCGTTCCCGGCACAGACGTTTTCCTTCCGAATGCCGTAATAGGCGGCAAAAGCTCCGCAAAGTGCCGAAGCCGACGGGTCGGGGTAGCGGTTGAAGTCCACCCGACGAAGTGTCTCGGCTAAGCTGTCCGTCAGCTCCTCGGGCAGAGAAAAACAGCTTTCGTTGGCGTCCAACCGCAAAGCGTACCGTTCCGTATCGACCGCGTAGGGCGTAAGTCCCGCAAGCTTTTTCGCAAACAGATTTTCGTTAAACATTACGCATCCTCCGTTTCAAAACGTATCCGCACGGAGGAAGCATGTGCGCCCAAACCTTCCGATTCGGCAAAGCGGATGATATCGTCCTTGTAGGCGGCCAGTCCCTTTTTGGTATAGCAGATCACGCCGCTTTTTTTGATGAAGGTATCCACCGAAAGCGGCGAAGCGAACCGCGCCGTGCCGCCGGTCGGAAGCACATGGTTGGGACCGGCGAAATAGTCGCCGAGCGGTTCGGGCGAATACGCGCCCACAAAAATCGAGCCCGCGTTCTGCACCTTCGACAGATCGGCAAGCGGTTCTCGGGTCAAAAGCTCCAAATGTTCGGGGGAAATACGCGCCGCAAGCGCAAAGCATTCCTCCATGTTTTCACAAACGACCGCCGCACCGTAATCCGACACCGAACGCATCGCTATCTCCGAACGGGAGAGCCGCGCAACCTGCTTTTCGAGTTCATCGGCGACCGCCTCGGCCAACCGTTCGTCATCCGTCAAAAGGATCGGAGACGCCAACGGATCGTGCTCGGCCTGCGACAGAAGATCCGCCGCCGCAAAGGCAGGTTCGGCCGAGCTGTCCGCAATCACCAACACTTCACTGGGGCCGGCGATCATGTCGATGTCGCAAGCGCCGTACACCAGTCGCTTGGCGGTGGCCACATAGATGTTCCCGGGGCCGGCAATCACATCCGCGCGCGGAACGCTCTCGGTGCCGTAAGCAAGCGCCGCAATCGCCTGTGCGCCGCCGCATAAGAATACGCGGTCAACGCCCGCGACAAGCGCCGCAAAAGCTACCGCCGGGGGAATCTCGCCGTCCCGAAGCGGCGTGGTCATAATAATTTCTTCTACGCCCGCCACCTTGGCCGGAATCACGTTCATGAGCACGCTCGACGGATATGCCGCACGGCCGCCCGGCACATACACGCCCGCGCGTTTTTTCGGCGTGATACGCATTCCCACCGTTTTTTCGGTATCGCTCATGTCAAAAAAGCTTTGCCGAAGCTGCTTTTCGTGGTAGCGACGAATGTTCTCCGCCGCGCGGCGAATGGTTTCCTTTAAGTCCTCGGGAACTTTATCGGCCTGTGCCCGAAGGGCTTCACGCTTCATTTCCAGCGTCTCGGAAGTCAGCTTCACGCGGTCAAAGCGTTCGGTATAGGACAGCAGCGCCGCGTCTCCGTTCCGACGCACGTCTTCCAATATATCCGTTACGGTCTTGATGACCTCGGCACTCGGAGCCGCTCCGCGAGTTTCAAGCTTCTTCAAAAAGGCTTCACAAGCCGATGTGTTATTTTCTATGACGGACAGCATATGCGTTTTCCTCCTTATATCTGTAACCATGGCGTTAAGAAAGCTGTTTTTCCAACGCTTCGATCAAAGCGTCGAGCTCGTTCTTTTTCATCTTCATGCCGACGGTGTTGACGATGAACCGCGCACTGACGGGTGCGACCTGCGCGACGATCTCCAATCCGTTTTCCTTCAGGGTCGAGCCGGTTTCCACAATGTCCACGATTCCGTCCGCCAGCCCCAACAGCGGCGCCAATTCCACCGAACCTTCGATCTTGACAATCTCCACATCCATTCCGAGCGAACGAAAATAGTCCTTGGCCACTCTGGGATATTTGGAAGCGATGACCTTGTGGGAAAATCCCTCGAAAAAGTCCGTTCCCTTTTTGGCGGCCAAAGCGAAGCGGCATTTGCCGAAGTCCAGATCGAGCACTTCGTAAAACGCACCGTCGCTCTCCATGATCGTATCCTTACCCACGACGCCCGCGTCGCACACGCCGTGCTCCACATAGGTGATTACATCGGCCGCCTTGGCCAAAACCACTTCGATACGGTCGCCGACCGTGAAGAACAGCTTGCGTCCCTTGTTTTTCAATTCCGAGCAATCGTAGCCCGCCTTTTCGAGCATTTCGACCGCTCCCGCCTCAATGCGCCCTTTGGTCAATGCAATTCGCAGCATTCCTTTATCCTCCGCGTTTATCCGTTAAGCTGTGTGATCTGCACCGTGTTTCTGTCGCAAATGCGCACCACGCACGTCATTCCTTTTTCGGACGCATACGCCAGCGCCTCCTCGAAATCGGCCGAGCAGGACAGCTCGCAGACCGTATCGCTCTTTTCCATATAAGCAAGTGCCGCCGCCAGCTCATCCGGCTCACTGTACACCAAGCACCGTTCGACGCGCGCGTCCTTAAAGCTTTTGGCCAAGCGGTCGGCCGGGGCGCTGATGTTGACGCCAAAGCCGGTGGCCGGTGTGCTCTCTCCGAAGTTTTCGAGAAGCGTGTCGTACCGTCCACCGCCCAACACCGCTTCGCCGAGGTTTTCGATGTAGCCGCGAAAAACCAATCCGGTGTAGTATTCCATTTCGTGGACGATGGACAGATCGATCAAAACCGCTTCCGCAAGTCCCGCTTTTTCCAACGTCGTGTAGATGTACAGCAGATAATCGAGCGCCGCCTCGGCGTCCGGCACACCCTCACACAGCGTGCGTGCCTTGTCGAGTACCTCTTTGCCGCCGAACAGCCGCGGAAGCTTCTGCAAAAGGCGGATCGCCTTGTCCATGCTTTCGCGTCCGTCCTTCAGGAACGCAAGCGCCGACGAATTTTTCGCCGCCACACAGCTTAACGCCGCCTCTTTTTCGGTGTCCTCCAATCCCAGACTGTTCACGAGTGCCGCCGCAAACCCCGCGTGTCCGATCTCCAAACGGTACGCGCCGCCCGAGCCGCCAGTCATACAGAGATTCAACTGTTTGAGGGACTCGACGGCCAGCGTCAGACACTCTAAATCGCTCCGCAGCCCGTCACCGCCGATGATCTCGATCCCGGTCTGCTCAAATTCACTGCGCATACCGGAATAGCCGCTCGGCATACGGAAAACGTTCTGATCGTAGCACAGCTTGACCGGGCGCGGCGCGTGCTTGAGCCGTGCGGAGGCCATGCGCGCCATGGGCATGGTGTTGTCGGGACGCAGTACGGCAAGCCTTCCGCTCGTGTCGGTGAATTTGAACATTTTTTCTTCGGGGATGACGCGGTTTTTGACGTTGAACACATCGAAAAATTCCACCGTCGGCGTGACGACCTCGGCATAGCCGCGCTTCTTGTAGAGCGACAGCAAAGCGTCGCCGAGCGTTCGGGCGGCTTGAATCTCTTCGTACACGCCGTCGCGCATACCTTCGGGAATGTTGGTATTGTTGGTTCTCATGTGTTTTTGACCTCCGGGCGGGAAGATGAGCGAAAATTTGCACTTTATCGCTTTACCAAATTAAATCGCTGAAATTTGATATTATTATATCAGCTGAAGCGCCGAAAGCCTATCAAATTCGGAAAATATTTTTAGTGAATTTGGTGAACAAAAAAGCGAAAACAAAGGGATGCGTAAAAACCGAAAAATTCATTCAAAACCCTTGTATTTTTTTACGGTTTATAGTATAATATAGAAAGCAGAGAAAACCGTGAAGGGAGTGTACCTATGCCGGTGGAAAAGGAAGCGGTCAAGCTTGCCGCACAAAACAAAAAGGCGTATCACGACTATTTTGTCGAAGAAACCTACGAAGCCGGTATCGAGCTGTTCGGGACGGAGGTCAAGAGCATCCGCGCCGGCACGGTCAACATGAAGGATTCCTATTGCGTCATCGAAAAGGGAGAGCTTTATGCGACCGGCCTTCACATCAGTCCGTATGAAAAGGGAAACGTTTTCAACAAGGATCCGCTTCGCGACCGACGCCTTCTCATGCACAAGAAAGAGATACTGAAGTTGCTCGGGCTCGTGACGCAGGACGGACTGACGCTGGTTCCGTTAAAGCTGTACTTCAAGGGTTCGCGCGTCAAGGTCGAGATTGGGCTGTGCAAGGGTAAAAAATTGTACGACAAACGCGACAGTCTTGCCAAAAAGGAAGCCGGACGCGACATCGAACGAGCCATGAAGGAGCGGAATCGTCTGTAGAGCGGATGCGCGGAACAAATAAAAGAAATACGGGGGCGTAAAGGTTTCGACGGGGATCTTGAGCCACGGTAAGCGAGCAGAGGTGCGGAAGCTCTTTAAAACGCCGCAATTCTAAAATTAAACGCTAACGATAATTTAGCATACGCTGCCTAACTCAGGCGGCCGTCATACCTGCGAGGACTGCGGCGCGGGCTATGGCGTCATTCAGCAGTGAACGTGAACGTGTCAACGCTTTGAGACGCGGCATGAACTTATAAGCTACCGACTGTGAGAGCCTGCCCGGCGGCGCTCATACGGGGGAATCCAAACGACGGGATACGCTCGTAGAAGGCTGTGGGGATGGGTTTTCGGACAGGAGTTCGACTCTCCTCGCCTCCACCAAACCAAGAAGCCGCACACCGTGCGGCTTCTTCAATTTTCCGCTCAACCATGCGGCTTTTCGGCGTTTTAACTCTCAATCATTTTTCC
>CAZYFX010000107.1:0-7111 GCA_964646725.1 uncultured Oscillospiraceae bacterium
GAACGCACGGCGCGCGAGGTCTTTATCCCTCTGACCGTCGGCGGCGGCATTTCGGAAGTCGAAGATTTTCGCACACTGTTACGGGCGGGGGCGGACAAGATATCCGTCAATTCCTCCGCCGTGAAAGACAAAACGCTCATCACACGCGCCGCGAGCCGCTTCGGCTCTCAATGCGTGGTGGTGGCCATCGACGCGAAAAAGACCGAGAACGGCTATCATGTTTTCGTTCACGGCGGACGCATCGATACGGGACTTGACGCGCTGTCCTGGGCACGCGAGGTCGAGCGCCTTGGTGCCGGCGAAATCCTTTTGACGAGCATGGATGCCGACGGCACGAAAAACGGTTTCGATCTGCCGCTCACCGCCGAAATATCCGAAGCGGTCGGCATTCCGGTCATCGCGTCGGGCGGCTGCGGGAAAAAGGAGCACTTTGCTGAGGTATTCGAAAAAACCGAAGCAAGCGCGGCTTTGGCGGCGTCGGTGTTCCACTACAAGGAAATGACCGTGGAGGACGTAAAGCGGTATTTAAAGGAGAGGGGCCTATGGGTAAGACTTTGATCGATACAAAGAAGCTGTCGGAATATTTCAAAAAAGGCGAGCTGATCCCGGCCGTCGTGCAGGACGCGGAAAACGGCGAGGTGCTCATGCTGGCCTACATGAATCGCGAGTCGCTCGAACGGACGCTGGCGAGCGGTTACACCTGGTTTTACAGTCGATCGCGAAACGAGCTGTGGAACAAGGGTGCGACCTCGGGACATGTACAGCGTGTCACGGAAATTTATTCCGACTGCGACAACGATACACTGCTTGTCAAGGTGCATCAGACGGGAGCGGCGTGTCATACGGGGCACAGAAGTTGCTTTTTTACGAAGATGTATGAAGGTTGAATATCCATGTAGGGACCGTCGTCCTCGACGGTCCGTTACGACAAAAAAATCGCGATGCAAAAAACAATACCTCTGCCGAAATTTGGTTGTTGCGGACAGTCGAGGACGCCTGTCCCTACAATTTTGTAAACATCTTTAAAGGAGCATAAAATCATGAACAAAACAAATTACACCGACCGCATACTTCTCGACCAAGAGCAGGTCATCGAACGCCGCAAAACGGCACACGAAGAAAAATCGTACACCTGCTACCTGTTCGAATGCGGATTGGATAAAATCTTGAAAAAAGTCGGCGAGGAATGCACCGAGACGGTCATTGCCGCCAAAAACCTCAAGGCCGACGGCACGCAAAACGAGACGCTTCGGGGAGAGCTTGTCGGCGAGGTGGCCGATTTACTGTATCATGTGCAGGTTATGCTGTCCGATGTGAATGTGCCGTTTGAAGCGGTGCTTGCCGAGATCGACCGTCGCTCTCAAAAAGAGGGAAATAAAAAGAATATGAAAACAGTAGATCACAATACCTAAAATTAAAACGCGTGTTTTTATTTTGTGTGCGGATTTTATTGACTATTTTTTGAAAACTATTGCTTTTTCGGTTCGTATGTGGTATAATATGACAGAAGTGAACGAAAAAATTCTGTTTTTTTGACAGGCGTTCACAAAAAGAGGTCACGCTTATGCCGGATGTTTGTTTTTTGATTTTATTTGTCGTATGCTGTTTGGCGGGTGCTTTGTACGGAGTGACCTGCCTTAAGAGTGCACTCACGGTCGGAAAAACAGAGAAAAACGAACGCCTTCTGTATGCGCTCACGGCGTCCGCTCAAGCCGCCGTCACGGCGCTGGCCGTGTGCGGCAGCAGATTGCAATTTCTGGTGCTTCTTATTCTGTTTATCCACATCGTGCTGTATGCGCTGTTTTTGCGCATGTCGGCCGCTCTGCTATATTACACCGCCGCCCTGCATTCGCTTCTGTTTACGGCGGCGCGACTGGTGATCACAGCCTTGGGAGAGATCGTTTTCAATCGGCACATTTATCTTTACCGCGAAACGATACGCTTCGATTCGGCCGAAAGCTACCTGCTGCCGCTTCTTGTCATATCCTTCAGCTATCTGCTTTCCTGCGGCTTCGAGCTCATTGCCCGTGCGGCGTGTGTGGTCGGCGGCACGCAGACAAAGACGTTTTCCTACAAGACCCTATTGGTGCTCAACCTTTTGATCACTTCGTATCTTGTGGTTTCGGTCACCGAAGGGTCGTTGGGCGACGCCGAAAAGCCCGACGCACGGCTGTTTGCGCTTACACATCTGGCGCTGTACATTATTCTGTTTGCCGCGCTGTGGCTGCTTGTCAAATACCGTTCGACCGTGAGCCATACACAACATGCGAGAACGAGCGACACCCGCGCCAGGGAAATGCGTTACTACAGCTATTACAGCACCCAGGCACAGACTTTAGAGGAAATGCGCCGCTTCCGACACGACTACAAAAACCAGCTGGCCGGTTTGAAGGTGCTTATCGACAGCGGCGAATACGAACGCGCCAGCGAATACCTTGCCGGTATCGCCACACGCTTTGACGGCGCACGTTCCAAAACGCGCTCCTATTCGGACAATATGCTGGTGGACGCGATTTTGCAGAACCTTGCGCATCGGTGCGAGGAGGCGGGCATCGAATTTTTTGCCGAAGTGCCCATCGGCTCCGAAATACCGCTTGCGGATTACGAATTGTGTACCGTGTTGTGCAATCTGGCGGACAACGCTTTCGAGGCCGCGTCCAAATGCACGGAGAACCGTTTCATCTCCTTTACCGGCTCCCGCCGCGTCAAATGGCTGACCGTTACGGCGGAGAACAGCTATGACGGTGTTCTTTTGACCGACAAGAGCGGCATCGTCACGCGCAAAAGCGACCGCGCGTCGCACGGCTTGGGCTTAAAGAGCATTCGCGCCATCGTGGAAGCTGTCCCCGGTGCAAACGTGCGTATCGAGCCCGCCCCCGAGGAAAAGGTGTTCCATATTTCCCTTATCTTCCCTCGACCGGATGCGCGGGAGGAGCTTTAGAGCTTTTCGATCAAAGGAGCGTTTGCATGTCTCGTGTTCGGTATATCACGCGCTGTGCGCTGTTCTGTGCGCTCGGCGCTTTGCTTCCGCAGGCTTTCCATGTGTTCGGCGTCGGTGCGGGGCAGACCTTTTTGCCCATGCATATCCCGACCATGTGTGCGGGACTTTTCATGGGGACGACGGCCGGGGCGGTGACGGGCGCAGTCTCTCCGCTTTTAAGCAGTCTTTTGACCGGTGGCAGTATGCCGACCCTTGTGAAGCTTCCGTTTATGATGCTTGAGCTTGCGGCCTACGGTGCGGCAAGTGCGACGACGTTTTCGTGCTTGAAAAAAACGCGGCTTCCGTTGTGGCCGCGCACGGCGCTGTCCGTGCTTGCCGCGCAGATTGTCGGGCGAGCAGTGAATTTGCTGTGTACGGTGCTTGTCGTACATCTTTTCGGCGTGACGAGCAAAGCCGTGAGTACAGCAGCCGTGTGGACGGCGGTGCTTACGGGTTTTCCAGGTATCCTGCTTCAGCTGCTGGTTTTGCCGACTTTGCTTGTTGCACTTCAAAGTCTTACGCATCCGTCCGCATCGAACTCGGACGAAAAATAAGTAAAACGGGACAGTTTGAATCAATGAATACGAGTCTTTTTTCAAAATCCGAATCTGTCGCTTCCCATACGGCTCTCGGAGCCTGTCTTTTCAGTGTGCCCGCCGTCGTGGCCTTGGTACTTGTCGGCTCGGACGGACGAATATTCTTTTGGAGCAGTGTATGCGGCGCGGTCGCGGCACTGCTTTTGTTTGTTTGCGGCAGAAAGCGGACGGCATGTGCCGTTTGGGCACTTTGCCTGTGTGTACTTGCGTCGGCGGTGCGTGCGGGTTCGGTACGCTTGGAGACCGAACGCTTCGCGGCGCGTTTGGTAAACGAGCTTGAGGAAAAGCCGCATACCTTCGAAGCGCGTGTGACCGACGGAAACATGACTGCCGCCGGAAATCTGTTTGTCGAGCTGGTCGCCGTTGACGGATGGCCGCTTTCCCGCACAGTCAAGGCGTATGCCTACAATCGTTCGGGGCATTTTGCCGTTGAGGGATCGCGTCTCACCTTCACGGCCGCGCTTGCGCCGGTGCAAAATCGCGCCGGAAACGAGTTCGATATGGTCGGGTGGTTACAGGGCAAGGGCGTATATGTCATGCTGTCCGGACTTTCCGACGTAACGCCGATCGAAACGTCGCCGAGCATACACATGCGTATCCGTTCGGCGGTCACGGCAGGCATAGAGAGCGCACTGGCTGCCATTCCCGACAAGACGCTGTACACCCGCACTCGCGCCATGGTCATGGGTTTGGTGACCGGTGACAAAAGTACCTTTTCCGCGGCTGACCGAGACAGCTTCGCTCGTAGCGGCATCACGCATATTCTGTGTGTGTCGGGCTTGCACTTTTCGCTGGTGTTGGGCGGTGCGGGCTATGCGCTTTCGTGGATCGTGCGCAAGCGTCAGACACGGTTCGTATTGCTCTCGGCGCTGTCCTTTGTCTATCTTTTGCTGTGCGGTTTTGCGGTATCCGCCGTGCGGGCGGCGGTCATGGCACTGTTTTCCGGCTTCGGCTTTTATGCCGATCCGCGCCGTTGTACCGACGGTGTGCTTGCCGCGACGGCCGTGATGTGCTTTATCGCCCCGACGACCGTACTCGACATCGGCTTTCGGCTGTCGGTGCTGTCGTGTGTGGGCATCGCGCTGTTTTCGGGATTGTCCGAGGGCATTGAAAGACGGCTGTACCGACACCGCTTACTCGCTTTTATCGTCGGTTCGCTTCTTCTGTCCGTGTCGGCCTATGCCGCGACCGGCGTGTATACGGGGTTTGTGTTCGGCGGAACAAGCCTTTCGTGGATCGTCGCTTCGACGCTTGCCGTGCTTCCGGCACAGATATGCTTGGCATACGGCTTTTTGGCGGCGCTTCTCGTACCGCTCGTTCCGTCGCTTGCTCCGATTTTCGGTTCGGCGCTCGAGGTGCTTTCGGAGGCGATCTATGCCGTTGCCGCCCGTTTTTCCGCCTTGCCCTATACGGTCGAGCCGAACAAGAATACGTTTCTCGGTTCGATTTGGTTTTTCACCTTGCTTCTTCTCGGAGCGGCGGCGGTCGGAAACAAAGCAAGAGGCGCGCGGCTGTGCTTTGTTCTTTTGGCGGGTACGCTTGTGATGTTGGGAATTTTGTAGCAATAATGCCCCGATACCGGCAAAAGCTTATACGTTTTCCCGAGAAAACGCAAAAAATTATCATCGAAACGTAAACAATTCGAAAAAGCACTTGGATAATCGGATAAACTGTGCTATACTATATAGTATTCTTGATTCATCCTGCTTTGAAAGGAACGCCCGTTATGCTTTCCGATATCACCCTCGGTCAATATTTTCCCGGAAACAGTTTACTGCATCGGCTGGATCCGCGTATCAAGCTGATTTCCATCGTTTTATTCATTGTTACCGTTTTTACCGCCAAAACCTATGTCGGCTTTGCGCTCATGGCCGCCTCCACCGTCGCGCTCATCGGCTTTTCCGGGATTCGGTATTCCACCGTTTTGAAAAGCCTCAAGCCGGTCGTGTTTATTCTGGCCTTTACGGTGGTCGCCAACATCCTGTGGACGTCCGGTGACCACCTGTTGGTGGATTTTTGGGTCATTCATATCTATGCCGAAGGCATCGTGTATGCCTTTTTCATGGCGCTTCGCATTATTTGCTTGATCGCCGTGACCTTCGTGCTTCTCACCTATACCACCTCCCCCGTGGCGCTGACCGATGCATTGGAGCGTCTGCTCAAGCCGCTTGCGCGTATCAAGCTCCCGGTACACGAGTTTTCCATGATAATGTCCATCGCGCTCCGCTTTATTCCGACACTGTTGGAAGAAACCGATAAGATCATGTCCGCCCAAAAGGCGCGCGGAGCCGATTTCGAATCCGGCAATCTCATGCAGCGCGTTAAGGCGCTCGTTCCGATCTTGGTGCCGCTGTTCGTCTCCTCCTTTCGCCGTGCCGATGAATTGGCGGGGGCAATGGAGTGCCGCTTGTACCACGGCGGCGAAGGTCGCACACGCATGAAGGTTTTGCGCCTTGCTCCGCACGATTTTCTCTTTTTGGCGGCGCTTGCGGTGCTTCTTGTTCTTACGCTTATGTCCAATCGGGTATTCCCGACGGTGCTGTAAAATGTGTACGGATATTTGTTCGAACGCGCCGCGACTTGCCGTCAGCCTTGTCTACAACGGCGCACGGTATTGCGGTTGGCAGGTACAAAACAATGCCGTCAGCGTACAGCAGACGGTGCAGGACGCCTTGGAGAAGCTACTCGGCTTTCGACCCGACGTCAGCGGCTGCTCTCGCACGGATGCAGGTGTTCATGCCAATCATTATGTGTTTCATATGAGCGCTCACGGCGTATCCGTCCCCCCCGAAAAGCTTCCGCTTGCGCTCAATGCCCATCTTCGCGGAACGGACATTGCCGTCAAACATGCCGCGTACGTTTCGGATGATTTTCACGCACGGTACAGCTGCGTCGGCAAGGAGTATATCTATAAGATCTGGAACGCTCGGTACATGGATCCGTTTTACGAGGGACGCGCCTGGTTCTTTCCCTTCCCGCTCGACGAGCAGTCGCTTTCCTTTGTGGGATGGGAGTTTTGCGGAACGCACGATTTTGCCGCCTTTATGTCCAAGGGCTCGTCGATCAAGGACAGCACGGTGCGCACGGTGCGTTATTTTGACGTCGAGCGCACGGACAAGCTTGTGACCGTTCGCGTCTGTGCCGACGGCTTCCTGTACAACATGGTGCGTATCATGGTAGGAACATATGCGCTTGCGGCGGCGGGCAAGCTGCACGAAGGCGATGTGGCGCACATTATCCGCTCGAAGGATCGGAGCTTGGCCGGTGATACCGCTCCGGCACACGGACTGTACTTAAACCGCGTTTTTTATCCGGACGGGCTTGGGATTTGAACGCGACCGTCGGTTTGGACGGTGTTCGGAGGCGTTTTTTTCGGCTGTTTCCGTAATGTTTCGAAAAAATCGTAAAAACGGCGGAAAAGTTTGAGAAAATCCCTTGACAAAACGCAAAAGATATGGTATTATATATAAGCGCCGATTGAAGGAGCGATTTTTGCGGGTGTAGTTCAATGGTATAATTCCAGCCTTTCAAGCAG
>CAZYFX010000108.1:0-7093 GCA_964646725.1 uncultured Oscillospiraceae bacterium
GATTGGGAAAACAACTGGAAAAAGTATTTTAAGCCGTTCCCGGTGGGAGAACGTTTGATGGTCAAGCCGACCTGGGAGACGTTGGAAAACGACGAAGGTCGTGCGGTCATCGAGATCGACCCGTCCTCTTCCTTCGGAACCGGTTCGCACACCACCACACGTCTTTGCCTGGAAAAAATTGACAGCACACTGGCTTCTCTTGCGGAAACAGACCGTATGCGTATGTTGGACATGGGTTGCGGAAGCGGCATTTTGGGAATTGCCGCCGTCAAGCTGGGTATGGGACATGTGACGGCTGTGGATATCGATCAGAACAGTGCCCGCATTGCCACCGAAAACTACGCGGTCAATGCCATCGATGAAAACCGGTTTGATGTATACGCGGGGGACATCCTAAAGGACGCATCTCTTGCGGAAACGGTCGGCGAACGTCCGTATGACCTGATTGCCGCCAACATCGTAGCGGATGTCATTATCTGGATGGCTCCGTCTTTCAAGAAGTTTTTGGCTTCCGATGGGGTGCTCATCGTTTCTGGTATTATTGCCGAGCGAAGCGGAGAAGTTATTGCGGCGCTCGAAAAGAACGGCTTCGCCGTCAGGGAATTTACCGAAAGCGAAGATTGGGCGGTGGTGACGCTGTGCCACGCTTCTTTATAGAGTCGCGCGAGGTATCGGCGGGGGATTGCATTACGCTGTCCGGTGAGGATGCGCGTCATATCGCTTTTTCGCTTCGGGCACGTCCCGGCGAGGAATATACCCTGTGCGATACCGACAATCATGAGTATAAATGCCGAATTTGCGCCATTGACGCGGAAAGCGTGACCTTCGAAGTATTGGAAAAAACGTTCGCCTCAAGTGAGCCGAATGTTTGCGTTACGTTGTATCAGGCGCTTGTCAAAGGCGATAAATTCGATTCGATCGTGCAAAAGGCGGTTGAATTGGGGGTGAACCGCATCGTCCCGGTCTTGACCGAACGATGTGTATCACGCCCCGATGCGAAATCGTTTGAAAAAAAACGGGAACGCTGGCAGAAGATCGCGCGAAGCGCGGCAATGCAATGTGCCCGTGCTTCCATTCCCGAGGTGGGGGAGCTTGTGAGTTTTGACGAGTGTCTTTCCGCCTTACGCGAGGCAGATTGCGGTTTCGTGTGTTATGAGGCCGAGCCGCATATCCCCATGAAGCGGCTGTTCGAAGAAGCGGCGCCCAAAAAAGCACCAACCGCCTACAGCTTTTTCGTCGGTCCCGAGGGAGGCGTTTCCCCGTCGGAGGCCGAAGCGGCAACGGCTGCGGGCATACCGCTTGCATCCTTGGGAAAACGCATTCTGCGCACCGAGACCGCACCGCTGTGCGTGATCGCATCTATCATGTTTTTTTCCGACAATCTGAATTAAATTTAAATTAAAATAACGGAGTGTATCAAATGTCTAAGCATTCGAATCAAGCAAAGAAGGCACAGCTTTCCAAAAGCGATATGGATTTTTACCGTATGTCCGTGCTGTTTTTCTTACTGTGCGGGGCTTTACTTCTGATCTTAAAGGTCAGCACCACATTAACCGAACGGCAGGCTTCGGGTCTTAACATGGGCTATGAATTGTACAAGCTGTTCCGAAATCCGGCATACATCGTCGTGGCGGGGGCTTTGCTTGCGGCGTCGCTTGTGTGGTTCGTATACAACCGCGTCAAGCATGTTTCCGAGCAGGCACGTGCCTTTTCTTCGATCAATGCACTGGCACTCATGTTGTATGTGACCGGCTTCTCGCTGTATTTCGGCTCTCGTCCGATCGGTGACGCGGCTTCTTGCGCCTTTGCCCTGACCGTTACCGCAGCACTCGGACTTTTGTACTATATTTCCAAATTCTATCACCGTGATTTTCTCTTTTTCAGTCTTGCCAATGCACTGTTTGCGCTTTTGTTGTACCGCTTTTGGGCGCTGTACACGGTGTCGGGGCTTGTGTTTAAGGTGATTCTCGTTCTTGTGTTTGCCGTTCTCGGTGCGGCGGCTATTCCGTATCTTAAAAAGCATATGCTTCGACCGCATGCCGCCGGGAAAAAGCAGAATGCGCCGCTTGTGTTCCCGTACTTTGTATCCCTTGTCCTGTGGACGTTCTGCATGTTTATCAAGCTTCCGGACATCAAAGGCGAACCGCTCATCCACTCGGACGGTATGTTTACGCTGCTGCTTGTTCAGTATATTGTATTTGCCATCGTTTACACCATCAAGCTTATCAGAGAATAATTTCGGGAGGTCAAACAAATTATGTCAGCAAGAATTTTTCAAAGTGTGATCAATCAGCTCAAGGAATCCGTCGAAAAAAACATTTGCGTGTTAGATGATGTAGGCGCGGTTTTGGCTTGCACCGATTTGTCTGCGATAGGAGAGACGCACGAGGAGATCGTCGGACGGTTTGACGAGGACAATACCGTGGTCATTGACGGCGGCTACACCTATTGCCCCTTGGGCTCCTACACAACGCCGGAGAACATCATCGGAGTGGAGGGAACCGACGCGGATGCTGTTGAGCTTTGCCGTGTGTTGACCGTTACGCTTTCCAACATCAAGAGTCTGTACGGTGAAAAATACGACAAGATCAGCTTTATCAAAAATATCATCTTGGATAATATCCTGCCCAGCGATATTTACATAAAAGCCAAGGAGCTTCACTTCGATGTGGACGCGCCCAAGGCGGTGTTCTTCATTCGCTTTACCGACAAGGGCGATGTGATCCCCTACGATATCCTCCAGAACATGTTCCCCGATAAGAACAAGGACTATGTGATCAGCATCGGCGAAAACGACATCGTGCTCATCCGTGAGGTCAAGGCGGGTGTGGAGAGCCGCGACCTGGAAAAGGTGGCACATACCATTGCCGACACCATCAGTGCCGAGTTTTTCTTGCGCGTGACCATTGGTATCGGCACGGTTGCCGAAAGCTTAAAGGATCTTTCCTCGGCTTTCCGTGAATCACAGGTCGCCATCGAAGTCGGCAAGGTGTTCGACACCAAGAAGAATATTATCAGCTATGAAAACCTCGGTATCGGACGACTGATCTATCAGCTTCCGACCACGCTTTGCGAAATGTTCTTGCAGGAGGTCTTTAAGAAAGGCTCGCTCGAAAGCCTCGACCGCGAAACACTTATGACCATTCAGGCGTTTTTCGAGAACAACCTCAACGTTTCGGAGACTTCGCGAAAGCTCTTTGTTCATCGCAATACGCTGGTCTATCGTCTGGAAAAAATACGCAAGCTGACTGGGCTTGACCTGCGTGAATTCGAACACGCCATCACCTTCAAGGTCGCGCTCATGGTCAAGAAATACCTGACCTCCAAGCCGGTCAAATACTAAAAGCGAGTGAAATTATGATCGAATTTAAAAATGTCAGCAAAACCTACGATGATCAGACCTATGTTTTGAAAAACGTCAATCTGACCATCGGCGACGGTGAATTTGTTTTTATCGTCGGCCCGTCCGGTGCGGGCAAAACGACGCTCACCAAGCTGCTTCTTCGCGAGGAGCGTGTGTCCGAGGGACGCCTGATCATAAACAATTTCCGTTTAGACAATATGCGCGAACGTCGTGTTCCGTATCTTCGCCGCACCATGGGTGTGGTGTTCCAGGATTTCCGTCTGTTCCCCAAAAAGACGGTGTATGAAAACGTGGCGTTTGCCATGCAGGTCATCGGAACGCCGAACCGCTTGATCCGTAAAAACGTGCCTATCTTCGTGGAGGCTGTGGGGCTGAAGGATCGTATGGATGCTTTTCCCGACCAATTGTCCGGCGGTGAAAAGCAGCGTGTGGCGCTTGCCCGCGCACTTGCCAACAATCCGAGCATACTTATTGCCGATGAGCCGACCGGCAACATCGACCCCGAAATGAGCCTTGACATCATGAATCTTCTCATGGCGCTCAACAAGGAGCTCGGAAAAACCGTGCTTGTGGTCACGCACGAAAGAGATCTGGTGGACAGATTTCAAAAGCGTGTCATCACCTTAAAGGACGGCGCGGTGGAAAACGACAGAATAGGCGGTATGTTTGATGAATAGATTCGGGTTTATCGCGGACGGCTTCAAGGGCTTTGTCCGCAACGGTGTGCGAAGCGCGGCCTCGGTTATTATCTTGGGATCGTCCTTGCTTCTTGTGGGTATCTTTACGACCCTTATTGCCGTTATCAACCAAAGTATTGACAGCATCGACGATTTCAACGAGATCGTGGTCTACATGGAGTTGGACGCTTCGGCCGAAACGGTCGGCGCGGCCGGTGACAGTATGCGCGCTCTCAAAAATGTGCGAAGCGTCGTTTATGTCCCGAAAGCCGAAGCGCTTGTTTCCGAACGCAATAAGTTCGGCGAGGACTATGCGTACATATTCGATTCCTACGATGATACCACCAATCCTCTGCCGGATTCCTATAAGATCGAATACGACAGTGTGGACGATATTGACGCGCTCGTCTACAATTTGAACCACATTGAGGGCGTCAACAAGGTCAAGAACCGCTACGATATCGCGCGGAATATTCAAAACTTCAAGAGTGCCATTTCTTTGGGCGGCGCATGGCTCATGGCGCTGTTGGTGGCTGTGAGTGTGTTTGTGATTTCCAACACCATCCGTCTTACCTATCATGCCCGCGAAATGGAGATATCGGTCATGCGCTACATCGGTGCAACCAAGGCCTACATCACCATGCCGTTTGTGTTTGAGGGTGCGATTAGCGGACTTTTGGCTGCCGTCTTCGGGTATCTTATACAATATTATCTGTACAAGTTGCCGCTTGCTGAGTTGGCTGTGAAATTCGGCGGTTTCATCTCGGTGCCCGCTTTTGAAAGCCTGAATCACTATTATCTGATCATTTACTTTGCGGCAGGACTCTTTCTCGGTATCATCGGCAGTGCCTTTGCCATCCGCAAGTATCTGAAGGCGTAAGCTTTGTTCGCTTCTTAAGGAGGATTGACATTGATTTTTTCCAAACGATTTAGGATCGATTTCCGACCCGTCCGTCGCGGCGGTGCGGTCGTTTGTACGGCACTCTTACTTTCGGGTGCGTTTATGCTCACACCGGATTTTCGGACGAACGCCAAGACAAACGCCGAGCTGCAAAGCGAGATCAATTCCTTAAACACCAAGGTGAGCAAGCTTTCATCCGAGCAAAAGGCGTTAAAAAGCAAAATCGCGACCGAGCGCTCGACGGCCAAGGAGTTAGCGGACGAGATTACGGATATTTCCTATGAGGTCGATTTGATCGATGAGCAGATCGCGGTCATCGAAGCCATGCTTGTGCAGTATGACGAGCTGCTTGCCGCGCAAGAGGTCGAGATCGCCGCGTTGGAGATCAAGATAGCCGACCAACAGCACGTTTTGGATGATATGATCCGTATGTCCTATGAGTACGGCGGCGCGGCGAATACCGTTGAGTTTATCTTCAGCGCCGAGGATTTCAGTGACTTACTTACGCGTATCGATTTGATGAGCTATCATTTGTCCTACAACGACAAGGTCCTTGAAAATTACAACACTTCACTTCAGGAATTGGAAAAGACCAAGACGGAATATGAAACTGCCAAGGCATCTGCCGAAGCGTACAGAGCCGAACAGCAGACTCTGCGTTCCGAATTGGAGAAAAAACAGGCGCAGGCCGAAGCTCTGCGCGCAAAGTCTCTTGCCAGCATCGAGGAATACGAAAAGGAGCTTGCCAAAAAGCAGGCGTACATCGATGAATTGAATAACGAGGTCAAGAAGCTGGCCGATATGTTTGCCAAAGAGGACAAGACCTCCTACGGCGGCACTTTCCTGTTTCCGCTTCCCTCCGGTGTATGGCGTATCACATCCTACTACGGTGTTCGCAGCGACCCGTTCACCGGTGCGAAGGCCAATCATACCGGTTACGATTTTGCCTGTGCCAAGGGTACAAAGATATATGCGGTGGATGACGGAACGGTCGTTTTGGCCAAATATAACGGCAGCTACGGAAATTGCGTAACCGTCAACCACGGCGGCGGCATTATGTCCTTGTACGGTCATTGCAGCTCCTTAAACGTGGTTGCAGGGCAGACCGTCAAGCGCGGCGACGTGGTCGGCTATGTTGGCTCGACCGGACGCTCGACCGGTAATCATCTGCATTTTTCGGTTTACAAAAACGGGAAACTGACCGACCCCGCACCGTATCTCGGAATATAACGGTGTGAAGCAATCCAAGCCGTTTGCGGGCTGCCGTCGAAGCAGACGGCAGTCCGTTTTTTTGAAAACGTGTAGAAAGGAACAGTGCTATGCGAGGGAAAAAAGAACGTTTTTTGCTACAAACTCTGCCGATACTCGTCATTTTTTTCGTTATGACGGTGCTCGTGACTTGGCAGATCACTTACACAAGTGTGCGTAAGGATATGAATGCACAATATGCGGCTATGTTGGACAGCCTCGGTGAATCCAACGATATCAGTCGAACAGTGTACAATGCCGACAGCATTCTGCGCGGCAAATACATCGGCGAAATCGATGAAAACAAGCTTGCCGATGAGACACTGGCGGGTTATGTGAACGGCCTGGGCGATAAGTACGCCTACTATATGGATGCGGAAGCCTATGCCGAATATCTTCTTGAGAACCGCGAGGGCATCAAAACCGGTATCGGTGTATCGGTGGTGTACGACAACGAAGCGGGTGGTCTGTATTTAATCGGTGTGTACGAAAACACGCCCGCCGAAAATGCGGGGCTTCAACCGGGCGAGGTTATCACACATGTGAACGGCGAGGCCGTCATCGCGATGGGCTACAGCCTTGCGGTCGAGCGCATTACCGACGGCGAAGCGGGCTCGACGCTCACACTTACGGTTCGTGCTGTCGAAGGCGCTTCGCGCACCGTGTCGCTTGCGCGCGAGGAAATCAAGCTTGTGACGGTGACCTACCGTATGGTAAACAAAGATACGGGGCTTATTCGTATCAGCGAATTTACCTCTCAAACGCCAGAGGAGTTTAAGACCGCCATCGAAAAGCTGTCGGTCGAGGGGGCGGAGCGCTTTATATTCGATGTGCGCAACCATCCCGGCGGCAGTCTTGACGGTTTAATCGAGACGCTTGATTTTCTGCTCCCGGAGGGAGATA
>CAZYFX010000109.1:0-7093 GCA_964646725.1 uncultured Oscillospiraceae bacterium
GTTAACACATACAATCCAAGTCATCTTATGCTGATACCTTAAGTTGACAGCATTGGTTAAGCATAGCGATACCCCTTTCAAAAACAGCTGTGTCTGTCGCTTTGTCAAAGGCGAGGGCTCGGCTGTTTTCCGCTTTTGTGTAATTGAAACAAAAATGTTTTAAAATCGGTAAAATATTTTGCCTTAATTTTATTTTACGTTTGTGATAAAATACAATAAAATATTTTAAAAGAAGGAGTATGCCCACATGCTAAAAAAGCTACTTATCGCCCTCATGGTGACCGGTGCGCTCGTTTCGCTTGCCGCCTGCGGTGAGGACAAAACCAAAAAGCCTTCCGATGACACGAAGAAGGATACCAAGGTCGAGTCGAATGTCGGAAGCGACATATCGTCCGACGACGAGGAAGAAATCGACTACGAAGCCTATCTTTCCGATGACAGCTTCGACGGCTACGAATACCGTATGCTTGTCCGCAAGGGCAATGAAGGTTCGCAGTATTTCGAGGAGCCGCAGGAGGACGTTGTCAACAACGCCATCTACAAACGAAACAAGGAAGTCGAGGAGCGCTACGGCATTACCATCTCGGTGAGCGAATCCTCCCACGGCAACTATGAAACCGACGCGCTCAACTCCATTTTGGCCGGTGACGATGCCTATGACATCGTGTTCGCACATTCCCGTGCGGCGTTCGTTTATGCCATCCAGGGCGCGGCTTACAACATTCACGATATCGATTCCATCAACATCGACAAGCCGTGGTGGTCGAAGAACATCAACGAAAACTGCACCGTCAACGGAAACCTGTATGTGTTGGACGGTGATATTTCGGTCAGCAGCCTTTCCAATGCCATGTGTCTTTTGTTCAACAAGCGCATCTTCGACGAAAAGGGCTTTGACTATCCCTACGACCTGGTAAGAGATCATGAATGGACGTTTGACGAATTTGCGTATCTCGTCAAAAAGGGAAGCGCGGACTTGAACGGTGACGGCGTTATGAATCCCGAGGATGACCAGTTCGGCTTCACGACGGCGGAATGGGGTGCACCCATCAACATTCTGTACGCCGGAAACCAGAAGATTTTCGGCTTTGACGACGAGGGTCATGTGGCTCTGACGCTGTATTCCAACAAGACGGTCGAAATTTTCGACGAGTTCTTCAGTCTGTTGAACAACGACGCCTGCTTCTTACAATTAACCGAGGGAAGCGGCAACTATTCCGGGCCGGACATTTTCAGGAGCGGACGCGCCATGTTTGTTTCCGGCTCTTTGGGAAGTGCACAGGGCAACCGCAACATGGACGACGATTTCGGTCTGCTTCCGTTCCCGATTTTCGACGAAGATGATGAGTATGCGACGGCCATCAACGGTGCCGCTCCGCTCGGTATCATTCCGATCACGGTTGAGAATGTGGAGCGCACGGGTGCGATCACCGATGCACTTGCCATTTACAGCTCGAAGTATGTCATTCCGGCTTTCTACGATGTATCGCTCAAGACCAAGTATGCGCGTGACACCGAGTCCGAGGAAATGATGGATATCATCAAGGACAGCATCATTTACGATATGGGCTATGTGGCAGGCGGCGCATTGCAGTCGGTCGGCCGCGATTTGGCCAACACCACCACGCACGACTTCTCGTCCTACTATGCGGCAAGAGAATCTTCCGCACAACAGTATGTGGATGAATTCAACGAAAGCTACGGCGGATTTAAGGATTAGTCGGAGAATTAAAACAAAAAGGAAGCAGGGCTTGTCGGGCTCTGCTTCTTTTGTCCCCGCAAAGGCTTTGAAATTCGCACTTACAAGCGGCTCCCTTTACACAAAGGAGTCGCTTTGGCAGTGCGAAATTGCAACGGTGCTTCGCCACAAAAGTGAACGAAAAAATCAATAATATCATACATTTGAATCAATCGGTCATTGCATTTGCTCGAAATCTGTGCTATACTTATAAAAATGAAAAGTGTCTGCTTGACAACTTTCGAACAAAAAGGAGCGATGAGCCATGTTCAAAAAAATCTTCTTCGCTTTGCTGGCCGTGACGGCTGTCTGCCTTTCGTCGTGCGACGGGGGCGAGAAGGGAAAACAACCCGACGCGGAAGGCTCGCAAACCAACCAAACGCAAGAGGAAAACGGTTCCTCCGGAACCGACGGCGACGAAATCGCCGAGATCGACTATGAGTCCGACCTTTCGACCGAGCGCTTCGACGGCTACAAATTCCGTATCTTAGTCCGCAAGGGTTCTTTGGGCAGTCAGTATTACGACGAGCCCCAGGAGGATGTGGTCAGCAATGCCGTGTATCGCCGCAACAAGATTGTCGAGGAGAAATACGGCATCACCATCACCGCCTCCGAGTCTTCTTCCAACGACTACGAGACGGACGCTCTCAACTCCATTTTGGCGGGAGATGACGCCTACGACCTGGTGTTCGCGCATTCCCGCGCCGCCTTTTCCTATGCGGTACAGGGCGCGGCCTACAACGTACACGATATCAAGTCCATTCATTTGGATAAGCCCTGGTGGTCGAAGAATATCAAGGACAACTGCACCGTCAACGGACGTCTGTTCGTTTTGGACGGCGATATCCAGACGGCCGGCCTGGGTGCGGCCAACTGTCTTTTGTTCAACAAGCGCATCTTCGATGAAAACGGCTTCGAGTATCCGTATGACTTGGCGAGCGACGGCGAATGGACGTTCGACGAATTTGCGTATCTTGCCAAAAAGGGCGGTGCGGATTTGAACGGTGACGGCGTTATGAAGCCGGAGGATGACCGGTACGGCTTTGTGACCGACCCGTGGGCGGCACCCATCAACATTCTGTATACCGGCGGGCAGAAAATCTACGGCATCAACGACGTCGGAGAAGCCGAGCTGACGCTGTTTTCCAACAAAACGGCCGAAATATACGACGAATTTTTCCGCCTGATGGACAACGGCTCCTGCTTATTGCAGATGAGCGGTACATATTCCGGCAATCTGTTCACCGAGGGACGCGCCATGTTCAAGGCTTGCGTTCTGGGCGATGCTTCGGGCTTCCGCAATATGGACGACGATTTCGGCGTACTTCCGTATCCGAAATTCGACGAGACGGACGAATATGCCGCCGTGTCCAACGGAGCGGCTCCGCTTATCATCATTCCCATCAGTGTGGAAGATGTGGAACGCACGGGCGCGATTACCGAGGCTCTTTGCGCTTACGGCTCGCAGTATGTGATTCCGGCCTTCTATGAGGTGTCGTTAAAGACCAAGTATGCGCGCGACACCGAGTCCGAGGAAATGATGGATATCATCAAGGACAGCTTGATTTACGATATCGGTTATGTGGCGGGCGGAACGTTCCAGTCGGTCGGGTACGATTTGGCCGGTTCGACCACGCACGATTTTGCGTCCTATTATGCGGCGCGTGAATCTTCCGCCAAGGCAAGTGTCAAAACCTTCAACCGCGACTACGGCGGTGTGAAGTGATCACCGACGGCGAAGTGTCGCTGCAAATTTCGCGTGCGGCGAAGCGCCGCTACAATATTCGCGGGCAAGTTCAGATGAAACCATTGCTCATCGGACGCGGTTATTACTCCCCCGTGCGCCCAATGGGGCTTGCGGCTCAGGCGGCGCTTCGCCGTCGAAAATGTAAACTTTTTTAGAAGTTCGAAAAAAAAAGAAAAAAAATCGAAAAACCTCTTGCAATTTGCGTTCGACGGTGCTATAATAACTGTTGCTGTCCTGTATGATGACAGGAATTTTGATTTGATCCAACAACAATCAAGTTCAATCAAGCATTGGGAGGTGTAATCAATGGCAAAATGTGAAATCTGCGGAAAGGGCGTTACCTTCGGCTGCAACGTATCGCACTCTCACAGAAAGACCAACCGGGCATGGAAGCCCAACATCAGACGCGTCAAGATTGTTGACAACGGTACGCATAAGACGGTCAACGTATGCTCCCGCTGCCTCCGTTCCAACAAAGTAACCAGAGCGGTTTGATTTTGCCGACGGAAGTCGGTTTCTCATAAGGGCGCTTGCCCGCGTGAAAAGACACGAAAAAGGGGTGTTGCCTTGTGCAATGCCCCTTTTTTCTCCGTACTTGTCCGAGATTGCCTACACAACGGCGTTTTCGAGCGGCTTGCCCGCAAAAAAGGCGTCGAGATTGGCAACGGTGATTTCGGCGATGCTTTCGAGTGCTTCTTCGGTCAAAAACGCCTGATGCGAGGTGATGAGCACGTTCGGACGGCTCATCAGCAGTGCCAACGTGTCGTCGCGCCGCGTTTTGTCGGACAGATCTTCGTAAAAGAAGCCGGCCTCCTCCTCGTATACGTCAAGCGCCACACCGCGTAATTTCCCCACGGTCAGTGTTTCGAGCAGCGCTTCGCTGTCGATGAGCGCGCCGCGTGAGGTGTTCAGAAGAAACGCATCGTCGCGCATGAGCGCAAGCGCTGCACGGTCGATTATATGGTAGCTGCTTTCGGTGAGCGGACAGTGGAGCGAAATGACGTGACTTTCGCGCAACAACGTTTCCGGCGGCACATAGGGGATATCCGCGTCCGCCGTCGGTGTCGGGTCGTAAGCCAGAATGTGCATCCCCAGACCGCGGCACAGCTCGATGAAGGTGCGTCCGATCTTGCCGGTTCCGATGATTCCGGCCGTCTTTCCGTAAAGATCGGTTCCGCAAAGCCCGTTTATATTGAAATTGAAGTCGCGTGTGCGGATATAGGCGCGGTAAATGCGTCGGTTGAGCGCAAGAAGCAGTGCGAGCGTATGCTCGGCGACCGCGTGCGGCGAATAGGCCGGAACACGCACGACCGTCAAACGGTTTCGTGCGGCGTTCAAATCCACATGGCTGAAGCCGGCACAGCGAAGCGCGAGGATTTTTATACCGCGTTCGCATAACCGCTCGACGGCAAGACGGTTGATGTCGGAATTGACAAAGGCGCATACGCCGTCGAAACCGTCGGTGAGCTTGGCGGTGTGATGGTTGAGCTTTTCTTCGAAATAAGTGATCTCATAGTTTTTTCCGTATTTCTCAAAATACGGACGGTCATAGGGGCGCGTATCGAAAAATGCGATCTTTTTCATGGCATATCCTTTCGTGTTTTCGTCGTATACCTTAGTATGGCCGTTTTTGTCGTTGTTTTTCATCCGAATCATTATATTTTACCGATTGCGGTAAATGAGGAGCCGTCGGCTCCGGGAGGTGTTTGTGTCCTTGACCGTTTCCGAAATGTTATTGGAAGTCATACGCGCGGAAAGCGAGTATAAACAGCTTTACAATACCTTATACAAATACGTCAGCGGCGGTGCGCGCTTTTCCCAGGGCGCGGCTTTGGCGACGGGACTTTCGGACGGCGCGCGAAACGTTTTGTGCGCTTGTCTTGCGAAGGACGACGCTCTGACGGCGGGAAAGACCAAAACACCGCTTATTCTCGTGCCCGACGAAAAAACGGCCTATTCCATGCGCGGCAAGCTTTCGGCCTTCTTGGAAAACGTCTGCGTGTTCCCGGCGCGTGACTACAATTTTCACAACATCGGCTCGGCTTCGCGCGAATGGGAGTATGAGCGTCTGAAGGTGCTCCGCCTGCTGCTTGCGGGAAGCTGCTCGGCGGTCATAGCCGTGCCCGAAGCGGCGCTCGGACTTTTGCCGCCGAAGGAATATCTCGAAAGGGGAAGAAGCCTTTCGGTCGGGAGCACGGTCGTGCTTGCGGAGCTTGTGCGGACGCTCGAGGATTTCGGCTATGTACGTGTCGATACGGTTGAAGGCGCGGGGCAGTATTCGTCGCGCGGCGATATACTCGACATTTTTGTGCCGGATAACGAATATCCGCTCCGATTGGAATTTTTCGGGGACGAATTGGACGCTGCCGGCTATTTCGACACCATGACCCAACGACGCACGGAGTCCGTGTCGGCCTTTTGCGTCACGCCGGTGCGCGAAACGGTCGTTCCGTCCGAAAAGCGCGATTCAGTCGAAAAGCGTATGGATGAGCTCATCGCCGGAGCGCTTCGCAAAAAGAACACCGCACTTGCCGAAAAGCTGGAAAAGGAAAAAAGAGAATCGGACAGCCCCGATTTTGCCGCCGCCGATAAGTATCTTCCGTATCTGTACGACAGCTTTACCACGCTGTTCGACTATGCCGACGGTGTGCTTGCGGTGTGCGACTATCCGCGTGTGCGCGAACGGTTAAAGGCGTATCTTTGGCAGCTCGGCGAAACGCTGACCGATTTGGCGGCGGCGGGCGAAATGAGCCTTCGCGACGGAGAATGGTGTCGGGACTACGAATATTTGAAGTGTCGCATGACCGACCGTCCGACGGTCGTGACCGACCCGTTTACGTCAACGCCGGATTTCGAAATTTCCGGTCTGTTCGAATTTGCTTCCCGCCAGACGGTGAGCGTGGAGACCGACGCGGAGATTTTGTGCGACGACTTGCGCGGCTATTTGAACAGCGGCTGTCGGACGGCTGTCTGCGTGCGCGGCGCGGCCCATGCGGCGGAGCTGTTCGATATTTTGGGAAATCACGGTGTGAAGGCGGTGCTTGCTTCGGGCGTTCCGCCGACGGATATGTCCGATAAGCATGTATATATCTTACCCAAGAACACGCCGTCGGACGAATACGTCGGCTTCGAGCTGACACGCTCCCGCTTCGCCTTGCTTTGCGAAAGCAACGCCGCTCAGGAATCGGCTTCCCGTGCTGTTCGAAGCAACGAAAAAGCCGTTAAGTCCGCCCGTAAGAAGGTTCTCTCCTATCTGGAGCTGACCGAGGGCGATTATGTGGTACACGAGGTACACGGCATCGGACAGTATCAGGGCATCCGAACGCTGACCGTCGCGGGCGTTACGCGCGATTACATCACCGTCAAATATGCGGGAAAGGATTCCCTGTACGTTCCCTGCGACCAGTTGGACAAAGTGTCGAAATATTCCGGCAAGAGCGACAACGTGACGCTTTCCAAAATGGGCGGCAGCGAATGGGTCAAGAAAAAGACCCGCGCCAAAAAAGCGGCCAAGGATATGGCGAAGGAACTGATCGCGCTGTATGCCGAGCGAAGCCGTCGCCCCGGCTACGCCTTTTCGCCGGACACCGAATGGCAGCGCGAATTTG
>CAZYFX010000110.1:0-7029 GCA_964646725.1 uncultured Oscillospiraceae bacterium
CCATATTGGTTTTCGTATCCAATATCCGCCACTTAACAGGGCTGTTATTGTATGTACCGTAATAGATATAGTCATATCCGTTTGTGCTATCATAGCCCGAAAGTGCCGATGTGCCGAGTGTGATATTCTTTTCGGTTGTTGTCGTTTGTGAGCCGTTTATCTGCACGCCGTTTACATACAGCTTGTAAATCGCTCCCTCTTTGGTATCATAATCAAAATTTGTGAGGTCGAGAACAATTTTGACGGTGGAGTTGTCGGCATCAGTCCCAAAAGTTATATGATCCCCTGATTTATAAACGGCAGTTTCGGAAGCAATGGTTCCTCCAAAGCTGTCAGTCCAAGAGCCGTTAAGACAAAAACTGAATTGCCAGCCGCTAGCCTCTTCAATATTCGTGTAAGTTATTTCATAAATTCCCGGTTGTGTTTCCGTCATATTATTTGAATCATTTGTAGACCAATCTTCACCGTGCAACCAGTTGCCGTAACCGTTGCCTGCAACGCTTACCGAATTTACCTGAAATTCCGTTGCCGAAGCTGTAAACGTGAATGTCGGCAAGAGGGATATTGTCATAACCATTGCCAAAATGAATGATAATAATTTTTTCATAATGATGTCCTCCTCGTGTTGGGGCGCCCCTGCGTGGGCGCCCGTTCCCGTATCATCGCCCGTCCCCGACGTTTTCCGGGCGGGTGACCGCATTTGGGCGGGTGACCGCATTTGGGCGGGTGACCGCGTTTGGGCGGGTGACCGCATTTGGGCGGGTGACCGCGTTTGGGCGGGTGACCGCATTTGGGCGGGTGATCATGTTTTTTACGGGCGCCCACGTAGGGGCGCCCCTACAATTATTTGCGTTTCGGTATGTTATCCATCTTTCACCTCGGTTCGAATCGGCGCACGGCATTTTTCGGCAAATCGTTTTTACTTACATTCATTATATCATGGATTTTTTGAAAAATCAACCGTTTTGGGTGTATTTTGTCTGTTCGCACGGGTATTTTTCGGCAAAAATCTCCGTTTCTTTGGTTTGACGAATTACCGCTCCGTTTTGTTCCGAAGAACATGTCACACGTCACGGACGATCGTGCGAAAAAAATACGGAATCCGCGCGGGGGCTTGCAAATCCTTCGGGAGTGTGCTATAATGAGATATCAACAAAAATCCGAAAAGAAACGCAATCCGTGTGCATGACTCTTACATCGGCAAAGCAAAACCGCTTAACCCAAGACGCTGCACACGTCCGAAAGCAATAAACAACAAGGAGAACAGACACATGAAAATACTTCACATGATCAGCGGCGGCGATACGGGCGGCGCCAAAACGCACGTTTTCGCGCTGCTCGGAAAGCTGAAGAAACGCGCCGACGTAACCGTCGTTTGTTTTATGAAGGGCGTGTTCTGGGACGAATTGCAACAGATCGATGTGAAAAGCGAGCTCATTCCGCAGAAAAGCCGCTTCGACATGTCGGTCGTAAACAGATTGTGCGAAATCTGCGAAAGCGAACAGATCGATATCATTCATTGCCACGGTGCGCGTGCCAATTTTATCGCCGCCGCACTTCGCCGTCGCATTTCCATCCCCCTGCTCACCACCATCCACAGCGATTATCTGCTGGATTTCGACGGTTTCTACCGCAAGCTCGTTTATACATCGCTCAACGTGTTCGCGCTGAAACAATTTCGTTATTTTATCGCCGTATCGGACAACTTCCGTCAAATGCTCATTTCGCGCGGCTTTCGCCCCAACGCCGTCTACACCGTCTATAACGGCATGGACTATTCGGGCGAACCGACGTACGTTTCCAAGGAAGAATTTGCCGCCCGTATCGGCATCCCCTACGACCCGACGCTCACCTATGTGGGGCTGATCGGTCGGCACGACTACGTTAAAGGGCACGATGTGTTTATCAAGTCGATCAAGTACGTCGTTCGGGAGTATCCCGACGTGCGTTTTATCATTGCCGGAGAGGGAGAGAACCGTGCGTCGCTGGAAGCGCTTGCGCAAAGCGAGGGCGTGGCGGATAAGCTGATCTTCGCCGGTTTTATCAAGGATATTTACAGTTTCATTCATTTTATCGATATCAACACGCTGACTTCCCGCTGTGAAAGCTTTCCGTATGTGCTCATGGAGGGCGCACGCATGGCCAAGCCCACGGTCTGCTCGGCGGTCGGGGGGATCCCCGATTTGATCATAGACGGAAAGACCGGGCTTCTGTTTCCGAGCGAGGACAGTGAAGCGCTTGCCGAACGCCTGCTTTGTCTGCTTCGCGACAAAACGCTTGCCGAACGGTACGGAAACGCCTTGCACGAGCTTGCTTTATCGAAATTTTCGGACACGGCGCTTGCGGACAAGCATATGGAGATTTACCGCGCCATCCTGCGCAACAGTCACGAAGAACGCCGCTACGACGCGGTTTTGTCCGGCTACTACGGCTTCGGCAACAGCGGCGACGACGCGCTGTTTTATGCGATCGCCGACGATCTGCGTCGCTATAAGCCGGATGTGCGTATCGCCGTATTGTCCGCTCATGCGAAGGAAATGCGTTCGGTCTACGGGGTAGACTGCATTCCGCGTTTTCGCCCGCTTGCCGTACATAAAGCACTCGGGAATACCAAGATGCTTATTTCCGGCGGCGGCAGCCTGATCCAGGACGCTACCAGCTCCAAGTCGCTTTTGTACTATTTGACGGTCATTCGCCACGCCAAGCGCATGGGTGCCAAGGTGTATGTGTATGCCAACGGTATAGGGCCGCTCAAAAAGAAAAACTACGCCCGCGCGGCGCAAGCCTTGTCCCTTACGGACAGCATCACGTTGCGCGACCCGACGTCGCTCGATGTTTTGCGCGAACTCGGCGTTACGACGCCGCATGCCGAGGTGACCGCCGACCCGGTGCTTTTGATGGAATGTCCGTCGCGTGAAACGATCGCACATACGTTAAAGGAATACGGTCTGCCGTCGGATAAACGCTACTTTGCCGTATCGGTGCGTGAGTGGAAGCATAACGACGCGGAATTTGTCCGTAAGATCGCCGAAATTGCCGACCATGCCGCAAGGTGCGGTTTGACGCCGCTCTTTTTGCCCATGCGCCATTCCGAGGATGTTGCAATTTCCGAGCAGATCGCTTCGCACGTTTCGTCGGAATGCTATGTATTGAAAGAACGCATATCCGTTACGGGGATGCTCGGCCTTGTGGGAAACGCCGAAGCGGTTCTCGGGATGCGACTGCACACCCTCATTTATGCGGCAAGCGCGGCCGTGCCGGTCATCGGCCTGGTCTACGACCGAAAGGTATCGGCGTTTTTGGATTATATCGGGCAGCATCGTGGTATCAAAGCGGAAAACATTGACGTGACCGCCGCCTGCGCGTACATTGACGAATTGACCGCCGACCGAGAGAACATTCGTGCCTCGCTTATCGAGAAAAAAGAAAAATTAGAGCTTTTGGCCGAAAAAAACGGACGTATCGCCTTTGAGCTTTTGCATGAATACGACCGTGAGCATCCGATGAACGGTAAGGAGAAAGAGATATGACCGAAGCAGTCAAAAGAGCGTATGCCAAAATCAACCTGACGCTTGAAATCCTGGGAACACGCCGTGGGGACGGCTTCCATGACATTGCCTCGGTCATGCACAAGGTACCGTCGCTGTACGACGAGGTGACGGTGCGCGTCGCGGACGGTACGTCGGTCACGCTTGTGTGCGACAAGGACGTGTGTCCCCCCGAAAAAAATCTTGCCTATCGTGCAGCGGTTTTGTATGCCGATCGGGCGAAAAAAGCGGGACATACGCTTCCCGGTACGCTTATCACCTTAAAAAAGCATATTCCCTCCGGTGCGGGGCTTGCCGGCGGAAGTGCCGACGCGGCGGCCGTGCTTCGCGCTTACGACAATCTGTTCGGCGTGTTGTCGGAAGAAGAACTGTTTGCGACGGCGCTGTCGCTCGGCAGCGATATCCCGTTCTGTCTTGCAACAAGCAAATGCGCGTTGTGTACCGGGCGGGGCGAGTGCATTGAGCCGTTGCCGCCCATACAGGCGCAAATCGAGGTGCGTTTTCCCGAAACGCCGCTGTCTACCGCCGGAATTTATGCCGAATACGACCGACTGTACGCCGAGGACTATACAAAGAACCAAAGCCGCCGTATGGCCGAAGCCTTGAAGCGCGGAGCACCGCTCGAGGAGATCGAAGCCTGCATGTGCAACGATTTTCAAGTGCTGTGCGAAGCGCGCTGTCCCGAAATCGCCGTGTTGTGCAGACACTTGACCGATGAGGGATATGCGGCACAGATGTCCGGGAGCGGCTCGGCGGTGTTCGGATTACGCTCGCTTTAAAAATCGGAAAAATACAGAAAGGACTTTGCTCAAGAAAGGTATAGGCTATGAATATTTCTTTGAACGGCGTTTGGGAGTTGTTCGGACTTCCGGAAAAGGACGGAAAAAATCCCCCTTACGGCAGGTTGCCGGATATCGCGCATGCCGCTTTCTCCATTCCCGGAAGAGTTCCCGGAAACGTACAGCTCGATCTGTATGAGGCAGGAATGGAGCCCGATCCCTTTTATGCCGACAATTATTACCGCTATATGGCGTATGAGGGATACAGCTTCGTATACCGAAGGAACTTTACGTTGGACACCGTGCCCCGGGATGAGGATATGCTTCTGCGCTTCGACGGCATCGATACGGTGGCCGACGTGTTTGTCAACGACGCCCCGGTCGGACACTCGGAGGATATGTTGGTGGAGCACGAATGGGACGTGACTTCGTTTTTGCACAGCGGTGAAAACAGTGTGTGCGTGTGTATCTATTCCGCCATGCACTATATTCGGGACAAGGCGTACCCGGTGGGCCTGATCGGCACGGCCGACCGAAATCAGATTTCCCATATCCGCAAAGCGCCCCACTGCTTCGGCTGGGATATAGCGCCCCGACTGGTGACGGCGGGACTTTGGCGTGACGTCACGCTGTACAGCCGTAAAAAAATCTTTTTGACGCAGACCTATTTTGCTTTTTCCGATGCGAACGAGAATGCCGCAACACTGCGTTGGGCGGTTCGCTTTCAAAGCACGGATTCGAGCCTTTCGGATTACCGTATCACCGTGGAGGCCGTTTGCGGCGAGCACCGCTTTACCGTGCAGTGTCGTCCGAGCCACATCAGCATGAACGGTTGCTATACCGTTTCCGCGCCTAAGTTATGGTGGCCGAAGGGATACGGTGAGCAGAATCTGTACACCGTGACCACACGCCTGTGGCGCGCGGAAGAGCTGCTCGACGAAAAAATCGAGACGATCGGGATACGTCACATCCGTTTGGAGCGGGATTTCACGCCCGGTGCACAGAAATTTTGCTTTTATGTCAACGGCGTTCCAATCTTCTGTCGCGGTACCAACTGGGTGCCCCCGGATGCTTTCCACAGCCGCGCCAAGGAGCGCATTCCGACGGCGGTAAAGCTGATCTCCGAATGTGGTTGCAACATGATCCGCTGTTGGGGCGGCGGTGTCTACGAGGACAGTCTCTTATACGATTTGTGCGACCGAGAGGGTATTTTGGTATGGCAGGATTTTTCGATGGGAAACACCACCTATCCGCAGGACGGCTCACTCGACCGACTGCTTGAGGATGAGATCGAAAAGCTGTTGTGTCGGATACGCAATCATCCTTGTGTATGCCTGTATGCCTCGGACAATGAGATCGACCAGAAAAACATGGATTTTGCTTATCCGGAATATCGGGTGCGGTACAACCGCATATCGAAGGAGCTTCTTCCGTGCCTGTTGCAGGCGCACGACCCGTATCGTTATTACGTTTGCTCTTCTCCGGAGGTTCCCGACGGCTTTACTCTGACCGATGTGCCGGAGCAACACACCTGGGGGCCGCGAGCCTGGTACAAAGACCCCTATTACCGTGACTGTACCGCTTCCTTTATCGGCGAAGCGGGCTATCACGGCTGTCCCGCTCCGGAAAGCCTTGCGCAGTTCATCCCGAAGGAGCAGCTGTGGCCCACCCGAAACCGAAGCTGGGCGGCGCACAGCACGGAAAACCTCTTGTATTCGGACGGACACGGACGCAACGAGCTGATGAAGGATCAGGTGAAGCTCCTGTTCGGCGTTGACCCCGAATCGTTGGATTTGGAGACGTTTTCTTTCCTGTCACAGGTGTCCCAAGCCGAGGCCGTGAAATTTTTCATCGAGCGTGCCCGTGCGCTCAAATGGAAGCGCACCGGTATCATCTGGTGGAATATGATCGACTGCTGGCCGCAGATTTCCGACGCCGTGGTGGATTATTACTACCGCAAAAAGCTGGCGTATGACTACATTCGTGCTTCTCAAAGAGACGTGCTTGTGTTCGTCGGGGAAGCGTCCGGCTGGTATTATCCGCTGTATGCCGCCAACGACAGCGGAAGCGCACACTGCGTGAGTTGGACGGTAACGGACAGCGAGACGGATGCGATTTTGCATAAAGGCGAGGTCATGCTGCTTCCCGGCGAAAAGAAACAGGTAGGCGATTTGCGAATTATGGTCAGCGACAAGCGTTGTTTGCTCATCGATTACACATCCGACGGCGTTCGAGCCGGAAATCATTATTTAACGGGATTGCCGCCTTACGATGCGGAGTGGATGCGGCGCACGGTGAAGCGGATCTCGGAAAATATGCGGTAATGTGACACAGTGGACGGATTAACGAAGAGAAAAAAATAAAAAAGTAAATTTTCAAAATCAAAAAACGCGGATATTCTTCTTGACTTTTTTCTCTGTATATGGTATCATGAATACGAAGGGAAAAGCGGCACGGAGCGCAAAGCCCCCATCGCTAAGGAGAGAATTTCCCCGTTATTCACGCACAGCCTTTGTGCGCAGAAATGAAGGAGGATCACCATGAGTGACATTTTGAAGATCGGCATTATCGGCTGCGGCGGTATTGCCAACGGCAAACACATGCCGGCGCTCAAGCAAATGAAGGACGTCCAAATGGTCGCTTTCTGCGATATCGTCGAGGAAAGAGCCGTCAAGGCAGCCAAGGACTACGGCACACCGGAC
>CAZYFX010000111.1:0-7025 GCA_964646725.1 uncultured Oscillospiraceae bacterium
GAAAGGATGTAGCATTATGTATGACGTTACCGTTATAGGAGGCGGCTTGGTGGGCGCTCTTACGGCGCGCGAGCTGACCCGCTTCCGCCTAAAGGTCTGTATGCTGGAAAAAGAAAACGATGTGGCCATGGGCGCTTCCAAAGCCAACAGCGGCATCGTCCACGCCGGCTTCGACGCACATGTCGGTTCGCTCAAGGCGCGCTTCAACGTGGCGGGCAACCGTATGATGGAGAGCTTATGCAAAACGCTCGGCGTGAAATTCCGCCGCAACGGGTCGCTTGTCATCGCCTTTAGCGACGAGGACATGAAAACCGTACACGAGCTGTACGAGCGCGGCCGGGAAAACGGCGTTCCAGAATTGAAGATTTTAGACAAAGAACAGACGCACGCCTTGGAGCCGTCGCTGTCGGACACCGTTGTCGGCGCGCTGTTTGCCCCGACCGGCGGCATCGTCTGCCCCTACGGTCTGACCATCGCCGCCGCAGGAAATGCCATGGACAACGGCGCGGATTTGCTCACGAATTTTGAGGTCGTATCCGTCGAAGCGCGTGACGGCTTCTATGTTCTTCACGGTGCGGACGGACGAAATGTCGAAAGTCGCTATGTGGTCAACAGTGCAGGGCTCTTTTCGGACGCCGTAGCCGCCATGGTGGGCGACACGTCGTTCAAGGTGCATCCGCGTTCGGGCGAATACATGATTTTGGACAAAGCAAGTGCCGGTCTGTGCGACCGCACCATCTTCCGCACACCCACCGCTATGGGCAAGGGTATTTTGGTCTCCCCCACCGCCGACGGCAATATCCTACTCGGCCCGACCTCGACCGACACCGAGGATAAGAACGACAAATCCACCTCCCCCGAGGGATTGGCGCAGATCGCCGAGCAGGCGTTCGAGGACACGCCGAATGTGCCGTTGCGCAGTGTCATCACCTCGTTTACGGGACTGCGCGCCGTCGGAGACACAGGCGACTTCATCATTCATTTTTCGGCCGAACGCTTTTTGACACTCGGCGGTATCGAATCGCCCGGACTTTCCAGTGCTCCGGCACTTGCCAAGCACGTGGTTGGGCTTCTTCAAAAGGCGGGACTTTCCACCGAGAAAAACGAAGCCTTCAACGGCCGCCGCAAAAATTATCACAAATTTTCCGAAATGAGCCCGGCACAAAAGAATCGCGTCATCCGCGAAAATCCCGACTACGGAACCATCATCTGCCGCTGTGAGGGCATCACCAAGGGTGAAATCCTCGACGCCATTCGCGTCAATCCCCCGGCACGCGACATAGACGGTGTCAAGCGCCGCACTCGAAGCGGAATGGGGCGCTGCCAGGGCGGCTTCTGTTCGCCCGTCATTACCGGCCTTATCGCCGAATATACCGGCATACCGTTCGAAGCCGTCACCAAAAAAGGAAGCGGCAGTGAGCTCAATTTCGGAAAAACCAAGTAACGGGGGTAGATCACATGAAAAAACAGCTTGTTATCATCGGCGGAGGCCCGGCCGGCATGAGTGCCGCCGTCAGTGCCTACAAGGCCGGTATCAAGGATATTCTTATTTTGGAGCGCGAATCGAGCCTCGGCGGCATTTTGAAGCAGTGCATCCACAACGGTTTCGGGCTTCACAAATTCGGCGAAGAGCTGACCGGCCCGGAATATGCGTATCGCTACGAAAAACTTGTGCATGAATACGGCATTCCCTATATGACCGACACAACCGTGCTCTCGCTGTCCGACGACCGCACCATCATCGCCACCAATGCCGAAAAGGGCGTGTTTACCGTTCAGGCGGGCGCTGTCATTTTGGCTATGGGCTGCCGCGAACGTTCACGCGGAGCCGTCAACACGGCCGGAACGCGCCCGGCAGGCGTTTATTCGGCGGGCACGGCACAGAAATACGTCAACATCGACGGCTACATGCCCGGAAAGACCGTCGTCATCCTCGGCTCGGGCGATATCGGCCTTATCATGGCGCGGCGCATGACCCTGGAGGGCGCAAAAGTCAAGGCCGTCTGCGAGATCATGCCGTATTCGGGCGGTCTGTCCCGAAACATCGTTCAGTGCTTAAACGATTTCGATATTCCGCTCAAGCTTTCGCACACCGTCCTTAAAATTCACGGCGAACAGCGCGTGACGGGTGTGACGATCGCCAAGGTGGATGAGCGGAGAAATCCCATCCCCGGCACCGAAGAATACATTCCCTGCGATACCGTTTTATATTCGGTCGGACTCATTCCCGAAAACGAGCTGACGCGCGGGGCGGGCATTCCGCTCGACCGTGTGACAAGCGGTGCGACGGTGGATGAGTTCCGCGAGACGGAATGTCCCGGCGTGTTCTCCTGCGGCAATGTATTACATGTACACGATTTGGTGGACTTTGTAAGCGAAGAAGCCGAAATCGCAGGTGTCGGTGCGGCACGTTTCCTTCGCGGAGAGAACGGCGAACGTCTTGCATCGCCCATCACGCTTTCCGCATCGGACGGCGTTCGCTATACCGTTCCTCAGCGCATTTCCGAAAAAGGCAAGGTATCGGTGTTCTTCCGCGTGGCGGACGAATACAAAAACGCCTACCTTGTGGTCAAGGACGGTGAACGCGAGGTGTTGCGCCGCAAAAAGGTACGCCTTGCGCCGGGTGAGATGGAGCGCATCGAATTGACCGAGACGCAGATTGCCGAAGTCACATCGGGAAAGTTGCATTTTTCGCTTGAGCTTTCCGGAAAAGAGGGAGTATAATGGAACAGACCAAAAGACAAATCATCTGCACCTGCTGCCCGATGGGCTGTCATATGGAGGTAACATTGGAGGACGGCAAGGTTACAGACGTTGTCGGAAATACCTGCAAGCGCGGCGCGGCGTACGCCGTCGATGAATGCACCAACCCGAAAAGAACGCTGACCACGACCGTCAAAACGGATAAAGGACATCCGCTCTCGGTCAAAACGGCCGAAGCCGTTCCGTTCGGTAAGCTGTTCGAAGCCATGCGTGCGCTTGCTGCCGTGACCGTAAAAACCCCCGTACACATCGGCGATACGGTCGTGGCCGACCTGTGCGAAACGGGTATAGCCGTCGTTGCGACCAAGAATCTCGACTGACACAGGTCGTACATAGGAAAAAGGAGAAGCCATGAAGCAGCAACCGCTTTCCGGCGGCGTGATCGCCGCTGTGCGCAGTAAAGAGGAATTCGACGTCGCGCTCCGCTCCCCCGTTTCGAACCTGTTTCTGTTAGCCGGAAGCATTTCGGAATTGCCGATGTTCATCCGTTCGGCGGCCGCCGCCGACAAGAATCTGTTTTTGCACGTCGATATGATCGAAGGTCTCGGTAAGGACAGCGCCGGTATCGAGTATGTCGCGTCGTTGGCGCCGCACGGCATCATCAGCACACGCGGAAATCTCATCAAGGCCGCCAAGGCGATCGGACTTTGCACGGTACAGCGTTTTTTCATCGTGGATGCACGCTCGGTGGAAACGGCGTTGGATACCCTAAAGCAAACACGCCCGACCTATGCGGAGCTCATGCCGGGACTTGTCTGCAAAGCCATTCGCACCTTTACCGCCACGGGACTTCCCATCATCGCCGGAGGGCTCATCACCACGCCCGAGGAAGTGCTCCTTGCCCGAAAGGCGGGTGCGGCGGCCGTTTCCACCTCGGCCCGCGATTTGTGGAAATGTTGAAAAAAACGTCAAATCGTTTTTTCACTTTCCGCCATTCCTTACAAATTATTGAATTACCGCAAAAAGGCTTGTTTTTCAAGCCTTTTTGTGTTATACTATACAAGGAAGTGTTTGTTCCGTTAAGATACAAACGCTCCTTTGCGGTCATATGACCCGCATATTTTTTCGGAAAGGAGGAAAAAGCATGAGAACGACCGAACTGTACGATTTGACGCATACCCGTGCAAAACCGCTTTTGGAACGCTTCGAATATCCCTGGCAGGCACTGGATTCGTTAAAGGAATTCATTGTCACCCTGGGAACATCGCTCGACCCGACGCTTTACGAGCAAAAAGGCGAGAATGTCTGGGTAGCCAAAAGCGCCGTACTTTTCCCGAACGTTTCTTTGACCGGCCCCTGTATCATCGGCGAGAATACCGAATTGCGCCCCGGTGCCTTTGTTCGCGGAAGCGTTCTGGTGGGCGATGGGTGTGTTGTCGGCAACTCGACCGAATTAAAGAACTGCATTCTGTTCGACAGTGTTCAGGTGCCGCACTTCAACTATGTCGGAGATTCCGTTTTGGGCTACAAGTCTCATTTGGGCGCAGGAGCCGTCACATCAAACGTCAAGAGCGACAAGACGCCAGTCACTGTAAAAACGGCCGACGGCAGAGTCGAGACGGGACGCAAAAAATGCGGTGCCATGGTGGGTGATCACACCGAGGTGGGATGCAACAGCGTTCTTTGTCCGGGAACGGTTTTGGGTAAGGACTGCACGGTCTATCCGCTGTCGCGTGTACGCGGTTATATTCCGGCGCGTCACATCTTCAAATCGGAATCCGACATCGTACCCAAGGCATAAGGAGCCGAGGCTCGCTTTTGCGAAAACGGAATATACTGATATGGGACACACAAAGCGAGGCCGCTTTTCGGCTGAGCCGCCCTTATATCGGTTCAGTCGCAGAGCCATAACGAAAAGACAGGCCGCCCACGGCTCACGGCGGTATACCGAAAGGCAAAACTGTTTTAGCGCCCGACCGCACACGCTTGCGGTGACGAGGAAAGAAATTATCGAATTTATCGGCGGATATTTCTTCGGCAGTCTTCTGTCGAAAGAATTTGTACAAAAAGCCGCATCGGCTGACAAAAGCAAATTCACGAAGACATCTGAACCTTAAAAATCAAATCTTACAGCTGACGATTCCGGCCCTGTCCCACCGGAACAAAAGCAATTTTTTGAAACGGAGACAACGACCATGTGTGGAATTATCGGCTTTACGGGCGGCGAAAACGCCGTCCCCAGATTACTTGATGGATTGAACGCTTTGGAGTACCGCGGCTACGATTCGGCGGGACTTGCGGTCTTTGACACCAAACGCGGTCTGTGTACGGTCAAATCCAAAGGGAGATTGGCACTTTTGGAGCAAAAGCTGAAAAATGCGCCCCTTTACGGCTTTTGCGGCATCGGTCACACGCGCTGGGCGACCCACGGCGAACCGAGCGACATCAATTCGCATCCGCACGGCTCGAGCCGTGTGCAAATCGTTCACAACGGCATCATCGAAAACTATGCCGTTCTCGAAGCGTTCTTGCGCGACCAGGGCTACGCCTTTGCTTCCGAAACCGATTCGGAACGCGCGGCGCTTCTTATCGACTATTATTATACGCAAAGCGGTGACCCCTTTACGGCACTCGAACAAGCTGCCGCGGATTTTGTCGGCTCCTTTGCCATCGGCGCGGTGTTTGCGGATCGTCCGGGCGAGATATATGCGCTCCGCAAGGACAACCCGCTCATTCTCGCCGCAAGCGATGCAGGGTATTTCATCGCATCGGATATCCCCGCCGTTTTGAAATACACAAGCCGCATTTGCCGTTTGGAGGAAGGTACGATCGCGCGACTTTCCCCCGAGGGGCTTGAAGTGCGTCGGAACGGAAAAACAATTGAGGTTTCCTTTGAAACGGTCGCATGGACGCTTGAAGCCGCCGAAAAGGGAGGTTTTGAGCACTTCATGCGCAAGGAGATCGACGAAGCACCCGAGGCACTCGTCAACACGTTGCGTCCGCGTATTTGCGAATCACTTCCCCACTTTGAGATTAAAGCGCTCGACGAGCGTCTCTTAAAGCTTGAACGCATTCACATTGTTGCCTGCGGCACGGCCATGCACGCGGGGCTCATCGGAAAGAACGCCATAGAGACGCTTGCGCGTATTCCCGTCGATGTGGAAATCGCTTCGGAATTTCGCTATAAAAACCCCATCTTGCGCAAAAACGACCTTGTCGTTCTTGTCTCACAGTCCGGCGAAACGGCAGACACCTTAGCCGCTCTGCGCCTGGCAAAGGAACGTGGGATCACAACGCTCGCCATCGTCAATGTACCCGGCTCGACCATTGCGCGTGAGGCGGACGAGGTGCTTTACACCTATGCGGGTCCCGAGATCGCGGTTGCCAGCACCAAGGCGTACACCGTGCAGGCGGGACTTATGCTTTTGCTTGCTTTACACCTCGCGCTTGCGACAGAACATGAAACAAAGGAATCTGTAGAGAAACGGACAAACGAGCTGTTAAACATCGTTCCCGAAAAGCTTCGTGCGGCGCTTGCTTTGGAGAATGAATGTACACGGCTTGCACAAAAGCTTGCAGATCATCACGACATCTTCTTTATCGGGCGCGGCGCGGACTACGCGTTAAGCATGGAAGCCTCGCTCAAGCTCAAGGAGATATCCTATATCCACTGCGAAGCGTATGCGGCGGGAGAGCTCAAACACGGTACAATCTCTCTTATCACCGAAGGTGTGCCCGTCTTTGCTTTGGCCACCGACGGGGTTCTGTTCGAAAAAATGATCAGCAACATGCGTGAGGTGCGCGCAAGAGGGGCATACGTCATTCTTCTGTGCGACGAAAACGCGGACGTCCCCGCCGACGCGGCGGATGAGGTACTTCGCGTACCGACGGTGAGCACGCTGTTCCGACCGCTCGTTTCGGCAACGCTTGCACAACTGCTTGCTTATCATTTTGCCCTGGCCCTCGGCAACGACGTGGATAAACCGCGCAACCTTGCCAAATCGGTGACGGTCGAATAGTGACCGTTTGTAAACGCCGGTGTGCCGCGCACGGCATACCGACACACATTCTTTCATAGTATGGAGTATAGAATTATGGGAAAATATTTCGGTACGGACGGCTTCCGCGGAGAAGCCGGCGTCACACTCAACGTCGAACACGCCTACAAAGTCGGCCGCTATCTCGGCTGGTACTACGGCAAGGAGCATAAATGCAAAATTGTTATCGGCAAGGATACCCGCCGTTCCAGCTATATGTTCGAATATGCCTTGGTATCCGGTCTTGTTGCCAGCGGCGCGGACGCTTATCTTTTACATGTCACC
>CAZYFX010000112.1:0-7006 GCA_964646725.1 uncultured Oscillospiraceae bacterium
TAGGATAATCTCATAAAACGGATAGTGCAGTGGCAATATTGAGTTTGCTGAAACGATTTAGCGCACTGCCACTGTCCGCAAACTAAAAAATTCGCACTCACCACGGGCTCCCTTGTGTAAAGGGAGCTGTCAGCTCGGCTGACTGAGGGATTGTGCGGCGAAGCGCCCATAGGGCCTATCAAGAAAGGAATCATAAATCAAAATGAATAATAAACCGGGTCGATCCAAAAATTTGCAGCCCGATACCGCTGCCGAGGGAGACAGCTCCATCAATACCAAAAAAGGCTTTCTCATCTCGCTCCCCAATCGTAAGAAAAAAAGCAACGAAGAAAGCGGCATCGTTCCCGCCAAAACCGTTTCGAACCCTCCCGTCGAAAAAAACGAGCGTTCCGCCAAACCGACAAGAGAGAGTGCCGAACGCAATACCGCACAGCCGCAGAAAAATCGGCAGGATCGTAACCGTCCCAAGTCGGCCGACAATGCCGCCAAATCCGACAGGCGAAACGATCGTCCGCGCGGCGATAAAAACAAGCCCGAGACGTCCGAAAAAAGCGAAAAGAACGAGAGAAACGACAAGAACGCGCAGCATGCGCAGGATGCTCCGAACCGCCGCGACAATCGCGACAAAAACAACAACCGCGGTGTGGGAAAAAATCCCGGCGGTAAAGACGGCGCAAACAAAGAGAGCAAAGAGAACAAGGATGGAAAAATGTCCGAAAATCGTTCCGGACGCGGCAACGCCAAGGACACGCGCAAGGGACAAAACGACCGCAAAAACGACCGTTCGCGTCCTCAAAAAGGCGAAAACGCCGGTCGCGAAAAGTCATCCGATCGCTCGGACACGCGCAGCAAGACCGGGAAAAACGACCGCAAAGGGCGCGTTCGTATGCCCAGTCTCTCTCCGCTTTCGGGCGATATGATGTCTTTTTCCGAAAAAGGCGGACACACGGAACAGCGCGTCGAGAAAGAACCGTCCTTTGAAGAAAAATATGCAAACGCCGTCCCCCTTGCCGAGCAGATCGCCGCCGAAGAAGCAAAGCGCCTTGCGCGACTGCGTGCCTGCAACACGGCGGCCGTAACGCATAAGGCGTCCCCCGAGCAAACGGATGACGGCGCAACGCTCGAAACGGAAGCCGTGAAACGCTGTGAGATCGTCGGCATTCGCTTCCGCGAGGCGGGAAAGATATATTACTTCGACCCCGACGGACAGAACATTCCCTATGGGACACCGGTTATTGTGGAGACTTCGCGCGGCGCGGAATACGGCTACACGGCCATTGCTAACCGCACCGTGCCCATCGAAAGCGTTGTCGCTCCCTTAAAAAAGATCAAGCGACTTGCCAATCGGGACGATACGGACAAATATCGCGCCAACAAGGAGCTGGAAGCCGAGGCTGCGACCATCTTTAAGCAGAAGGTCGCCGAACTGAAGCTGGCCATGAATCTGGTATTTGTGGAATATACCTTCGACAATTCCAAGTTGTTGTTCTATTTCACGGCGGAAACACGCATCGATTTCCGCGAGTTGGTCAAAGAGCTGGCCTCCATTTTCCGCACCCGCATCGAATTGCGTCAAATCGGTGTGCGCGACGAAGCGAAAATGCTCGGAGGTTTGGGCGTCTGCGGTCGAACCGTCTGCTGTAACTCCTTTTTGGACGATTTCGCTCAGGTATCCATCAAAATGGCCAAGGAGCAGGGACTTTCGCTCAACAGCACCAAAATTTCAGGTGCCTGCGGCAAGCTGATGTGCTGTCTGCGCTTTGAGGACAAGGTCTACAGCGAAGAAACCGCCCGCACACCGCGCGTCGGAAGCGTTGTCGAAACCCGTGAAGGACGCGGCACGGTGGTCGAAACAAATCCGTTAAAGGGCGAAGTCAAGGTGTCGCTCGAAAACACGCCCGATGCACCGCCCAAAGTTTTTTCGCGGGACGAGGTGAAGCACCCGATGCGCGAGAAAAACGCCGAAGCGACCGAGGCGAAGGCAGAGCCGACGGACAAGAGTTCGGACGGCGAACAGGCATAAACGGGAACGCAAACGATACGGAGAACGATTTTGAACGGAATCATCAATGTCTATAAGCCGCGCGGGCTTACCAGTCATGCGGTCGTGGCGCGGATACGGAAATTTTACGGCATTCGGCGTGTGGGACATGCGGGGACGCTCGACCCGATGGCCTGCGGCGTACTGCCTGTGCTTGTGGGAAGCGCGGCAAGCGTGCAAGAGCTTGTCATGGATCACGACAAGACCTACCGCGCCGGTATCCTTTTCGGCGTGACGACCGACACGGGCGATGTGACGGGGCAGGTTTTAAAGGAAACCGAGCCGAACTTCGACCGTGCGGCGCTTACGGCGGTGCTTGAACGCTTTGTCGGCGAAATCACGCAGATTCCGCCCATGTATTCGGCGCTCAAGGTGGACGGAAAAAAACTGTACGAGCTTGCACGAAGCGGAAAGACCGTCGAACGCAAGGCACGTCCCGTCACGATTCATTCTGTTCGACTTATTACGCCTTTCGACGGCAAGCGTTGCGACATCGAGGTTTCCTGCTCCAAGGGAACATACATTCGAACGCTTGCGGAGGATATCGGAAACGCACTCGGCTGCGGGGCGTGTTTGGACAGTTTGGAACGCACACGGTGCGGCGTTTACAAGGCCGAGGACGCGGTGACGCTCGAGACACTCGAGACGCTTTACAAGGCGGAGGATGCCGAGGGACTTATCGGATATCTGCAAAGCACCGAGGCGCTGTTTTCCGCGCTTCCGTGCGTGCGGCTTTCGGAGTTTTATGTGCGTTTAAGTCTCAACGGCGCGGAAATTTATTTAAAGCGTGCGCGTGTGCCCGAAAGCGTTTTTGTCGGGACGGACATGTGCCGTCTGTACGACGAAGCGGGGCATTTTTACGCGGTCGGTGCGGTTGCGGACTATCCCGACGGACGCGCGATCAAAATCAAATACCGATTTTAAAGGATTTAAGAAACATTTTTACATAGTATACGGAGGAACGGAAAATGGTTAGAGAGAATCTTGAATTTTTAAAGGCACTCGATCCCGAGATCGGCGAAGCGGTTGAGTCGGAGCTTGCACGTCAGTCGCGCAACATCGAGCTCATCGCCAGCGAAAACATCGTTTCGGAAGCCGTGCTTGCGGCGGCCGGGACGGTATTAACCAACAAATACGCCGAGGGCTATCCGGGCAAGCGTTATTACGGCGGTTGCGAATGTGTGGACGTTGCCGAGGAGCTGGCGAGAAAGCGCGCCTGCGAATTATTCGGCGCAGAGCATGCCAATGTTCAGCCGCATTCGGGAGCGAACGCCAATTTTGCGGTATACACGGCTTTTTGCAAGCCGGGTGACACGGTCATGGGCATGAATCTTGCGCACGGCGGTCATTTGACGCACGGCAGTCCGGTCAACGTATCGGGCATGTACTTTAACATTGTGCCCTACGGTGTGAACGACGAAGGCTATATCGATTACGAAGCGCTCGAACGCACGGCGCACGAATGCAAGCCGAAGATGATCATTGCGGGCGCGAGCGCGTACCCGAGAATCATCGATTTCGAGCGCATTTCGAAGGTTGCGAAGGACGTGGGTGCGCTCTTCATGGTAGACATGGCGCACATTGCGGGTCTTGTGGCGGCGGGACTTCATCCGAGCCCGGTTCCGTATGCGGACGTGGTGACCACCACAACGCACAAGACGCTTCGCGGTCCGCGTGGCGGTTTGATCCTCTGCAAGGAGGAATACGCCAAGCAGATCGACAAGGCGATTTTCCCGGGCACACAGGGCGGGCCGCTCATGCACATCATCGCGGCCAAGGCGGTTTGCTTCGGGGAGGCGCTGAAGCCGGAATTTAAGGAATACGCCCGTCAGGTGGTGGCCAACTCCAAGGCGTTTGCGGACGCACTGCTGAAGGAAGGCTTCAAGCTGGTATCGGGCGGTACAGACAATCATTTGAGCTTAGTGGATCTTCGTCCGTTTGCGGTTACGGGCAAGGAGTTTGAGAAGCGGCTTGACAGTGTATACATCACGGTCAACAAGAACGCCATTCCGAATGATCCGGAAAAGCCTTTTGTGACCAGCGGTGTGCGTGTGGGAACGCCGGCGGCGACCTCGCGCGGATTCAAGGAAGCGGATTTTGTGAAGGTAGCGGAGCTTATGCGCCTTGCGGCCACCGACATTGAAGGAAAGGCCGACTATATTCGCGAAGAGGTTTGTGCCCTCTGCGATGCTCACCCCATCTATTTCCGGTGAAGCGCCGGGGCAATATTCGCGTCTTGATTCAAATTAAACGGAAAAGCCTTCGAAATACGCACCCAAAAGAACATGCGAACAACGAAAAGGAGTAACTCGGATTGAACGACCTTCGACTGATTTTGGCATCCGGCTCTCCGCGCCGTGCCGAAATATTGCAAAATATCGGTGCGGACTTCGAGGTATACATCACCCACGCGGACGAGAACGTCGAAGAATCCCTGTCCCCCGATGCGCTCGTTTGCGAATTGTCGAGCCGCAAGGCAAAAGAAGCGGCACGCTTTTTTCCCGACTCCGCGCTGATTCTGGCGGCCGACACGGTCGTGGCGCTTGACGGTCGGATCATGGGCAAACCGAAAGACGAAGCGCAGGCTTTTGAAATGTTGTCACTTCTTTCCGGGAAAACGCACTCCGTTTACACCGGCTACACGCTCACGCGCGAAGGACTCTATGTGTCCCACGCGATAAAAACGGATGTTGTTTTCCGACCGCTGTCGGAAGATTTGATATACCGGTATATCAAATCGGGCGAACCGTTCGACAAGGCGGGTGCTTACGGCATACAGGGAAAGGGCTCTGCCCTTGTCAAAGAGCTGCGCGGCGATTACTTCAACGTTATGGGATTGCCGATTTCGGCAGTGGTACAAACGGCAAAACAACATTTTTCGGCAGACATTCTCGGCTTTTGAGTTCGGCCGACAACATACGCGGCAAAAGCCGCAGAAAGCGAGCGAAACAAAATGTACAAAAACTACAAAAAAAACTACCCCTACAACGTGGTTTCTCCCGTTCGCGATTTCAAGCAGGTACTGGAGGAAGCCATCCGAAAGTGCGAAGGTCGCCCGGCCTTTCGCTACAAGAGCGGCAAGGATATCGTCGATGTCAGCTACGAGCAGTTTTATCATGACACCAAGGCGCTCGGTACAGCTATCACCTCGCTCGGCTTCGGTCGCGGTCATGTGGCCATGATCGGCCCCAACAGCTACAAATGGGTCGAGGTCTATCTGTCCATGCTCAACTCCGAGGGCGTTTTCGTGCCTATCGACAAGGAGCTACCCTTTGAGGAGATCATGCGTATCATCAACGACAGCGATACGGACGTGTTCTTCTATGCCGGCTTCTATGCGGAAAATGTGCGCAAGAACCGCGCGGGAATGCCGAACGTCAAATATTTCGTCAATCTGGACGCCAAAGAGGATGACGGCGAATTTTTGTCGTTTGACCGTCTGTACGAAAAGGGCGATCGACTTCTTGCCGACGGAAACACCGATTACACCTCCATGATCCCCGATACAGAGGCCATGAAGATGATCGTATACACCTCCGGCACCACCGGACGCGCCAAGGGCGTTATGCTCTCACTGTCCAATCTGGTCAACTGCGTTGTCCACGGTTTGGAGGTTTCGACGGTATACGACGTGTGTCTGTCGGTGCTCCCGTATCACCACACCTACGAATCCATCTGCGGACTGTTGGTGTCGCTCAAAATGGCGTCCACCATCTGCATCAACGAAAGCATCCGCACAGTGGCCGCCAATCTCAAGCTGTTCAAGCCGACGTATGTCATGCTGGTACCGCTGTTCGTCGAATCCTTCTACAAAAAAATCTGGGCGAACGTCGAGGATCAGGGCAAGGCCGACACCCTTCGCCGCATGATCAGGATCAGCAACGGACTTTTGAAGGTCGGTATCGATTTACGCCGTGTGTTCTTTAAATCCATCCACGAGGTGTTCGGCGGAAGGTTAATCAAAATGGTCAGTGGCGGTGCTCCGCTTCGCCAGGAGCTCGGCGAATTTTTCGATTCCATCGGTGTGACGCTGGTCAACGGCTACGGTATCACCGAATGCTCGCCGCTTGTGGCTTGTAACCGCGATTATTACTACAACTTCGCGTCGGTCGGCAATCCGCTTCCCTGCCTCGAAATGAAAATTTTCGAGCCGAACGAAGACGGCGAGGGTGAAATCTGCGTCAAGGGCGCAACGGTTATGCTCGGCTACTACAAGCAGCCCGAAATGACCGCCGAGGTGCTCGAAAAGGACGGCTGGTTCCACACCGGCGACTTCGGCAAGATCGGCGAGGACGGCCGACTCTACATCACGGGACGCAAGAAAAACATGATCGTTCTGCGTAACGGCAAAAACATCTATCCCGAGGAGATTGAGGAATATCTGGGCAGCATTCCCGAGGTCGCCGAGGTCATCGTAACGGCACTTCGCGACGAAGCGGGTGAGGAGACGGGGCTTTCCGCCGAAATCTATCCGGGTGACGAATTGGTCAATTCCAAGACCGAGGAAGAACTGTACACGCTTCTCAAGGCGGCGGTCGAAAAGGTCAACGACGGACTTCCGTCCTACAAGCATGTGACCAAGGTGGTCGTGCGCATGACGCCGTTCGAAAAGACCACCTCCGGTAAGATTCGACGCAAATACAATTAGTAGGGGCGGACGTGCCTGTCCGCCCGTTGGAAAACGCCGCACCGAGCCGCAAGCACCATTGGACGAACGGCGGGGTAGAACCCGCGTCTGCGAGCTTAAATTTTCATCAAAACCACGCCCGCGAAAAAACGAGTTGCGGCGGTGGCGTTTATGCCGCCGCAACGGAGTATAAACCGCGTCCACCGACTGCAAGCTCTATCTAAACTTCAACCGCGAAAATTGCCCCGGGGCTTTCCCCGGTGCTTTCACCGCCCGCGAACGGAGATGAATGCATGGAAGATACCGAAAAAAAGGAAGCCGTCTCGACCGACGGTAAG
>CAZYFX010000113.1:0-6967 GCA_964646725.1 uncultured Oscillospiraceae bacterium
GCCCGTATGCGTGGAAAGAAGTGCTGTCGGCAAGGGACAGGCCTGCACACCGCAAACCGAAAGCACCGGCAGAATGACCGTACTCGCGCAGCGGCCGATACAGGAAACGTCATGTACCGCAACCACGCGCCTCGGCGGTGTGAGGGGTACGGACGTTTCGGCGCGACCTTGTCTGTTTTGAAATTCATTCATCGGAATCATCGGAATTGTCCGAGCTTTCCGATTCGGGCTCGTTTTGCTCACGCTCTTTTTGAGCTTCCTCGGCAATACGGCGGCGAATGTTGTAGCGTGAAGCATTGGGATCGATGGGAGCTTGCGAAACGTTCTCCTTCGCCGCATCCGCCTTGGCTGACGCCGCCTCATCGTTCTGCTTATCGCTGTTTTCGGATTTTTTGCGGGCGATTTCCTCCAACTGCTCCACGGTCGGTTCGCCGTTCATGACGGCGGCAAACTGATCCTCGTCCATGAGCTCATGGGTGATGAGATATTCGGCGATAAAGGTGAGCTTATCCATATGCTCGTTCAAAATCGATTCGGTACGTCGATAGGCCTTTTCAATGATCGAACGAACCTCGGCATCGATAACGGACGCGACGTTTTCGGAATAATTGCGCGAATGGGTCATGCTCATGCCGAGAAAGACTTCTTCCTGATTTTCACCGTATACAATCGGGCCGAGATTTTCGCTCATACCGTATTTGGTGACCATACTGCGGGCAATATCCGTCGCGCGCTGAATATCATTCGAAGCACCGGTCGAGATGTCGTCGAGCGTCAGCTTTTCGGCCACACGCCCGCCAAGTAAGGATACAAGCTCGTTTTCCATATCACCCTTGGAAGTGTAGTCGCGATCCTCCTTGGGAAGATACAGCGTATAGCCGCCGGCGCGACCGGCCGGAATGATGGATATCTGGTGTACGGGATCGTGTCCGGGTAAGAAAAAGGAAGCGACGGCGTGACCGGCCTCGTGATAAGCCGTCAGCTTTTTGCTCTTTTCGGAAATGACCTTGGACTTTTTGTGCGGCCCGACAAGAACCTTGACCATGGCCTCCTCCAATTCCTTCATACCGATCAAATGCTTGGACTTGCGTGCCGCTAACAGCGCGGCTTCGTTCAAGAGGTTGGCAAGATCGGCTCCGGTGAAGCCTGCCGTTGTCTTGGCAATGACCGCCAAATTCACATCCTTTTCGAGCGGCTTGTTGCGGGCATGTACTTTCAATATTTCCTCGCGTCCGCGTACATCGGGATAGTTGACGGTGACCTGACGATCAAAGCGCCCGGGACGAAGCAATGCCGGGTCTAAGATATCCGGACGGTTGGTGGCGGCAATGACGATAATACCGTCGTTTTCCGCAAAGCCGTCCATTTCGACCAACAGCTGGTTCAGCGTCTGCTCACGTTCATCGTGTCCGCCGCCGAGTCCCGCGCCGCGATGGCGACCGACCGCGTCGATCTCATCGATGAAGATGATAGCGGGCGCCGTCTTTTTGGCCGTGTCGAACAGATCGCGCACACGCGACGCACCCACACCGACATACATTTCCACAAAATCCGAACCGGAGATGGAGAAGAACGGGACGTTGGCTTCTCCGGCCACCGCCTTGGCAAGCAAAGTCTTACCGGTACCGGGAGGGCCGACAAGCATGACACCGCGCGGTATTTTTGCACCGAGCTCGGTGAATTTCTTCGGATCCTTCAAGAAGTCCACGACTTCCTTGAGCTCCTCTTTTTCTTCGTCGGCTCCCGCCACATCCGAGAACATGACCTTATGCTTTCCTCCGAGGTTGACGCGGGCGCGCGATTTTCCGAAGGAATTGATTTTGCCGCCCTTGCCGCCCATGGCGGAATTCATGGCAAAAAACCACAGTGCGCCGAACACGACGATCATAAGCACAAACGGCACAAGGCTGAGTAAGAACGAAGTCTCCTTGGGCGGGTCATAATCGTAGCTTGTCACATCGTTTGAAGGGTCGTCGTCGTGATTGAGCGCATAAACGATCGGCTTGATATCCTTCTCGAACAGGTCTAAGCTGCGAAGCTTGACCGACAGCTCGGTTCCCTTGACCGTAAGACCGTTTTCATCGGTTTTATCGCGGGTTTGTATCACAAGCACGTTTCCGGCCGTAACGGTATAAGAAACGACCTCTCCGTTTTCGAACATTTGCGTGATTTCGCTGAAATTCGGCGGCTCTTGCGTCTTTTCTCCCAACAGAAAATACGATGCGAAAAGCAACACCATGATCAGAACGACGTAAAACAAGATGGTTTTTCCGGTGTTTTTCATTGGCGGTTCTCCTATTCAAGCAGATAAAATATGCCGTTTCAGTCTTTTATATAGACGGCAAAGCGCCACAGGGACGATGACTTTTTCAAAGCGTCGCACTGTGTATCGCACAAAGCCGTGCGCGGGGCGTAAACGACCGTTTCACCGTCCGCTCCCTCGCAAAGCAGAGGCAGCGCGGCACGAAGCTCGGTCGGAATTTTCTTTTTGTTGAAAAGCTCTTTCAGCTTTCGGGTCATGCCGCCGCTTCGCACGGTATCACCCGGTCGGCGCGAACGGACGCATCCGTTTTTCAAAAACGTCGGGTCACAAAGGACACTGTCGAAAAGCGTAAAGCCGTCATGCACCGACAAGACATACAAAGCATTCGCCTCGGTGTACTCGATGGCAAAGACGGTGTCGGGAATGCGATAAAAACCCGCGCGAAGCGGAAGCTTATAGGACACGGTCGGCTGTTTTTTCTTTCGTTCGGTCGGCGCAAAAAAAAGACGGCCCTGTCGGATGTGGGCACTGACGCCGCCGGGAAGACACACCTCGGCATTTTTTCCTGTTCTGGCGCTTTCGCGTACAAAAGCCGCCACAGAGCGCACATGGACATTCTCCGGTGTGTCGGAAAACGACCGACGGTACAGCTGTAAAATGCATTGGCACAAAACGGGCTCATCCAGTCGCGCAAGGTCGGAAACGACGTCTGTCAAGCTATTGTTTGCCGATTTTTCGATAAATATTTGCGTCTCGCGTAGCGACCGACACATGCAGCCGAGCCGCTCCTCCAACGAGGGGTTGATCTGCTTCAATAACGGCATGACCCGATGGCGAAGATAATTTCGCGTATACGCATCGGTCAAATTGGTCGAATCGGTCACATAGTCCTGCCCCATGTCGGCAAGATACGCCTCAACCTGCTCACGCGACACCAAAATCAGCGGACGCACCAGCGAAACGCCTTCCGGCAGCTCACGCTTGGGCGGAATCCCAGCAAGACCCGCCAATGCACTGCCGCGCGTCAGGTTAAACAGCACGGTTTCCGCGTTATCGCTTGCCGTATGAGCCGTCGCAACCTTACAAAGAGCGTGCTTGCGGCACTGCTCCTCGAAAAAAGCATACCGTACCCTGCGGGCGGCAAGCTCTGTCGAGATATGCTCACGCGCGGCAATCGCTCCCACATCCGCTTCGCATAGCTCAAACGGAACCTTCCACTTGGCGCACAACGCTTCGGCGAAGGCCGCGTCCCGCTCGGCTTCGTTCGGACGCAGACGGTGATTGACGTGACAGGCCACCAAACCGAGACGTGGGTACATGGTTTTTAAGGAGAGCAAAAGCGCCACGCTGTCCGCGCCGCCCGAAAGCGCCACCAAAACACGGTCATCGGGGTCAAACAGCGCATAGGCACGGTCGGCCTCGTCGATCAAGCGTTTAATCGTCCGTTCAGCCTGCGACATGCTCGTTGTCCACCGTAATAAATTTCGTATACTGTCCGTACCAGCCGAGCGTCACCGTTCCGGTCGAGCCGTGACGGTTTTTGGCAATGATCACGTCGGCCACGTTTTCCTTGTCCGGGTCATCCTTATAATAGTCGCGCGACAGGAACATGACGGTATCGGCGTCCTGCTCGATAGCACCCGAATCGCGCAGATCGGACAGCACCGGCTTTTTGTGCTCCTTTTCCGAGGAACGTGAGAGCTGCGCACAGGTGATGACCGGAACCTCCAGCTCTTTGGCAAGCAGCTTCAATCCGCGGGAAATATCCGAAACCTCTTGTACGCGGTTGTCGGTCTTGCGGTCGGACTGCATGAGCTGCAAATAGTCGATGACCACAAGTCCGAGATTTTTGACACGGCGAAGCTTGGCTTTCATGCCGGTAACGGAAATACCGGGAGTATCATCGATCAGTATTTCCGTCTCGGCCAACGCTCCCGCAGCGCGAGCAAGCTTTTCCCAGTCCTCGTCGGTCAACTCTCCCGAACGCATGTGATAGCTGTCGATGAGAGCTTCGGAGGCAAGCAAACGGGAAACAAGCTGTTCGCACGACATTTCGAGCGAAAATACGGCGATCGCTTTTTTGGGTGACCGAAGCGCCACGTTGGAAGCGATATTGAGCGCAAAGCTCGTTTTACCGACACCCGGACGAGCTCCCACAAGCACCAGGTCGCCTTTTCCCATACCGACAAGCAGTTTATCGATACCGGAAAAATAGGTCGGTGTACCGAGCGCGTCGGAGCCGCTCTTTTTGAGATCCTCCAGATGATGGTAAAAATCGATGATAACATCGCGGATATGCGAAAAACCCTTCGTCTCGTTCTTTTCGGCAATATCGAAGATCAGCTGTTCGGAGCGGTCAAGGATATCGCGGATATCGCCCTCGGCCGCATAGGCCATGGTGCCGATCTCTCCGGCCGCTTCGATAAGACGGCGAAGCACCGCCTTATCCTTGATGATGCGTACATAATCGGAAAGATTGTTCATATCCGGAACCGACTCGGCCAGCACGGTGATGTAGCTTTTACCGCCGGCTTCGTCCAATGTTCCCTCGCTGACCAGCTCATCTAACAGCGTAACGGTATCAAGGTGCGCGTCGGAGCGTGCAAAGATGGCGCGCATGGCTTCATAAATGCGCGTATGCTGCTCCAAATAGAAGTCGTCTGCACGAAGGATGGGTGCGATATCGTTTAACTTTTCGGGGTCAAGAATAACGGTGCCCAACACCGACTGCTCCGCTTCCATGGAAAACGGCATTTTCCGTAAGCTTTCTTGAGAGATCAACAGCTCGCTCATCGGGTCTGTCCTTTCTCGCTCATTTTCATTTCAAAAAGTCTAATCCTTTTGCGTAACGACAACGTTCAGCTTTCCGACAATTTCGGGATACAGCTTCACATCCAGCGTATACGAGCCGAAGGCCTTGATCGCGTCATCCAACTGAATTTTACGCTTATCCACGGAAACACCGTGCTGTTTTTCCAATTCCTCGGCGATATCCTTGGCCGTAACCGAGCCGTAGAAACGTCCGTCCGCACCGGCGGTCGCAAGAATTTTAACGACATAGCCGGACATTTTTTCGGCAGTCTCCTTGGCGGCCTGCTTTTCCATTTCCTCATGGTGCTTTTTGGCAGCCTGCTTGTTTTTGTAATCGTTCATGATTTTGGCGTCGGCTTCGACGGCAACACCCTTGGGAAGCAGAAAATTGCGCGCATAGCCGTCGGAAACGTCCACGATGGTGTCCTTTTTTCCTTTGCCCTTAACGTCTTGTAACAATAATACTTTCATACTCTATTCTCCTGTTCTGAAAACATCGACGGTTATATTTCTTATCACTATATAATACCATGTGTCGGTAAAATTGTCAAGAAAATGCTTGGTTTTTAAAAAATTATTTACGTCTCAAACGCGCTTCTCTCGGTGAAAACAATTCGAAGCTTCCGCTAAATACAAACTTTTTTACGAAACTTACCGTTTCCCCCTTGACAGGATCGATAAAATATGTTAGAATACGCATGTATTATTTCCTCGGATAAAGGGGAGTAGCGCCGGGAAACCGTTGCAGATGCGTCAACACACGGATAAAGCGAACCGACGAAAGAAGCCGTCGTCGGATATTCTTTTCCCGCGTCTGCATGAAACGCGAGACTTTTATCGTATAACACACGGGCGGTTATGCGGTGAGAGTCTGTTTTTTTTGCCGTAAAAAAAGAACAGGAGTGAAAATATGGATTTTTTGGACAAAATCAACTTTCTCTACGAAGGCTTCGAAGCGGTCACATGGCAGCACGTGGTCATGTGGCTCATCGGAGGTATTCTCATCTATCTTGCCATCAAAAAGGATATGGAGCCGACGCTTCTTCTGCCGCTCGGCTTCGGGACAATCTTGGTCAATATCCCGCTTTCGGGGGCAATCGGTGACAGCGGCGCTCTGACCACGCTGTACAACGCCGGTATCGCCAATGAGCTGTTCCCGCTCATTCTTTTCATCCGCATCGGCGCCATGATCGACTTTGCACCGTTACTTGCCAATCCGCATTTGATGATTTTCGGCGCGGCGGCGCAATTCGGTATTTTCTTCACGCTCTGCCTTGCTTCCATGTTCTTCCCGATCAAGGATGCGGCTTCCATCGGTATCATCGGGGCAGCGGACGGCCCGACGGCCATTGTGGTGGCACAGAAGTTGGATTCGCAGTTTACGGGGGCAATCATGGTGGCGGCCTATTCGTACATGGCGCTCGTTCCCATCATTCAACCGCCGGTCATCAAGCTGTTGACCACCAAAAAGGAGCGGCTCATCCGTATGCCGTATGCCGCGACCGAAGTCTCCAAAACGACGAAAATTCTCTTCCCCATCGTCATCACCGTCATTGCCGGTATCGTATCGCCCGAATCGGTTTCGCTCATCGGCTTTTTGATGTTCGGTAATCTCATTCGCGAATGCGGCGTATTGGATTCGCTTTCCGAAACGGCGCAAAAGGTGCTGGCCAACTTGATCACCATTTTCCTGGGCATCACCATTGCCGTGCAGATGGAAGCGGACAAATTCCTTCGTCCCGAAACGCTTCTCATTCTGGGGCTCGGCCTGTTTGCCTTTATTTTCGACACGGCCGGCGGTGTGCTGTTTGCCAAATTTTTAAATCTGTTCTTAAAGAAGAAGATCAACCCGATGATCGGTGCGGCGGGCATTTCGGCGTTCCCGATGTCAGG
>CAZYFX010000114.1:0-108 GCA_964646725.1 uncultured Oscillospiraceae bacterium
TTTCCACTCTGTTTTATTTTGGAAAATGTGTCACCTATCATTGACAATTGCACAAAGTTTACAGCGGAAAATTTGCGAAAGGTATTGACTTTTCGGGAAAATCGGGTA
>CAZYFX010000114.1:208-6926 GCA_964646725.1 uncultured Oscillospiraceae bacterium
TTATGAATCTTATGTATTTCCGCATAGCCACCACCCCCTTTCGGGAATGGCGCAATCGCCACGGTGAAACACCGCAAAGAAAATCCTGCCCTACCGGAAACCCTTCCGGCAAGGTCTATTATACACGAACGCCGTCGATTCGTCAATACCTAATTTTGCCGTAAGAAATTTTACTGTGGGACTTTTCAAATAATATCGTTTTTTCGACAAACAGGAGCGCAAAACGCGCTCCCGTATGTTGAATGCTATTTTGTCAGCTTTTCATGATATCGGTCTAAGACCGTCCGCACATACTCCGCTTTTAACTTCTCCCGACCGTCAAGCATTTTCTCCCAGTTCGCCATATTTTGGGTGTCCGTCACGCCGTCCTCGATCATGGCGTTGACCGTATCGTCGTAGCTGTATCGGTTGGAGGTTTTGACCCCGAGCCGTTTGTTTACTTCTGCGGCAATTTCGCCGTGGCGGTTATACAGATAGTCTCCGGGACAGCTCTTGTTGGCGTAGTCGCGGTGTACGGTCATGTTACAGCCGTGCAAGTGGTTCACGCGGTCGTTTTTGTCGGTTGACCAGACTAACTTTTTAATGCCATTGCGTTTGCAGATGTCCGTCACAAGGTCGATGAGCGCCGCGTATGCTTTATCATTAACGGCATAGGGGTGTGTTGTGTCGCTGGCCACTTCGATGGTGACGGCGCGGTGGTCGTTGGCGGCGTTGGAACTGCACCAAGAGCGGTTCTTTTCCTCGACGTACAGGCCAATTCGGCCGTCCGAGCCGATGCCGTAGTTGCTTGACGCTTTGCGGGATGTTGGTGCAAAGACGTTGCCGAGCGTTTCGACGGAACACTGGCCGACTACGCAATGTATGGTAATTGTATCGATTATGTGTGTGCGTGTGCCCGAGTGGTTCGGGCTGAGTTTGGTGTACGTAACAAGAGGGCTGTTTGTGTATGTCATGTTTGTCATCCTTTCGTTGCTTTCGTTGATAAAAAAACCGCCGTAAAAAGTTTACAGCGGAAAATTTGCGAAAGGTATTGACTTTTCGGGAAAATCGGGTATAATAGGGGTAAGGGCAAGACCTCAAACGGTTGCGCCGAATTTATAGTTGTTAGATAACCGCTACAAATTGGGCTTTGGGGCGGTTATCTTACTTTTAAAGTAAAAAGCGCTATGAGAATCACGCAAAAGATTATGAATCTTATGTATTTCCGCATAGCCACCACCCCCTTTCGGGAATGGCGCAACCGCCACGGTGAAACACCGCAAAGAAAATCCTGCCCTACCGGAACCCCTTCCGGCAGAGACTATTATATACCATATTTGTCGATTCGTCAATACTTTTTTTCGCTGTAATCGATTGATGCGGGAGAATTACAAAGATTTTTTGCAAAAGGTATTGACTTTTCGAACAAATCGGGTATAATAAGAGTGGAAGGGCAAGACCTCAAACGGTTATGTCCAAGTAGGAATTAAGATAGCTCCAGACTTGGGAAGGTGGGGGCTATCTTACTTTTATAGTAAGTGCTAATGCAAGCACGATAATAAAAACAAATATTTTTATGTATCGGTTCATAGCAATCACCTCCAATCTGCGAATAATCGCTTGGAGAGTGACATAACCGCCCAGTTTTTACACTGTTTTCGGAATTGCCCTACCGGAACCCTTCCGGCAATGTCTATTATACACGACTTATGTCGATAAGTCAACACCTATTTACCGCTGTATGCGGCTTTTTTTATGCCTTTTTGTCCGTGTCGTCCGCGTCCTGTTCGCCCTGCGTTTTGATTCTCGCCGCGTCCACAAGACCTTCGCCGATGATGTATGCTATCATACCCGCGCCCGCCGTGATGACGGCCGTGACCTGTTCAATGGTAAGGTTCGGCACACCGAACGCGACCAAGACAGCCGTTACAAACGTCACGACCGCCGCCCAAAACTTACGGCTTGTGAGCTTTTGTTTCCAGTTTACTTGCATGATTTTTCTTCCTTTCTTTTATTGGTTTTTGTTGTTTCGTTCGGCTAACGTTTCGCCGACCTTGATGACGGCCAGCGCCCCGCCTTCGACCCCGAAGAAGCCGAAAAACTGCTCGATGAGCGTGTCGGGCACAGAACCTACACGCCAGAACGTCACAATCATGACCGCCACGAACACAAGGACAGTCGCGAACATGGTGACGATAATCTTCTTCGAAAAGCGCACGTTCATTCCTCCTCGGGTGCGGACGGCAGTGCCATGACCTTTTTATAAAAGTCCGTACCTGTTCCGTTGCCGCCCATGGCGTGGTACGCTTCGTAAACTTTGGTCAGCGGCTCGCGCGCGTAGATGGGACAATAGCCCCTGTCCGTGTACTTCTCATACGCGCGGATGATTTCGGAGCGTAAGAGACTGCGCACGCCCTCGCGCATGGCTTTACTTTTGCCGTAGTAGCCCGTGATGAACGATACCAGCGCACAGCACAGGGCAGGAACGAGCCAGCGCACGATGAGCGATAGGACTTCGTTATACATCGGTACTCACCTCGCGGTCCCGTTCGCCCGTCGCTTTCGTATACTCCGCTTCCGTGATCTCACGGTAATTCGCGGGGCTGTCTCCGTTGCCGAGTGCAATCACCTTTCCGTAAATTTCGCCGTTGGTGAGCACCATTCCTTCGTCGGCGGTGAGCATGATATAGGTTTGCTGTTTCATCGTTTTCCCTCCGTTTTTATGTTCGTTTACGCAAATGCGATCGTCCAGCCTGCCGCAAGTGCGGAATTGTACTGCTCGGTTGCCGCGTCGTTTGCTTCGATAACGGCCTTGCTTGCCGTGGCGAAGGTAATGGATTTTCCGCTTGCCGCAGTGCTGTCCTTGGAAAGGGCGGTCAAAATCGAGGTCAGGCTTGCGGCGGTCAGCTTTGTACTTGCGGAAAAGGAAAGATTTGAATTTCCGATCGTGCCCGAGATCGTCAGATTCTCCAAATTCTTACAGGCGGCGAACGCAGACGTGTTAAAGGTTTGGCTTCCGTCCGTTTTCAGTATCAATCGGTCGATCGTGTGAAGGCTCCCGCACGCGTTAAAGACGGAAATTATCGAAGCGGAGCTTGTTGTGTCGAAAACACCGATATGTGTTACCGAACAGCTTGAAAAAGCCGAACCGAAGTTTGTGCATTGGCTGAAATCAAAAACGATTCCGCATTCTTCGCATAAGGCGGGCAGGTCATCGATCGCTTCGCTTGAAATGAACATTGCGAAAGCGCTTGTCGGTCGGATATCGTATTTTGGCTTAAAGAACGGCCGCATGTTGATTATCCATCCGCCGAAAGCGTAAGAATAGCTTGTTCGTACGCCGCCTTTCTGAATGGCTTCCCACAAGTCTCCCACGGAGTCAGAAGCGCCGTCGGCTTTGCCTTTATCGTAGATTTTCTGCTCGTTCTCGGCGATTCGGGTCAATTTCTCGGCGGTGGTCATGCGGATTCACCTCCCAAAAGCGCGGTCTGAATGGCGAGGATGGAGTCGAGGGCGGTGTCGATGGAGCCGATTTTTCTGTCGCATACGTCGTAAACGCTTTGCAGATTGGCCGCGTCGGTCGTTTCCTCCGGATAGCCTACGTCGGTCAGGGTATGACCGCACAGTGTCGCGCCCGTGAAAAGGTAAACGTGGGGGTTATCCATGTTTTCCACGCCTGCGGCCAACATGTCCGCGTCCTGCTGTGACATGATCATCACGCGCTTATTGCCGCAAATGACGATATTATCTTCACTGTTGGGTGCGCCGTGTTCGAGGGCCTTGTTTTCGATGAAGTGGTTGGAGGTGTTGTCGAGGTCGGCGGTGCGGGTGGGGATTTTGGCTTCGAGGGAGGATACGGTCGCGTCGGTTTCCTCTTTGGTATACGCACCGACCTGTGAAGCGGTTACGGCGTGCGGATTGTCGAGGTTTTCTTTGTGAAGCGACAGGTTGTCTTGAAGTGACTGTGTCTGTTCGGTCAGACGGTCGGTGAGAGGAATGAGTGCGTCGCAGGCTTGCTCTGTCTTTTCGGCATATGCCTTTGCGGCCGAAGCGGAAGCTTCGACACGCGCCTCAAGCTGTTCAAATTCCGTGATCACCCGCTCGTCGGATGCTTCTTGGGTGGCCTTGACCGATGCGCCTACCGTAAATTCCATCGGCTCGCTGTGCCAGACGTGTGTGCCGTCTGCGTCATAGGCCCTCAGTTGGGTGGTTAGGATGCCGCCCCTTCCGAGAACGGCGGATGTGATATCCCAACGTAAAACAGCGCCGTCGGTCGCGTCGGATATGTGCGTTAAGTCAACGATATCCGCGCTTTCGGCAATGTCCAATTTGAATATATAATCGTGTAAAGCCTCATTCTCCACATAAAACAGTCGTTCTTCGACCTGATGATCGTTTTCGAAGCCGATGAAGCGGTCTGCCTGCGGAATAAAGGCGGTACGATCCGTGTGTATTGTAATCATAATAGAGTTCCTTTCCGCGAAAACGTGTTTTTGCTTTTGAAACAGACTGTTTTGTCTGTGTGCTAATTATAGCACAAATGTTCGATTTTTTCAAGGTGCAAGATGTAAACATGTGTTCTGCTTTTTTCGTTTGCTTACACATGTTCTGTCTGTGTTTGCGAAAAAAGGAGAGCGGTTCTTGCCGCATGAGTCGATCGAAAAGGTACGTTTTCGGGGGCTGTCGCAAAAAATTTATAATTTAAAGTGAGAAATTTGCATTTTTCTCTTGACAAAACGGGTACTTATGGTATATAATATTCTTGATTTGTAAAGATAATGATATGAGCGATAATGTGTCGGCTCATTTTTCCGAAAGTGAGGTGCAGGATTGTGGTCAGAACCTATCAGCCGAAGAAACGCCAGAGAAAGATGGAGCACGGTTTCAGAAAGCGTATGAGAACTGCCAACGGCAGAAAAGTATTGAAGAGAAGACGTGCAAAGGGCAGAGCAAGACTTACTTACTAAACAAGTCTACAATGAAGAGCGTGGTTCAATGGTCTGCGAGGATGCAGAATTCTTGGGGCTTCGCTCTTTTTTCGTATGAGCTCAAAAGGTCGGCTGCCCGCCGCAGAAAGCAGAACATGGTCAAAAAACTGTATCCGCTTTGCGAAAATCATCTGTTTTCCAAGGCGTACCGCAAGGGACTGTGCGATACCAACAAATACGTCGCGGTCTATGCGTTGAAAAATTACGAAAAAAAATCTCCGTCCGGCACCCCGACGCGATTGGGTATCACGGTCAACAAAAAATTGGGAGGAGCTGTGCGGCGTTCGCGCGTCAAGCGCATCATTCGCGCGGCTTACCGCGAACTGATGCCCGAAACCAAAAACGGATATCTTATCATTGTGGCCGCTCGTGGTGCCGTGTTCGATAAGAATGTCAAAAGCACGGCGTTAGCCTTGCGTATGCGCACAAGTTTCGAGCGTCTGGGCCTGTTGGTCGGCTCGGAAGCGGTCGTTAAGCCGCGTTCGGGCGGAAAAAACACGGGAGCGGCGAACGGTGCGCATAACATGCGTAATAAGAAATGAAACATATCTGCATTTTTTTGATACGGTTGTATCAAAAGTGGCTGTCTCCGCTCAAAGGGAAATCCAGCTGTCGCTTTACGCCGACCTGCTCGCAATATGCCGCAGAGGCGTATCGTGTACACGGCTTTTTCGTCGGAACGGCGCTCAGCCTTTGGCGCGTTTTGCGGTGCAATCCCTTTGGCAAGGGCGGCTATGACCCCGTCCCGCCCAAACGAAAAAAACAGAGCTGAATTATTTAAAAGGAAAATCGATCTATGTATATACCTGTTATAACCCCGTTGTTCGGAACGGTCATCGGCTGGATGTACGAGCATCTGTGCTTTGAAAACTACATGCTGACGCTGGTGCTGTTTGCTGTCTTTATCAAGGTGATCTTGTTCCCGTTCGGTATCAAACAGCAGAAAAATTCGCAAAAGCAGGCAACGCTTCGCCCGATGGAAATGGCCATCCGCAAGAAGTATGCCGGCCGCAACGACCGCTCGACCCAGGAAAAGATGAACCAAGAGCTCATGCAGCTGTACCAGCAGGAGAATTTCAATCCCGCTTCCGGCTGTCTGCCGCTTCTCATTCAAATGCCGGTTCTGTTCGGTCTGTACAGCGTGATCGTCAATCCGTTACGCTATATCTCCGGGCTTTCCAAGGAGGTCGTGGAGGTATTGACCGGCGTGTTCGGCACGGGCTCCAATTACGATATCAACGTCATCAAGGCGATCACCGACATGGGCCATGCCGTCAAGCCGAGTGTGTTGGCGGGCATTGAAAACGGACTCGCCGAGGCGGGCATTACCGATATCACTTCGCAGGAGATTCTGGCGAAGGTGACCGGCTTGAAGTCTCATTTCAGCGTGGCCGGTATCGATTTGACGGTCAACCCGACCTTTGCCTTCAATCTGTATCTGCTCATCCCGATTTTGACCTTTGTGTTTGCGTTTTTCAGCACCAAGCTCATCCGCAAATTCTCCTATCAGCCCGCAGGTGCCGAGCAAACGCAATCCTCCATGGCGATGATGGACTGGACGATGCCGCTCTTCTCGGTGTGGATTTCGTTCTCCGTGCCGTCGGCTATCGCGATCTACTGGATTTTGCAAAACATCCTTTCGGCCGCACAGCAGATGCTATTGCATAAGCTGTTCCCCATTCCGCAGGTCACAGAGGAACAGATCAAGGAAGCCGAGCTCAAGTTAAAGGGCAAATCGAACAAAAAGAAGG
>CAZYFX010000115.1:0-6826 GCA_964646725.1 uncultured Oscillospiraceae bacterium
TGCGCCATGAGCGACAAAAGCCCGATGGTTTTGAGCGTTACGGTTTTGCCGCCCGTGTTGGGGCCGGTGATGACGAGCGTAGTGAAATTTTTACCCAGCGTGAGCGAAATGGGTACGGCTTTGCTTTGATCCAAAAGCGGATGTCGCGCTTCGATGAGCTCGAGCTTTTTCTGTGTGTTGAGTGTCGGCTCGCAGCAACGGTAGGCATAGCTCATTTCCGCCTTGGCGAAAATAACGGCAAGAGCGGTCAATGTCTCGTAGCCCGTAAGAACATCCGAAGCAAAGCGGTCGCATTCGGCGCTCAATTCGTATAAAATGCGTTCGATCTCGGCTTTTTCCTCGGCCTCCAGTGTGCGCAGACGGTTATTTGTCTCCACGACCTGCATGGGCTCGATGAAAACGGTGGAGCCGGAAGCGGAGGTGTCGTGAATGAGCCCCTTGACATCGCTTCGGTGCTCGCTCTTGACCGGCACGACGTAGCGGCCGTTTCGAATGGTGACAATGTTTTCCTGCAAAAAGCGGGAATCCGCACCCGAAGTGTATTTTTGCAGGATATCGCGCACCTTGTTGGCACAGCTTTTGATGGAGCGGCGTATCTCGAACAGCTTATCCGATGCGTTGTCGGCCATCATATCTTCCGACAGGACAGCCGTTGTGATCTTGTCGCGCAAAAACTTGTTGGGAGACAGGCGCTTACGGTAGTCCTCCAGATGCGGCGCCTTGTCGGGAAGCGTCAGATAGCTATCCAACGCCATGACCGAGCTTAGAACTCCCGCAATTTCGAGAAGCGCGCTCATGGAAAGCATCGCGCCCTTTTGTGCCATGGCCATGTGGCGTGTGATGTCCTTTGCGCCGCCGAAGGAGGGCGTCCCTTTCGTTTCGGTGTACAGCTTGGCTTCGCTGACCTCGGTCTGCATGAGCCGTATCTTTTCGACGGAAACGCTCGGGCGAAGGGTCAAAACTTTTTCCTTCGCTCCTTCGGTGGCGGTGAAGCCGGCCAAAATCTGCAAGACCTTGTTTAACTCAAGTGTTGTGCAGGCACGCTCGAAATCCGAAGCGAAGGTTTGGTTGAGCGAATCGGATTGCAGATACAAATTGTTGTTTTTCATATTGAACCTTATAATAGTGAAATGTTTTAATCAATAGTTTTGCTTGTAAACGGTTTTGTAGTTTTCGATACAGCTTCGAATGATTTCGAGTGCCCGTTTCTGCCCCTGTACTTCGTTGACCGCCGTCGATTTTCCCTCCAACTGCTTGTAGACCGAGAAGAAATGACGCATTTCCTCGAAAATGTGCCCGGGAAGGTCGGTGATGTCGAGGTAGGAATTAAAGGTGGGATCTTCATACGGAATGGCGATGATCTTTTCGTCGTTCTTGCCGTTATCCAACATGGTGATCACACCGATGGGATAGCAACGTACCAGAACCAACGGGTCGATCTCCTCGTTGGAGAGCACCAGAACGTCGAGCGGGTCGCCGTCGTCCGCAAGCGTGCGCGGAATGAAGCCGTAATTGGCGGGGTAGTGGGTGGAGGTATACAGAATACGGTCGAGCATGATATAGCCGGTCTCTTTGTCCAACTCATACTTTTTCTTACTGCCCTTTTTGATCTCTATGACCGAAACAAAGTCTTCGGGATGGATACGCTTTTCGTCGATATCGTGCCAAATGTTCATAGGGAAGTCCTCCGTTTATTGTATTGATTTGTAGTATTTTAGGGTGTCGAAGCCGCGCTCGGCGTGAAACAGAAGATATTGTTCGCACAGTTCGGAAAAATCGGGCGCGTCGCGCTCGTCCAACCGGAACGAAACAAAGCGGGACAGGGGAGCCGAAGCCACGAAGCGCGCCGCGTTGACGGCTGCGAAGGAAACGGCGCGGGTATAGTCGCGCGGAAGCGGCGCGTTCGAGCGAAGTGCGTAGTCCGACGGAAGCACACAGGCTTTTTCGTAGCAATCGCGGCAAATGAGTCCGCTTTCTATGAGAGAAAAACGGTACTTGCTCCCGATCAAAAACGCCTTGTCGGGCGAAACGATCTCGGTCGTCGGCCGTCCGCAACAGGTACACGCGCCAAGCTCCGGCAAAAAGCCGCATACCGTACACAGCTTTAACTCAAAGGCCGCCTTTAACAGCCACAGCGGTTTTTCGTTTTTGGCCAAGGAGTAGAACAGATTCAACAGCAGTCGAAACGGCTCTGTTTCGTCGTTTTCCTCGGTGCAGAAATGAAGGGCGAGGTCGGCGGCGTAGCAGGCAAGCGCATAGGAAGGCACATTGCTTCCCAGGCCGAAGAAACCGTTTTTCAAATAAGCGGTGCGTAAGGTGTTCTTTCGCGTGAAGTGCAAAAGCTCAAGCTCGCTGTAGCAAAAGAGCTGTACGGCGGGAGCATTTTTGCTGTGCAAATGATGAACGCCTCTTGCATTGACGGTCATCAGCCCGTGTTTGGGGGTCAAAACGGTAAGAATGCGGTCGTTTTCCTTGTAGTCGAACTGCCGTAGGATCACCGCGTCCGTAATAAGCTCCGTCAAAGCACTATTCCTCTTTCTTAAAGCCGAGACGCGCCATGTTCAATTCGCTGTCGCGCCAGTTTTCCTTGACCTTGACCCACAGATTGAGATAAACCTTTTTCCCGACCATGGCTTCGATATCCTCGCGGGCGTAGGTGGCAACCTTTTTTAACGTCTCGCCGTTCTTTCCGATGATGATTTTTTTGTGCGTCTCCTTTTCGCAGTATATTTCGGCGCGTATTTCCACGATGTCCTTCTTTTCGGTGTAATCCTCCACGGTGACGGCGATGCCGTGCGGGATTTCCTCGTCCAACAGTCGAAGAAGCTTTTCGCGAATGATTTCGGCGGCTAACTGTCGCACGGTCTGATCGGTCACACTGTCCTCGGGAAAATACCAGCGTTCCTTTCGTAAAAACGCCTTCAATTCGGTCATGACGGTGTCCACGCCCTCGCCGGTCAAGGCGCTGATGGGAATGATGGACTTAAAGTCAAACAGTTTGGAATAGCGGTCGATGGTGACGAGCAGAAGGTCTTTTTTGGCGATATCGGTTTTGTTGATGACCAAAACAGCCGGCAGATGATAGCTTTTCAGATTTTCGATGATGTCTAAGTCCGCTTTTGTGATCTTTTCGCCGCTTTCCACCACGAGCACGACCGCGTCGGTGTCGGGAATGGCGGTTTTGGCCGCATTGACCATATATTCGCCGAGTTTGTTTTTGGGCTTGTGCAGACCGGGCGTGTCTACGAATACATACTGCTCACAGCCCACCGTGTGGATGCCGGTGATGCGGTCGCGGGTGGTCTGCGGCTTTTTGGAAACGGCGGCTACCTTTTCGCCGACGATGGCGTTGAGAAGCGTACTTTTTCCGACGTTCGGCCGTCCGACGATGGAAATAAACGCTGTCATCATTTCATCGACCGGCACGGTCTTTTCGACGGCACTGTCCGTTTCGGTCGGCGTGGGCGCACGATATAAGCCGAGCTGTTCCAAGACATCCTCGCAGGTGTCGTTCATGTATTCCTCATCTTCCGTGCTCGTTTCGTGGTCGAAGCCCAAAAGGTGTAAAACGGAGTGGACGCAAAGGAAGCCGACCTCGCGCTCCAAGGAATGTCCGTATTCTTCGGCTTGAGCGGCGGCCCGCTCCAAGGATATGACGATATCGCCGAGAGCGCACGGCTCGTTTGTCTCATCGTCGTATTCGATCTCGCCGTTTTCGAACATGGGGAAGGACAGCACGTCGGTGGGAGCGTCCTTGGAACGATATTCTTTGTTTAAAGCCTGTATTTCGTCGTTGTCGGTGAAAGTGAGGGAGATTTCGACCGGGAAATCGATCTCCTGGTCGTCGAGTGCCGCACAAATGACCTTTTTGCAAAGAGCACGCAGAGCGGCCGTGACTTCAAGCTTGTTTTGTTTGTTCTGTGTGTATATCGTATGCTTCATAACGTTTCCTTTTCTTCGTCGGTTGACGGGTGGTTCGTTCGTGTGTGTACCGAGGTTGCGTGTGTTTTTTCGGTGCTTTCGTATTTTTCGTAGGCTTTTATGATCTTCTGAACCAACGAGTGGCGTACAATATCCTTGTCGGAGAGCATGTGAACGGCAATGTCGGGAATATCCTTTAAAATTTCCACTGCCTCGGTCAATCCGCCGGTCATACCGCGCGGAAGATCAATCTGCGTGATATCGCCCGTGACCACGGCTTTGGAGCCGAAGCCGAGTCGGGTCAAAAACATTTTCATCTGCTCGGGCGTTGTGTTCTGCGCTTCATCGAGAATGATGAAGGAATCGTCGAGCGTGCGTCCGCGCATGTAGGCAAGAGGAGCGATTTCGATGGCCCCCTTTTCGACGTTGCGCGTGTAGCCCTCCATGCCGAGCATTTCGAACAGTGCATCGTACAGCGGACGTAAGTACGGATCGATTTTGCTTTGCAGATCGCCGGGCAGAAAGCCGAGACGTTCGCCGGCTTCGACGGCGGGACGCGTGAGAATGATGCGGCTTACCTGTTTGGCACGTAAGGCATTGACGGCCATGGCGACGGCCAAAAAGGTTTTTCCCGTTCCCGCCGGGCCGACCGCGACCGTGACGGTGTTGGACGCGATGGAATCGAGATATCTTTTCTGCCCGACGGTTTTTGCCTTGATGGGCTTGCCGCGTGCGGTGATGCAAACACAGTCGCCGTCGAGACTTTGGAGCGAGCCGGCACTTCCCGAGGCGACCGTTCCGATGACATAGCGCACGGTCTGCTCGTTCGGCGCTTCGCCGCGTTCGGTCATTTTTAAAAGGTATTCGATGGCGTTGGACGCATTTTCGAGGTCGTGTGTATCGTCTCCCAGAATTTTGATGCCGTCGGAGGTCTGAAACAGTTGAACGCCGAATTCGCTCTCAATGATGCGTGTGTTGGAATCAAAGCTTCCGAAGATCAGAGCGCGACGCTCCACCGACGGAATTTTGACAAGCTTTTCTGCCATAAACCGTTTCCTTTCATGAGATATCTTGTTTAACCTTATTATACAATACTTCTTGCTTATTTTCAATGTTTTTTTCGAAAATTATGAGAAGAAAGCGAAAAACGGCAAATTTTTCCCAAGCGCACGATTTTTTTCGAATGACCGAACCCACCTGAAGTGCATATTCTGTCATGACCGAACAGCTTTTGTCGGTCGAGCCGAAAGGGAAAGGTGGAGATATGCGCGTTCGTGCGCCGATTCTTATGAAAAACGAATGTAAGCTCGGATTTATCGGCGGAGACAGGCGGTTTGTTCTGTGTGCCGAGACTATGGCCGCCCACGCCGTGGAATGTACGCTTTTCGGTACGGAAAAAGCGTCGGAGAATATCGATCTGTGTACACGCTGTGATTTTCTGGAGGATACCTGTCGAGCGGCAAGAGCGCTTGTGCTTCCGCTCCCGGTCACGCGGGACGGTGAGCATGTGTTTATGCCGCTGTCGGAAAAAAGCTGTACGGTGGAAGAGGTGTTTTCGTGCGTATCGTCGCATACGCCGATCCTTTGCGGCGGCATCACACCGTGTGTCCGACGCCTTGCGGAAAAATATCATGTCGAAGTGTACGACTATGCCGCCCGCGAGGATTTCAAAGTCTCGAATGCCATCACCACCGCCGAGGGCGCGGTGAGTTTGGCGTTAAACGAAATGCCCGTCACCCTGTGCGGCTGTCGTTGCCTGGTCGTCGGCTACGGACGCATCGGAAAGCAGGTCTGCCGTCTGCTTCATGCCTTCGGTGCGACGGTGTATGCTTCGGCGCGAAAAAACGAGGATCTTGCCCTCATCCGCGCGTCGGGGTGTCATCCGCTTTTGACCGAGGACATCGGGACGGTCGTGAAAACCTGCGCACTCATCGTCAACACCGTACCGAAAACGGTGCTTGACCGAAGGGTGCTTTCCGAGGTCGCACCGACCGCCCTTGTGATCGACCTTGCTTCCAAACCGGGCGGCGTGGATTTTAAAGCTGCCGAAGGATTGGGACTCAAGGTGCTGTGGGCGCTTTCCCTTCCGGGAAAAACCGCTCCCGTGACGTCCGCCGAGACTCTTTCGGATACGCTTCTTGGCGTTTTGCGGGAAAATGCCTGCTTTGAAAAGGGCGTGATGAAATGCTCGGATATGCCGTAAGCGGTTCCTTCTGCAATTTCGAAAAAAGCTTAAAGGTGTTGGAGCAGCTTACCCAAACACATGAGGAGATCATCCCGATCTTGTCGTATAACGCCTATTCCACCGATACGCGCTTCGGAACGGCGGCATATTTTGTATCGCGCGTGGAAAAGCTCTGCTGTCGGGAGGTCGTCCATACGCTGACCGGTGCCGAGGTGCTCGGGCCGAAAATACATTTGGATTGCCTTTGTATCTGCCCCTGCACGGGAAACACGCTCGCAAAGCTTGCCTGCGGGATATACGACACCCCGGTGACGTTGGCCGCCAAGGCGCATTTGCGCACCGGCCGACCGCTTGTCATTGCGCTCGCCACCAACGATGCGCTTAGCGGAAACGCCGAGAGCATCGCGAAGCTTCTCACGCGAAAAAACGTGTACTTTGTGCCGTTGGCGCAGGACGATTGTCGCGGTAAGCCCTACAGTCTGGTGTGCGATTTTTCCAAGGTCGAGCAGACTGTGCGTTTTGCCATGGAGGGCAAGCAGATCGAGCCGTTGATCGGGTCGTAGGGGATTCGGCCTCTCTGTGTGCGGTTGCATACGGCAATGCTGTTAACTTAAGCTATTGTTTGTGTAAAGGAAATTATCAAAAACAGCTCAATCCCTCAGTCAGCAGAGCTGACAGCTCCCTTTACACAAGAAATGCTGTCAACTTAAGCTTTGCTTT
>CAZYFX010000116.1:0-6771 GCA_964646725.1 uncultured Oscillospiraceae bacterium
AATTCATGCAAAAAGGAAAATTAACGTTCGCGTGTTCTCAACTGGCGATACAGCATGGCTTATTCATCTCTAAAGCAAAGTTGCCCGCTCCAATTCGCGAACGGCTTCGATATACCCGTCAAATCCAATCCCCTTGATTGTTCGCAAGCAGGCGGACGATATATAGGAATGACGACGAAATTCCTCGCGTGTCGAAATGTCGGATATATGCACCTCGATCGTCGGCAGTGCCACGCATTTGAGCGCGTCTAAGATCGCGACGCTTGTGTGCGTATAAGCCGCGGGGTTGATGACGATTCCGTCGAACGTTCCGTAGGCTTCCTGAATCTTGTCCACAAGCGCCCCTTCGTGATTGGATTGGAAGCATTCGACCGTATGACCGTGCTCTTCGCAGTAGTTTTGGATTTGTTTGACAAGCTCCGCATAGGTGTTCTTGCCGTAGATAGCCGGCTCGCGTATGCCGAGCATGTTCAGATTCGGCCCATTGATAACAAGTATGTTCATGCGTTTTCTCCTTCGTCTGCGAATGCGGCAGAGCGAGTTTCTTTTGAAAGCCCCAAGGCATTCATCAGTCTTTCAAGACTCTCCTTCGGTGAATCCGTGACCTCACAGCACACATCGGCCACATGTAAATACAGCGGGTCGCGTTCGATAAACAGTTTCTCCAAACTTTTCCCACCGCCCGACAGGGGACGCCCTTCGGTTGCCAATGCTTCGAGCGGTCGTTGCAGATAAACGACCGTTGCATTCTGTTTTAAAAGATAGCGGTTGTACGGAGAAAGCACCGCGCCGCCTCCGGTGGCAATGACACGTCCGCCGTGCGCGGTCAGTTCGGAAAGTATCTCTGTTTCCAAAGCGCGGAAAGCCGCTTCGCCGCTCTCGATGATGACTTCGGCCGGCGTTTTTCCGTACGTTTCGGTAAAGCAGTCGTCCGCGTCACAAAACGGTAAACCGAGACGGTCGGCCAACATCCGTCCGAGTGTCGATTTTCCGCAACCGGGCATTCCCACCAGAACAAAATCGGATACCTTTTGCATACAGCCGTTAAGAAGAGCGCGGATGACTGCCTCGCGATCCTTGAATGCTTGATCGAAAAACAGCTCGTGCGCCGCCACGGCCTGTGCCGCAAGCATGGCAAGTCCGCCGACGGACGGAATGCCGCGATTCTGCGCGTCGCAGACAAGTTTGGTGCGCAGGGGATTGTAGATGACATCCACCACACCGGAGAGCTTCGGAAAAACGGAAAGCTCGACGGGAGATGTGCCGCCGTTCGGAAACATGCCGACCGGTGTTGTGTTGATGAGAATGTCGGCGTCCGCTTGCAAAGCGATGTTGTTGTAATTGAGTTCGCCGCTTCGCGAGACAATGCGAATATCACGCGCCTTTCGGTCACTTACGACGGCGCGTGCGGTAAGGGAGGTACCGCCTGTGCCCAAAATAAGAACCTTTTTGTCCGTGACATCGATTTTTCGACTGTCCAACAAATAAGAAAAACCGTAATAATCGGTATTGTAGCCGTACAAAATGCCGTCCTTGTTGACGACCGTGTTGACCGACCCGATGGAAGCGGCTTCGTCGGAGACAACATCACACAGAGCCAAAGCGTCCTTTTTGTAGGGAATGGTCACATTGACTCCGCGAAAGGCGCGTGAGTGCATAAAATCGTAAAATTCTTCCTTTGTAAAATTCAACAGCCGATAGTCGGCGTTGCCCAAAAGGCCGTGCAACAGTTCGGAATAGCTGTGTTTCAGCGTTTGACCGCACAGACCGTAAGAAAACATTCTTTTACATCCTCTCTATGCCTTGTCCGGCGCAAGCTCACTGTATGCTCCCATAAAGCGGAAGTATTCGAGAGAATGTGCCGCTTCACCGAGTACACGGAACAGTGTTTCGTCCAAACCGGTGCAGTCGGCTTCGGCGTAAAACATAAACTCGAAATCTTTGCCGCTGATGGGGCGACTTTCGATCTTGACCAAATTGATGCCCTTGTCGGCAAAGCGTGACAGCATATCCGCCAAAGCACCCGCGCGGTTGGGCAGGGTAAACATAAAGGCTGCCCGATCGACCGCGCCGCAAATCTCAAGCTCCTTGGAAATGCAATAGAACATGGTGTAGTTCATGTCGCTGTTTTGTAAATCGCGCGCTACCACGCGAAGATCATACAGTGCGGCGCAGCGCTCGGAGGAAATGGCGGCGATGTCTCGTCGGCCGCTCTCGGCGACAAACTTTGCGGCGCGCGCGGTATTTTCGCAGATGTTGACCTTGATACTTCGATGTGCCGCCAAAAAATCGCTGCATTGGGCGATGGCCTGCTTGTGCGAATATATTTCGGTGATTTCCGACAGCGAACAGCCTTCGGGGACAAGAAGCGCATGATGGATGGGAAGCTTGACCGAACGCACTACATGCACGTCACCGCGCGAAAGAATGTCGTAGACCTCGGTGACACTGCCGTGAATGCTGTTTTCAAACGGAAGTACGCCGTAGCGGCACAGTCCCGAGCGAACGCTTTTAAACACGCTTTCGAAATCCTTGAAATACAGAATATCGGGCCTGTCGAACAGCTTTCGACAGGCAAGCTCGGAATAGGCACCTTCAACGCCCTGACAGGCAACCGTCGGAGAAGCGGGAAATGCGTCCCGCCGCGCAAGCGCCGTGTGCAGACGGTTGTACAGCTCATTTTCGGTGCTCGCCGCATTTTCTTTTGCCAAAAGCTCCTGTTGACTTAAGCGGCTGATCGAAAAGATCGTTCGATACAGCTTGTCGAGCGCCGCGCGGTCTATTTTCGAGCAGTTCGCGGTCAATCGCTCGACGATGGCGTTTTCCCGCGCCGGGTCGCGTACTGCTTTACCCGTTTGCTTTTTGGAAGCGGCTACCTTTGCGCACAGCTCCATACGGTGCAAAAACAGCGAAGCGAGGGCATCGTCCGTTTCGTCGATTTGACGGCGTATTTCGGACAGATCGAAGCTTTTTTCTTGCGTATTCTCCATGGGACTATCCTTTCACGGTTTGATTTTCATTCATGAGCAGTTCGTAAACCGCCATAGCGCTCACGGCTCGAACGACCGGGACGGCACGGGGTACGATACAGGGGTCATGCCGACCGCCGACTGTGACGGTCGTGTTTTCCCGACGGATAAGATCGACCGTTTCCTGTGTGACGGATACAGACGGTGTGGGTTTGATGACCGTGCGAAAGACGATCGGCATACCGTTGGCCATGCCGCCGCAGATGCCACCGACATGATTGGTGCGGGTGCGCACATTTCCGTTCGTATCGTAATAATAAGCATCGTTGTATTCCGAGCCGCGCAAGGCACAGCCGTCGAAGCCGATACCGAAGTCCACGCCCTTGACGGCGGGGATGGCAAACAGCGCCTGCGAAAGCACGTTTTCCACACCTTCGAACATGCCGCAGCCCGTCCCGACGGGAAGTCCGATAATCTTGCCCTCAATGATACCGCCCACCGAATCTCCGTCGGCAGCTGCACGTCGTATACATTCCTTCATGCTCTCGCCGCATGAATCGTCAATGACGGCAAACGGCATTCGACTTAAAGCATCTATCCGTTCTTCTTCGCTTGCAAGCGGGTCAAAGGGAATGTCCGACACATTGCCGATTCTTGCAATGTGCGCACCGATATGAATTCCGCGAGCTTCCAAAAGCGGAAGCAGAATGCCGCCGACAATGCACAATGGCGCTGTCAGCCGTCCCGAAAACTGTCCGCCGCCGCGACGGTCGATGTTTTCACCGAATTTGACCATGGCGGGATAGTCGGCATGCGACGGACGCGGTTTCCCATCAAGAGACGAATAGTCGCCCGAGCGCGTGTTGGTATTGCGAATGATGGCACACACGGTTCCGCCGACTGTTTTTCCGTTTCGGACGCCGGACAGAAATTCCACCGTGTCCGACTCCTTGCGCGGCGTGGCGATATCGCTTTTCCCGGGCGCACGAAGGGCTAAAAAGGCCTGAATCGTGTCCGTATCGACGGGCGTACCGGCCGAAAGACCGTCGAGCGTGACTCCGATGCAGTCGGCATGAGATTCACCGAACGCCGTGATGCGCAAATGCTTTCCGAATGTATTCATAACGTCTCCTCTCTGCGGCTCAAACCGCCGAGTAGCGTAAAATGCTCAAAAAACTGTGGATAGGATTTGGCCACCGCCTCACTTCCGCGAAGCACGACCGACTCTTTGCAAAAGACGGAAGCCACGGAGGCCGCCATGGCGATACGGTGATCGCCGAAGCTGTCCGCCGAACCACCGCGCAGTGCAGATATCCCGCGAATGTATATGTGATCCTCGTCGGCACGGATGTCTCCACCCAACGAAGAAATCAACCTGCAGATTGCTTCCACGCGGTCGCTTTCCTTCAGACGCAAACGCCGTGTGCCCGAAATGACCGTTTCTCCCTCGCTGATGGCCGCGCGAACGCATACGACAGGTACGAGATCGGGGGACTCGGATGCGTCAAAGCGCGTACCGTGCGTCCGAAGCGGACTGACGGCCGTAACGGAAGAGCCGCGTATATCAAAGCGCATTCCCATGCTTTCGAGAATCTCGACGATTCTGCGGTCGGGTTGTGCGGAACGTATATCCATGCCGCAAACGGTTATGGGATGAGCATCGGTCGCGGCGGCAAGCCAAAAGGCGGCGTTCGACCAATCTCCTTCGGTTTGCAGTTCTTCCTTCGGTGCGCGGTAAGAGCCGAAGGTACGAAAAATATTGCCGCTTCGTTCGACCGAAACACCGAAAGCTTCCATGGTTTTGGCGGTCATATCCACATAGCCGGAGGATTCGAGCGGCGCGGTCAGGCAAATGCCTTCGGCCTCGCATAGCGGTAACAGAAACAGAAGTCCCGAAATGTATTGTGAGCTGATATCGCCGCGAATTTCGAAGAAGCCGCGCGCGGTCGGAGCCTGTAAAAAGGTTAGCGGCAGTGCGTGAGAAGAAAAACGGGCTCCCATTCTTTCCAAAGCCAGACAAAGCGGTGCGAACGGCCGCTCGGGCAGCTTTCCGCTTCCGATCATCACCGAGCCGACCGCGTTTTTTGCGGCAAGCGGCAAAAGAAAGCGTGCCGTCGAGCCGCTTTCCCGACAGTCTAACGTGACAGACGCGACATGTTCGGAAACGGGGCGTGACACGGTGAGTGTGCCGCCGTCCTCGGTATCGGCATATTCGATCATTGCCCCCATGGCGCGCAACACTCCGATGGTGGCATACATATCTTCGGACAGCGCTGCGTGAAATCGAATGCGTGAAGTGCCGTCGGCAAGGGAGGCACAGATGAGCAGCCGATGAACATCGGATTTGGAGGAAATGGCGTGTAACGAGCCGCCGAGCGGGCGAGGAATAAGCGTTCTTGTATCGGACAGAGGGGTCATAACAGCTCCTTGTTGCAAACAACATTGCAAAGTGTTTTGAAACTTTCGAGGGACATGCTGTGTAAAATGCATTTTCCGATTTCGGTCGGAAGAACAAGCGTGATGGTATCGCCGGCCGCTTTTTTGTCGCTTCGCGCAAGCGTATACAGTTCTTCCGATGGAATCGGATATTCCGTCGGAAGCCCATAGCGGCGAAGAACTCCGTCCACACGCGCGGTGAGCGGTTCTTCGGCAAAGCCCAAATGCTCGCTTGCGCGGCAGATAAGGTGCATTCCGACCGCAACCGACGCGCCGTGGCTGAGCGAAAAGCCGCTGTGCGTTTCGACGGCGTGACCGAAAGTATGCCCCAAATTGAGGAGCTTTCGTTCGCCGCTTTCGCATTCGTCGCGTTCGACAATGCGACGCTTGATATCCACACAGCGTTCGACAAGCGTTTCGGGAGCAGGGAAGGTGCTTTCCAAGCATTCAAACAATTTCCGGTCACTCATCAATCCGTACTTGACGATCTCTCCCATGCCGCAGGCCGTTTCCCGTGCATCCAATGTTTCGAAGGTGCTTGTGTCGCAGATCACGAGTAACGGCTGATGGAAAGCACCGGCCAGATTTTTACCGGCAGTCAAATCGACCGCCGTCTTGCCTCCGACCGAGGAATCAACGGTGGCAAGCAACGAGGTGGCGATGTTTACGAAATCGATACCGCGCAAATAACACGCCGCCGCAAAGCCGGCAATATCGCCGACCACCCCACCGCCCAGAGCGACGATCAAATCGGTGCGTGTCAAATGCACGTTTGCCGCTTCTTCCAAAATTTCGCTAAGCGTTGCCAATGTTTTGGAGGCTTCTCCGTGCGGAAAGACAAAGCGACCGACGTCAAAGCCCGCTTCCGCAAGACTTTTTTCCAAAGCTCCCCCGTACAGGGGAAACACACGGTCATCCGAAACGATCAGTACGCGACACGGATTTTTTATTTGTGAAATGAGGCTTCCCGCTTGCGCAAGAAGTTCTGCTCCGATGTGTACGGAATACGGACGGCCGGCTCCAACGCGGATGGTATTCATGATTCAACCTGCTTTCTCTTTTCCTTTTTAACCGTCAATTTCGGCCTTGGCTTCGGTTCCTTCGCGCAACAGCGCCGACAGCCTTTGCGCGTCGTTGTCCGCCAAAGCGGTTCGGTACGCGGATAAGGCGGCAAGAATGCTGTCCAGCTCACCGACGAGATTGTCGCGGTTTTCCAAAAACAGCTCGGTCCACATCGTGTCGTTGAGCGTCGCGACGCGGGTCATATCACGGTAGGAGCCTGCCGAAAAGCCGTGATGAAGTGCGGCCGTGTCGCTTTTGATGTAAGCACTTGAAACGATGTGCGCAAGCTGTGAAGTGAAGGCAA
>CAZYFX010000117.1:0-6400 GCA_964646725.1 uncultured Oscillospiraceae bacterium
CATCCAAGCCCGCAACGCTTGAGACAGGCGCGGTCATCAAGGTTCCGCTGTTTGTCGATATCGGCGATGTGCTCAAGATCGACACCCGTACCGGCGAATATCTCGAAAGAGCATAACCACTCTGTTTAAACCGTTTGATGCTTTGGAGCGCAAACGGAAAAGGAAAGGAGAATATCCAATGGAAATCAAGGAAAAAGTATCCCATCTGAAAGGCCTTATGGAAGGCATGGAATTTGATACAAAGTCCAAGGAAGGCAAGCTCATCAGCGCCATTACCGAAATTTTGGAGGATATGGCCGACGAGCTCGAGGGCTTGAACGAAGATATCGAGACGTTGTACGATTATTCGGACGAGCTCGATGAGGATCTCGGCGAGGTCGAGCGTGAGCTCTACGGCGATTTCGACGAGGATGACTTTGACCTTTACGATGACGAGGACGAGCCCTGCGACTGCACCGCTTGCGGCGAGGATGACGCGTCCGACGAAGAATAATCGTAAATATGCTTGCAAGGCCGTCGCATACCCGGTGTGCGGCGGTCTTATCCTATACCTGAAACTCGAAAGGATGTAATGAAAATGGCAGAAGAATGCACACATGACTGCGGTTCCTGCACGGCCAACTGTTCGTCGCGCGAACAGCCCGAAAGCCTTTTGGAGCCGTTAAACGAAAACAGCTCGGTAAAAAAGGTGATCGGTGTGGTCAGCGGCAAGGGCGGCGTCGGAAAATCCATGGTCACATCTCTGCTTGCTGTCTGCATGGCGCGTAAGGGCTACCATACCGCCATTTTGGACGCGGACATCACCGGCCCCTCGATTCCCAAGGCATTCGGCTTGCACGGCCGATTAAGCGGTTATGACGGGCTGATGCTTCCGATGGTGTCGCATGGTGGTACAAAGATTGTTTCGGCCAACCTCTTGCTCGAATCGGAAGATACGCCGGTCATTTGGCGCGGCCCGGTGATCGCAGGAGCGGTCAAGCAGTTTTGGACGGATACGGTGTGGGAGGATGTGGACTATATGTTCGTGGATATGCCTCCCGGAACGGGCGATGTGCCGTTGACTGTGTTCCAGTCCATTCCGCTCGATGGGATCGTTATCGTCACCAGTCCGCAGGAGCTCGTGTCGCTCGTGGTTTCCAAGGCGGTCAACATGGCGAAGAAGATGAACATTCCGATCCTCGGTTTGGTTGAAAATATGAGCTATGTCGTATGCCCCGACTGCGGTAAGCGCATCGAGATATTCGGCAAGAGCAAAACGGCCGAGACGGCTGAGGAGCAGGGACTCGAGCTGTTGGCGCAAATGCCCTTTGACCCGACGCTTGCTGCATTGTGCGACGCAGGCGAGATCGAAAAGGCTTCGGTGCCGATGTTCGATAAGGCGGTCGAGACGGTGGAGAAACTGTTCGAGAAGTAAAAACGAAAGGGTGCTGTCGCTTTAAGTCTGCGGCAGCACCCTTTCAATCAAAACGGAGAGAATGGAGGACGGGCCATTCTCTCCCGTTTTTACAGACCGTTTCCGTGGGGGCATTCGATCTAACCTCACACTCCTTTTTCCCGGTATTTGAGCGTCATATAACAGAACGTTCATCGGAAACTGCTGTTGTACTAAAATATTAGTACAACATATATTATAGCATGATAATATTGGTACGTCAATAGAATATACTAATATTTTTCTATAATAATAGTATCATACCAATATTCAAGGAGTGTATCTCATGAATCGAATTCGAGATTTACGCGAGGATCGCGACCTGCGTCAGATCGACGTGGCGCAGGCGACCGGCATTGACCAGAAAACGCTGTCCAATTACGAGACGGGCAAAACCAATCCGGACAGCTATGCCATTCTCGCGCTTGCACACTTTTTTCATGTGACGACCGATTATCTGCTCGGCGAATCGTCTACCGGCTACCGTGATAAACGGGTGCTTTTGCAATGCGTCGAAAACATCGAAAAGGAGCTTACGGAGCTGAAGCGCTACTTGGCGCTGCTGTGACCGACGCGGAAACCGTGCCGCAAATTCCGCGGGCAAGTGCTCTCGGACAACCGTTTGCGCATAGAATTGTTTTGAATAAACGAAGCCTCCCGAAACCGACTGCTTTGCCGTTTTCGGGAGACTTTTTGCGTATTTGCGGTTTTCCGCAGAACGCTCTCTTGTATTCGGTTATAACGGGTTAAGAAAGTATCCCCTTACAAAACGCGCGAAAGGCGGACGGGATGGCGTATTGCTTGCCGATCTGTTCGGGCGTTGCCCAGGTGAGCGGATATTCCGCGTTGTCAAATACCCTGTCGCAGACGATACGGTAGCCGCACATATCCCATTCGATGTGGCTGAACAGATGCTTTGTATCGGCAAGCGGCGTGATATTCAAAATATGTGTCTCATGCGCCGCAAAGAACTGTTCGAGATGCTCGGGGTCGTAATGCTCTTCTAAGGATAACGGCTCCCACATGCCGCGCAAAACGCCTCTTTCGCGACGGTGAAGCGCAAAACGTCCCATGTGCTCCGTGATGAGTACGGTTCGACGCTCGACCCGACGAGGCTTGGGCAAAGACCGTATCGGAAGCTCATTCGTTTTCCCTTCGGCAAGTGCCGCACAGTCGGTACGAATGGGGCAAACGTCGCAATGCGGTGTGCCGGGCAGGCAAACCGTTTCGCCGAGCTCCATCAGTGCTTCGGTAAAGTGCCCGGCGTCCGTGCCCGACGGATAGATTTCGCGAAGCTCGGCCGCCACGCGTGTGCGTACAGCCGTCTGCATCACATCGTCCGCACAGGCGGTGAAGCGCATGATGACACGCAGTACATTTCCGTCCACTGCCGGCTCGGGAAGCCCCATGGCGATGGAGGCGATGGCGCCTGCCGTGTAATCGCCGATGCCGGGCAGGGCACGTAAGGCTTTCACATCCTTCGGCAGCACACCTCCGTACCGTTCACAAACGATTTGCGCCGCTTTTTTCAGATTTTTGGCGCGGCTGTAATACCCGAGTCCCTGCCAGTGTTTGAGAAGCAGATCCTCGTCGGCGGAAGCCAAAGCGGCCGCATCGGGAAACGCGTCCAAAAAGCGCGTATAGTAGGGAAGAGCGGCTTCGATGCGCGTCTGCTGAAGCATGATCTCGGAGATCCACACGCGGTAGGGCGTGGGATCCACACGCCACGGAAACAGCTTGCGGTTGCTTCGGTACCAGTCTGTAAGCGACGCGATGGGGAAGAAAAGGGACATATACGACTCCTTATTCACTCGAATCGCGGTTTTGCGAGGAAAGCTTATTTGTTTTTCAAATACTCATCGATCGCTTCGGCAGCCGTTTTTCCCGCGCCCATGGCAAGAATAACGGTAGCCGCACCGGTCACGGCGTCACCGCCGGCATACACGCCTTCGCGCGAGGTGAGCCCTGTCTCGTCGGCAATGATGCCGCCCCAGGTCTGTGTTTCAAGCCCCTCGGTTGTGGATTTGATGAGCGGATTGGGTGCAGTGCCCAACGCCATGATCACGCAGTCCACATCCAGTGTAAATGCGCTGTTTTCCTTTACCACGGGACGGCGGCGTCCGGAAGCGTCCGGTTCGCCGAGCGTCATTTCCACGCAGGTCATGCCGCACACGTTGCCGTTTTCGTCGCCGTGAATCTCGGTCGGATTGGTTAAGGTCTTAAAGACGATTCCCTCTTCCTCGGCATGCTCGACTTCTTCTTTACGCGCCGGCAATTCCTCCATGCCGCGACGGTAGACGATATAGACCTCGGCGCCTAAGCGTTTGGCACAGCGCGCCGCGTCCATTGCCACGTTTCCGCCGCCCACAACGGCGACCTTTTTCGCATGGCTGACCGGGGTATCGCTGTCATCGCGATAGGCTTTCATCAGGTTGATGCGCGTCAAAAACTCGTTGGCGGAATAAACGCCCTTGAGATTTTCACCCGGGATATTCATAAATTTCGGAAGTCCCGCACCCGAACCGATAAACACGGCTTCAAAGCCGTATTCGTGCATCAGCTCGTCCACGGACAGCGTTTTTCCGATGACCGTGTTGGTTTCGATATCCACCCCGAGTGCCTTTAAGCCATCGATTTCCTTGGCTACGATGCTTTTGGGCAGACGAAATTCGGGAATACCATAGACAAGCACACCGCCGGCTAAGTGAAGTGCTTCAAACACCGTGACCTTGTAGCCTTTTTTGGCAAGATCGCCGGCACAGGTAAGCCCCGAAGGCCCCGAGCCGATGACGGCCACTTTGTGTCCGTTGGGTACGGGCGGAACAATTGCTTCGGTGCTGTGGGCATTGTGCCAATCGGCCACGAAACGTTCCAGACGACCGATAGCGACCGGTTCACCCTTAATACCGCGCACACATTTTCCCTCGCACTGCGTCTCCTGCGGACATACGCGTCCGCAGACGGCCGGCAGACTGGAGGACTGATGAATGATCTGATACGCACCCTCGAAATCGCCCTCGGCAACCTTGGCGATAAATTCGGGGATGTGAATTTTAACGGGGCAACCGCCGACGCACGGATGATTTTTGCAACCGAGACAGCGCTTTGCCTCATCGATTGCCTGTTCCTCGGAGTAGCCGAGTGCCACCTCGTCGAAGTTTTTATTGCGAACATCCGGCTCTTGAACCGGCATGGGATTCTTTTTTAAGGACATATTGGGCATGATCTGAACCTCTTTTGTGTGAAATATAAAACGGAGGGCTTTCGGAAAAAACCGTCGTGGCATTACACCTTAAACAGACGGCACGTTTCCTCGTGCTTATGCCGTTCGAACGGCTTATACATGCCCGAGCGGGCAATGGCTTCGTCAAAATCGATCTCATGGCCGTCGAATTCGGGGCCGTCCACACAGGCGAACACCGTTTTCCCGCCGACCGTCAAGCGGCAACCGCCGCACATTCCGGTTCCGTCGATCATGATCGGATTCATGGAAGCAATCGTCTTGACGCCGTATTCCTTGGTCAGACGACAGACAAATTTCATCATGACGAGCGGCCCGATGGTGATAACCTCATCGTATTGTTCGCCGCTGTCGAGCAGCTTCTTCAAGGCGTCGGTCACAAGTCCCTTTTCGCCGAAGCTTCCGTCATCGCTCATCGGGACGAATTTTGTGCTGGCCGCCTTAAACTCATCCTCCAAAATTACAAGCTCCTTGCTTCGGAAACCGACGATGGCATGAACCTCGCACCCCTCGGCGTGCAGCTTTTTGGCAACCGGGTAAGCGATGGCGCAGCCCACGCCGCCGCCGACCACTGCCACCTTTTTCAAGCCTTCGGTGTGCGTGGCACGACCGAGCGGCCCGACAAAATCGTGCAAAGACTCGCCGGCCTGCATATGCCCCAGCTTTTCGGTGGTCGCGCCGACGATCTGGAAAATGATGGTGACTGTTCCCTTTTCGCGGTCAAAATCGGCCACGGTGAGCGGAATGCGTTCGCCGTTTTCGTCGGTACGCAGAATAATGAACTGACCCGGCTCGGCTTTTTTGGCTACGAGCGGTGCTTCGATCACCATGCGTTGAACCGTCGGGTTCAAAATATCCTTGGATACGATCTTATACATACTCTGTTTACTCCTCTGCCGTTATGCGGCACAAAAATCAAAAAATGCGGACTGCTGCCGTAAAGGCGACAGCAGCCCGCGGGAAAGAAGGTCGAACAAGAAAAGTCGATTTAGAAATCCACTTCGGTGTCGTAGTAGCAGCACTTGAGCAGCTTTTCCATTTCCTCGACGGTGGGGATACGCGGATTGGAGCCGGTGCAAGCGTCGCCGATGGCGTTCTTGGCAATTTCCGGAAGTCTTTCGAGGAACACGTTCTCGGGAACGAAGCCGTTTTCGGTGGGATAGCTGTCCGCGCCGTAATTCTTGATGCAGTGCGGAATGTTGAGCGCGTCGTTCATGCCGCGAAGGAACTCGATAAGGAGCTTGACCTTTTCATCGTCGTTCGCACCGCCCAAGCCCATGTAATCGGCAATCACGCCGTAACGCTTCTTGGCGGTCGGGTCTTTTGCGTTAAAGGCAATGACCTTCGGCAGATACATGGCGTTGGCTGCGCCGTGGATGATATGAGCACCGTAATCGGCAAAAGCGGCACCGGTCTTGTGCGCCATGGAGTGAACGATACCGAGAAGTGCGTTGGAGAACGCCATGCCGGCAAGACACTGTGCGTCGTGCATCGCGTCGCGCTTAGCCATATCGCCGTTATAGGAATCGACCAAATCATTCTGAATCATCTTGATGGCGAAAATAGCGAGCGGATCGGTATAGTTGCTGTTGGCAGTGGAAACATACGCCTCAACGGCATGGGTCATAGCGTCCATACCGGTGTGTGCGACCAGTTTCTTCGGCATGGTTTCGGCAAGCTCGGGGTCAACGATGGCCACGTCCGGGGTGATCTCGAAGTCGGCAATC
>CAZYFX010000118.1:0-6380 GCA_964646725.1 uncultured Oscillospiraceae bacterium
TTCGACAACCGACGGAACATCGGGATAATCGGGGGTAATGCCGGTAAAAATGCCGGTGTGTTCATCGTAGTGCGGTGTGTAAAGCGAGGGTACATAGTTGCCCTTAAGATGGGAGGCAAGACGCAGAAATTCCGCACGGTCGAATACTTCGTGCGTTTTTTTGTATTCGATGTACAACTCGGTCGTTTCGACGAGCGACTCCTCCCCTTCTCCGATGTTGAAAATGTCGAAGAAGTCGGCCAACGGCTCGGGATTGTAGGAACAGGGGCCGCCGCCGATGACAATCGGTTCGTCGGTTCGATCCTTGGAAAGAAGCGGAATACCCGCAAGCGACAGAACATACAGGATATTGGTATAGCACATTTCGTATTGCAGTGTAATGCCGAGAAAATCGAAGTCCTTCAGCGCGTCACCGCTTTCGTGCGCATACAGCGGAATATTCTTTTCCCGAAGCAGTGCTCCCATATCCGGCCATGGTGCATAACAGCGCTCGCACCAGATGTTTTCCCGACTGTTGAGGCAGTCGTATAATATCTTGATCCCGAGATTGGACATACCGATTTCATAGGCGTCCGGAAAGCAGAAAGCGAAGCGCGCGTCTATTTTGCTTTTGTCCTTGATGACCTCGTTCATTTCGCCGCCCGTGTAACGCGCGGGCTTGGAGACCTTTTTCAAATAGCGGAAGGCCTGTTCCTTGGGAGTCATGTTATTCCACCTTTGTTACCGTCGAGCGGTTTTGTACTTTTATTATTATATCAAAAGTTTGGCGGTTTGTAAAGATGTATGTGAGAAAAAGTTGAGGGAGGGAAAATGAGAAAAAAACGTAGGAGATGTGTGCAAATGTTAATATATGTGTGTATTCTGATTATAAAACACGGCAATCTTTTGTTTGCCTGTTGACAAATAAATACATATATGCTATCATATAGACAATAAAATACAAGAAAGGATGTTTAAAATGTTTGATAATGCCGGTGGAACAATCAAATCATTTGCAAAAGTCTTATATATCCTTGAACTGATAGCGTCTATTTTGGTCGCCTTATATCTGTGCTGCACGGCGGATGTTGAAGAATTACGGCTTCTCTTCGGATTGATTCTTTTATTCGCAGGACCGTTTTTGGCTTGGGTCAAAGTCCTTTTTATATACGCTTTCGGCGAGCTTGTGGAAAAGACATGCAAAATCGAAGAACATTTGAATCGCAATGAGCAGAACAACATAAGACAAGGATAAGAGCAGCAATGAATGCAGAATACAATGAACTCAAAAACGTAAAACGTATGAGCGTGATCATGTTGGCAGCGTCGGTGGCTTTCGTGCTCCTTTGTGCGCTTCTTGATTATAAACTCTATACGTTTTTGTATGATAGCAGCATATCCGCCGTTTATTGGACGTTGCAGCGCAACTTAGCTTGTTTGCTTTTACCGACGTTTTTTTAATATGGATATGTATATTTCGTTTCGAACGAAAAATAGGCTTAATCCTGTATACATTTTTTCTTATTTTTCATACTTTCTGCTCAGTTTTTGCAACAGACGCCGCCGACATTTTTAAATATTCCGATTCTCTTTTGGATGAAGTAACAACTACCTTTGTATGTGATAATGATCTTGAATTTTGGATGTCTTTGGGGATGAAGTATGCCTTGTTCTTGTTATTGGGGTTGAAAGATTCCACTAAAAGAACGTTGGGTCAAATTTCGAGTACAATCGGCATAGCAGTGTGCGCACGCGCAATATTTAGCAATATACAGTCCCTTTCTGTCGGTGACGGTGTTCTCGGTTTTGTCACTACCTACAGTTCTTTTAGACCCATATTCTATTCCATTGGTGTTATATACATGCTTACGGCCATGTTTTTGCTTTTTCGCTATGAACTGGATCCTATAATGACCATTGAAGAGTGGGGAAAAGAAATCAACGCCCCACGGGTGCCTCGGAACGGACGACTGAATCCCCAAAAAATCCCGAAAGATCCGGAGAAAGCCTTAAAGGCGTTAAATGAAAGACTTGCTCAAGGCAAAATTTCGGAGGACGAATACCAACGTCGAAAAGCGGAAATTCTGCAAAGCTTTATCCAATAAGAAAAGAATCAAACAACCGGAGCGCCGACGGCAGAGAGTCCGCTGTCGGCGTTCTTCTTGTCTCCGAAGGCATTTCTTGCAGGCTCCTCCTCGCCGAAACAGATGAAAATGTACAAACTGTAAATTTCGTCCGAAGTTCACACGGTTTTCATATTATAGAGTTATCATATAGAAAATAGCATGAAAAGTATGCTCTATTTTCACCGAATCGAAAGGAATTTATCATGAAAGCAAAAAAGACACTCGCACTGCTCTTGGCCGCCATGTTGGCCGCCACCTCCCTTGCAGCCTGCAACAATCAAAAGCCGAACAATCCCGATGACGGCGACACGCCCTATACGGGCGCAAACACCGAAAACGCCCTCTCCATGGATGAGATCAAGGCGCAGATCGAAGCCAAGGTCGGCAAGACCGAGGGGGACGGCATGGTCGTTATGACCTTGGACGGTTACGAGGTCACCTATTCCGAATACCGCTACTACTATCTCAACTACGTCAAGCAGTTCGCTACCTATTTCGGCACCGACTACGAAAACGACGAAGAGTATGCCGCACAGTTTGACGAATATTTCGGTCAGGCTCTGAAAATGAACGGTCTTGTTTTCAATGCCGCCACGGCCGCCGGCCTGTCTCTTACCCAAGAGGAGTTCGACGAAAATATCGCCGGCGTTTACGACGAAACCATCGAGCAGTTCGGCGAAGATGCGTTGACTATTTTGGATGAGCAGTATTCCATCACACCGTACTATCTGATGATCAACGAGACGATCTACAACCTCTATCAGAAGCTGTATGACGCGACCTACGGCGTCGGCGGTGAAAAGTACGAGCAGATCAAGAACGAAACGCTCGAATACTACAACGACAACGGCTACATGCGCGCCAAGCACATCCTTCTCGAATTCCCGACCAACGACGACGGCTCGGAAGTGACCGAAGAGCAGAAGGCCGAAGTGTACACCCAAATGCAGGAGATTCTGGAAAAGGCCAAGAACGGCGAAGATTTTGACGCTCTGATCACCGAATACAACGAAGATCCCGGCATGACCACCTACACCGGCGGCTACTACTTCACCGACGGCGAAATGGTCGAAGAATTCGAAAACGCCACCAAGGCCTTGGCCGAAAACGAAATCAGCGATATCGTTGAAACGCCTTACGGCTATCACATCATCCTCCGTCTGCCGCTCGACGACGCAAGCATTGTCGATTCCGACAAGTTCTCCGAATTTGCTTACAGCGATTTCGACGCTTACTTCACCGACAAGATTGAAAACACGCCCTTTGTCGAGGTCGAAGGCTTTGAAGAGGCCATTGCTCCGATTGAAGAAGAAAAGGCCGCTTACATTGCCGATCTGATCGCGCAGCAGGAAGCCGCCAACGCAGAAGGCGAAGGCGAGGGCGAAAGCGACGATTCCGTTACCGATGACGATTCCGCTGCGGAAGCCGACGCTATCGATACCGAGGACACCGCAGACGCCGAAGCGGATGCTTCCGCCGTATCGGTTCCGTCGGATGATACCGCTGCCGATGACACTGCGGCAGATGACGACACAGACGCAGAATAAGCAACCAATATTCTATGGCAGGAAGTGTGCATATGTCGCTCAAAAAGAACGACACGCTTGAGCTTACCGTGACCGGTGCCGACCGAAACGGCAATGGGATCGCACACACATCGGAGGGGTTTACCGTCTTTGTGCGGAATACCTGTGCCGGTGATGTGGTATGCGCCAAGCTCATCAAAATATTAAAGCACTATGCCGTTGCCATTCCCGAAAAAATCCTACAGCCGTCGGCGGATCGCTCCGTCGGCGGCTGTGCCGTTTCGGGAAAGTGCGGCGGCTGTGCGTTCGGACATATGACCTACGAAGCGGAGTGCCGCTACAAGGAGCAGAGCATCAACGACGCGTTTGCACGCATCGGAGGGTTGTCGCTTCGTTTGCAGGCGTTCCACCCCTCTGCGCGCCGTGTTTCCTATCGCAACAAAGCCGTCTATCCTGTCGGAAAACGCGCAGACGGGAGCATGACGACCGGCTTTTACGCGCAAAACTCCCATCGCATCGTGGAGCATGAAGCCTGTGAGATCGCCGACCCGCGCTTTATCGCCGTGCGCGACGCGGTGCTTGCCTTTGCCGTCGCTCATGGTGTCTCTCCCTACGACGAGCAGGCGCAAAGCGGCTGTCTGCGAAGCATTTACATGCGCTCATCGGCCGAGGAAATAACCTTGACGCTGATTTTAGCGGAACAGGTTTTCGGAAGCGCGGCAACCGAAGGAGCTTTTTGTCGTCACATGGCCGAAGCGTTTCCGTTTGTCACATCGATCGCCGTCAACGTCAACCGGAAAAGCTCCAACGCGGTGTTGGGAAGTGCCTGGCGTGTACTCACGGGAGACGGCTATCTGCACGACACGCTGTGCGGACGGCATTTTCGGGTGTCTCCGGCATCGTTCTGGCAGGTCAATCACGACGGTGCGGAGCTGTTATACGGCATTGCCGCGCGCTTTGCGGCGCTCAAATCGAGCGAGACGTTGCTCGACCTGTATTGCGGAACCGGCTCGGTGGGACTCTCCGTCGCCCGCCCCGACACGCGCTTATACGGTGTGGAGATCGTCCCGGAGGCCGTAAAGGACGCCGCCTTCAACGCCGCGCAGAACGGACTGCAAGCCGAATTTCTGTGTTTGGACGCAACCGGCGCTTTGGATGACGCCCGTTTGAAGGAACTGCGCCCCGACGTGATCACGGTCGATCCGCCGCGGAAAGGCTGCGGGCTTGAGGCCGTGCGTAAGATCGCCGCGTTAAACGCCGAACGAATCGTGTATATTTCCTGTGACCCGGCAACGCTGGCGCGGGATTTGGCGGAATTTGAGGTGTGCGGCTATCGCGCCGAGAGAGCGGAGGGCATTGATATGTTCCCGAGGACGGGGCATGTGGAGACGGTCGTCCTTCTTTCCAAGGGAGAAAAGGACTCGAAAAACGAATTCCGACAGTTTTGAAAGGATTGCCGTTGTTGGAGCAGAAATCATTCAACAACACATCTTGTTCCGTTTTTTATAAGAGGTAACATTTCGGAGACGAGTATCATACCGCAAAAAGAGGACGATAGCTACAGCTTTCGTCCTCTTTTTGCAATTATCGGGGAGATGTTTTGCCACAGCTCCTGTTTTTGCACTGTTTGTAATCGTTGTTTGTCTCTGCAAAGTAAAATCTCAATGTAAATTGCAACAATGCGATTCGAAAATTGCATTAACTCTCGAAAAAGAAAAATACAGAATCCGCGCTCCGGGGCTTGCTTTTTTTTCAAATTGTGCTATAATAATAGTACAAGTGTTCGAATATTGCTTTGGTATCTGTGAGGTGAGCCCGTGAACGATCTCCGTCATACTCCCCTGACTGCCTTAAAAGGCGTCAGTACGGCGCGTGAAGCGCTCTTTGCTTCTGCCGGGCTGACTTCGATCGACGACCTTTTAAATTTCTATCCCCGCGCTTACGAAAATCGGGAAGATGTGCGTAATGCGGTCGATGCCGTCGAAGGCGAAACGGCGTCGTTTTTGCTGACCGTCGATACGCCGCTCACGAGCGCACATCTCAAATCGGGCAAGACCGGGCACATGCTCTCGGTTCAACATCTGAGTGCTTCCGATGAGACAGGTTCGCTTCGTATCACCTTTTTCAACCGTCCGTTTTTAAAGGATACTTTTGTTGTGGGAAAAACCTTTCGCTTTTACGGAACGATTTCCCGTTCGCCGCGCGGACTTGCGGGGCTGACCTCTCCCGCCTTCGAGCCGTATGACGGACAAACGGCTCTGCCGTCTTTCGTTCCGATCTATCCGCTGTCGAACGGACTGACTCAAAAGCTTTTGTCCTCCTGCATTCGACAGGCTCTTATGCTGTATAAGGACGATATTGCCGAAACGCTGGATGAGAAACTTTTGAAACGGCTTGATTTTCCCTCGCGCTATCGGGCACTGTGCGACTTGCATTTTCCGTCCGATGAGATTTCCCTGAATCGTGCGCGGCGACGCTTTGCGTTCGAGGAGCTGTATTTCTTCAAGCTCAAGACCGCGACCCTCGGAAAAGCCGCCCGTGCGGGAAAAGCGCACCGTCTGCACTATCCCGATATGCGCGCTTTCACCGCCGCGCTTCCGTTTTCTCTCACCCATGCGCAAAAAAGAGCTGTTCAGGATATCTTAACGGACATGACCGCCGTTTCCTCACCCGAAGCAGAGCGCACGAATAAGGCACTCTGCGCCCGACCCGCCCGACGGTTGGTTCAGGGCGATGTGGGCTGCGGCAA
>CAZYFX010000119.1:0-6363 GCA_964646725.1 uncultured Oscillospiraceae bacterium
ACGGTAAAAGCACTTGCACCGGATCTGGATACCATTGCTCCGTGGCGTGAATGGTCGATCAAGAGCCGGGACGAGGAAATTGATTACGCTGAGGCACATCATATTCCGCTCAAGATCAACCGTGAGACAAACTACTCCAAGGATAAGAATCTGTGGCATCTCTCCCACGAGGGTCTTGACCTTGAGGACGCAGGCAACGAGCCGCAATACGAAAAGAAGGGCTTCCTCGAAATGGGTGTTTCTCCGCTCGAAGCACCGGATAAGCCCACCTATATCACGATGGACTTCGACAAGGGCGTTCCGGTGGCTCTGAACGGCGAAAAGCTGTCGGCTAAGGAGATCATTCTGAAGCTGAACGAAGTCGGCGGTGCCAACGGCATCGGTCTGTTGGACATCGTGGAAAACCGTTTGGTCGGCATGAAGTGCCGCGGCGTGTACGAAACTCCCGGCGGTGCGATTTTGTATGCCGCGCATGAATACCTCGAAACGATCTGCCTTGACAAGATGACGGCGCACAAGAAGGAAGAGCTTGCCATCACGTTCGGCGAATTGGTATACAACGGACAGTGGTACACGCCGCTTCGCGAAGCGCTCAGCGCCTTTGTGGACAAGACGCAGGAGACGGTGACCGGTACGGTCAAACTCAAGCTGTACAAGGGCAACATCATCAAGGCGGGCGTATGGAGCGACTATTCGCTGTATTCCGAGGAAATCGCCACCTTCGGTGAGGATCATGTGTACGATCAAAAGGATTCGGCCGGCTTCATCAATCTGTTCGGGCTGCCGATTGCCGTTCGTGCCAAGGCGAAGGAAAACTGGGAAAAGAAATAAGCACTCGGAACGGGGTAGAACATTTTCATCCTCGGGCGCTCGCAAGAAAGTTGCACTGAGCGAGGACGCGCGGGCACAAGCTTGTATTTTATGTTTAACTTCGTTCGCGAAAATCGGAGCGGCGCGTTTCGCCGCCGCAGTCAAGGGCGCGCAGCCCTTGTCGCCGTCCGCAGACGGCGAAATCCCCTTAATTTCGTAAAAATACGCAGGAGTGGGTGAATTTTTGACCGTTTCACGGTCAAAAAGAGGGCGAACCCTCGTCGGGGGTTCGCCCCTTTGCAAAAGTCAAAGGACTTTTGTAACAGTTTAAGGGTAAGAGCATTCTTACCCTATCTTGCGTAGAACAGGGACAGCTATGGATTTTGAAACAATACTCATGCCCGAACAAAGCACCGAAGTCGTGCCCATAAACGCTTCATCGGAGCTGTATATACGCTTCGACGCGAAGCCGGACGATTTCGACGCACTTTGCGGTCGGTTGGTCGAACAGGCCGACAAATGTGCGGAAAATCAAATCGGTGACAGTCGTTTTTTCTTTGCGGCTTACGGCAATCGAATGTTTTCGGCGCAGTACGTTCCGAATCGGCGGGAGATACGGCTTGTTCGGGAACAGGGCGCGGCTTATTTGGATATCGGCCCGACGGAAAATACGGAAGCACCGACCGTGATGCCGCTGCTTTCTCAGCTTGAGCTTGCTCACATCAAGGCCGATTGCGGAATGTCCTACATTCTTCGCGCCGCCGACGGAGCGTTTGTTGTGATCGACGGCGGGGACGATGACTACGAGGAAAGCGAGCGTCTGTTTGAAACGCTGTGCGCGCAGTCCGACGGCAAAAAGCCGCGCATTGCGGCTTGGATCATCACACACCTGCATCCTGATCATACCGGCGCATTCTGCGCACTTTGGGAGGCACACAAAAACGATATCGGTTTGGAGCGTCTGCTTTACAACATTGTGCCCGAGGCGTATCTGGCAAACCCATATCCGCACGAGCGGTTCGACCGTCTGCTTCCGTCGCTTGTCGAAAACGGCGTGGCACTTATCACCGTGCATACGGGGATGCATTTTTCGTTTTCCGCGCTGGATATCGATTTTCTTTACGCGCCGGAGGACGTTTATCCGACGGTGCTTGACAATTTTAACGATTCTTCGCTGATTTTCCGCGTGACGCTTGCCGATCGACGCATTCTGTTTTTGGGAGACGCCATGCCGTTTTCCTCGGACAGAACGGCCGCGCGGTATGCGAAGGATGAGCTGTCCTGCACCTATTTGCAGGTGGGACACCACGGCTACGGCGGCGGTTCGGATGCGCTCAACCGCGCCTGCGACCCGGAGATTCTTCTGTGGCCGTGCCCGGCGTTCTGGTATCCGAGTGTGCGACTTTGGGAAAGCAACGATTTTCTGCGGCATTCGAAGCGTATTCGCGAGACGCTGTTGTCCGGCTTCGGAGCGGTGACGCTTCCGTTTCCGCTCAAGGAGGACGTTGCTTCGAAAGCGGGAGACGTGCTTTATGCGTCCGATTATGCGTCGGTGCGTCGGGTGATCGATTTAAAATACGAAAGCGTTACGGGTGGCGCGACCGGGCTTACTTTGGCGGAGTTTTCGCTTGAATCGGATGCGTTCGGACGCTATGTGAAGCTTGCGACGCAGGGAGTGTCGCTTGTGGGACTTGTCCGACAAAACGTCTTGAAAAACGAAAGCTACACGGCCGTTCTTCGGCTGCGCGCGCTCGAGGCGGCCAAATTCGGCATTATGGCAAACAACGATATGCCGAATCTTTGGCAGGGCGATAAAACGATATGGACGGAGCTTGCTTCGTCCGACAAGCCGCTGACCCTTACGGTGACGCTTGATTATACAAAGCGGACACTTGCGCTTGTGTGCGATGGGCAAGAGCTTCTTTATCCGCTCGAACAAACGCTGTACGGCGGCCTGTATCTGGCACTTGAGAATACGGCGCTTGCGTTGTACGGAGTCACGGTCAAAAAAATATAGGGTAGGGCACGGTAAACATTACGAATTACGAAAAAAAGGATTGGTCGCAAAATTATGAAAATGTGGCAGGGACGGTTTAAAAAAGAAGAGGACGAGCGCGTCAACGACTTTAACTCCTCCATCTCCTTTGACTGCCGTATGTATAAGCAGGACATCAGAGGAAGCATGGCTCACGCCGAAATGTTGGGCGAAGCGGGCATCATCGACAAGAGCGAAAGCGAACGCATTGTCGAGGGCCTTACAGGTATTTTGAACGATTTGGAAAGCGGAGCGCTTACCTTCGACCCCAAAGCCGAGGATATCCACATGTTTGTGGAGCAGGTACTGACCGAGCGTATCGGAGACGCGGGAAAACGATTGCACACCTCGCGCAGTCGCAACGATCAGGTGGCACTTGACATGCGCATGTATCTGCGCGATGAGATTTTCGAAGTCAAGGCGCTTGTCAAAAAGCTCATCGAAACGATTCTGACCGTGGCCGAGGACAATACCGACACGGTCATGAGCGGCTACACGCATTTGCAACGTGCTCAACCCATTACGCTGGCGCATGAACTGCTTGCCTATGCGCAGATGCTCAAGCGCGATTTGATGCGTCTTGACGATTGTCATGAGCGTATGAACATCCTACCGCTCGGGTCGTGCGCGCTTGCCGGAACGACCTATCCCATCGACCGATATGCGGTCTGCAAAAAGCTCGGCTTTTCGGATGTGACCGACAACAGCATCGACGGTGTGAGCGATCGCGATTTCGTGTTGGAATTTGCGTTCGATCTGTCGATGATCCAGATGCATCTGTCGCGCTTTTCGGAGGAAGTGATCCTCTGGTGCAGCAGTGAATTCGGCTATATGGAATTGGACGATGCTTTTGCGACGGGTTCTTCCATCATGCCGCAAAAGAAAAATCCGGATATTGCCGAACTGGTGCGCGGCAAGACCGGACGGGTCTACGGCTCGCTCATGGCACTTCTTACCGTGATGAAGGGACTGCCGCTGGCCTACAACAAGGACATGCAGGAGGACAAGGAAACGGTTTTCGATGCTCTGGACAACGTAAAGCTGTGCCTTTCCATTTTCAACGAGATGCTTTCGACCGCATCGTTCCGCAAAGAGCGCATGAGAAAGGCGGCCGGCTTCGGCTTCATCAATGCGACGGATTGCGCGGACTATTTGGTCAAGAAGGGGCTTCCGTTCCGTTCGGCGTATAAAATCGTCGGAGAATTGGTCGCGCTGTGCATCGAAAAGAACGAAAGCTTCGAGACGCTTCCGCTTGCCGATTACAAGGCCGTTTCGGAGGTCTTCGAGGACGATGTGTACAAGGCGGTCGATTTGGACGTATGCGTGAGCGGACGCGCGTGTGTGGGAGGGCCTGCTCCCGAGGCGGTAAAGAAGCAGATCGAAAAGCTGAGAGCCTTTCTGGATTCGGTCGAATAAGGTACGCCGAAACAATAAAAAAACGATTGAAAGAGTGAACGGAATGACAGACAACACAAGTAAGGTAAAGGTCGGCATTATCGGTGCAACGGGCTACGCGGGCGCGGAGCTGTTTCGGCTTCTTGCGTCGCATCGCTATGCGGACATAGCGGCGGTATCCTCCACGTCCTTTGAGGGACAGGCGCTCGAGGCGGTCTATCCGGCGCTTCACACGGACAAGGAGCATACGCTCGGAAACATGGATGAAGTCGTGGAAGCAAGCGACGTGATCTTTGCGGCACTGCCGCACGGACTTTCGGAGGAGCTTGCGGTAAAGTGCGACGCGGCGGGCAAGGTGCTTGTCGATTTGGGCGCGGACTTCCGCTTGACCGACGAAGAGGACTACACGCGCTGGTACGGCTTGCCGTTCAAGTATCCGACGCTTCACGAAAAGGCGCTGTACTGCCTGCCGGAGCTCAACCGCGAAAAGATACCTGGTATCAACATCATTGCCAATCCGGGCTGTTATCCGACAAGCATTGCGTTGGGGCTGATGCCGGCGCTGAAAAACAAGCTGTGCGACGTATCGGGCGGGATCATTTTGGATTCCAAGAGCGGTGTAACGGGAGCCGGGCGCGGACTTTCGCAGAACACGCATTATCCGGACACGAACGAAGCGTTTGCGGCCTACAAGGCGGCCTGCCACCGTCACACGCCGGAGATCGAGCAGACCTTATCGAATTTATACGGCGGCGAGGTTCGCGTGACGTTCGTTCCGCACTTACTGCCGGTCAACCGAGGAATTTTATCGACGATCTATGTAAAAGCGTCGGGAGCGAATTTGGAGGAGATTCACGCGGTTTACCGAAAGACGTATGCGAATGAGAAATTTGTGCGCGTGATGCCGCTCGGTTCGTTTGCGAACATCAAAAACGTACACTATTCGAACTACTGTGATATTTCGTTGCATTTTGACGAACACACTTCGACGCTCATTATCACGAGTGCGATCGACAACATGGTCAAGGGTGCGGCGGGTCAAGCTATCCAGAACATGAACATCCGGTTCGGATTTCCCGAGGACGAAGGCATTTCGATGCTTCCGCCGTCCTTTTAGCGCCGGCGCGGAAGCCCCGGGGCAATATTCGCGTCTGAATGCAGATATGATTTTGCACTTTTCGTCCGCGTGTTTCTACCCCGCCGTGCGCCGGGTGGGGCTTGCGGCTCAGGCGGCGAAAGCGTCGCTGCAATTTTCGGCCGAGGAAGCCCGACGCGTTTTGCTATTCTCTCCCTCAGTCGGCTGCGCCGACAGCTCCCTCATCAGAGGGCGCTGTTGGTGAGTGCGATTTTTTCGGTTTGTGGATAGAGGCCGTACGCTAAATCATTTTAGCAAACCAAATATTGCCACTGCATTATCCGTTTTATGATATTATCCTACTGTTAAGCTTGCAGTACCTACGTCATTTCCGCAAAATATCGATCTTGCGTTAGATGTAGCCTACGCCCTTCGCACCGGTTCAAAACCTCCCATGCGGGTACTTGACGTACTGCCGATTTTGCAGAGTATTTGGTAGTCGCACAGGCTTTCAAATTCAGCAAAATTTTGCACCGCATGAGTTTTGAACCGTCCCCGGGAGTCGAGAGGGTCGCAACCCTTCGGGTACTTTTTGATACTTTTTCGTACAAGCGAAAAAGTATGACCCGTATCCCTGTGGGAGAACGCACTATGTTAACACGCAGAATCCCGGTTAAACTTATGCTGACACCTTAAGTTGACAGCATTGCCTTTGCGAAGAAAAGGAGAAATAAAGATGAACGAACAAAAGATCAAACGCATCGAAGGCGGCGTCACCTATCCGACCGGCTTCCGTGCGTCCGGCATCCATTGCGGATTGCGCAAGAATAAGAGCAAAAAAGACTTGGCTCTGATCATGGCCGATAAGCCCTGCGAAGCGGCGGCCGTTTTCACTACCAACAAGGTCTACGGCGCTCCCATCACCGTCACACGCGAGCATCTTGCCGACGGTGTGGCACAGGCGGCCATCTGCAACAGCGGAAATGCCAATACCTGCAACCCCGACGGCGTGGAAAAGGCGAACGCCATGTGTGGCGCTCTGGCCAAA
>CAZYFX010000120.1:0-6331 GCA_964646725.1 uncultured Oscillospiraceae bacterium
CGCCGAGGTCAAGGGCGCGTAGCCCTTGTCGCCGTCCGCAGACGGCGAAATTCCCCTTATTTCATACAGTATACGCAGGAGTGGGTGAATTTTTGACCGTTTTACGGTCAAAAAGAGGGAGAACCCTCGTCGGGGGTTCTCCTTTTACAAGAATCCAAAGACATTTGTACTCCGGGCACACAGCGCGTGTGCCTTTTTCGTTACCGAAAAATTTACGGTATATTTTCATGCCGCAGGCGTTTTGTTTCAAACATTGCATGGATTTTTTCTTCAAATAGGCTATAATAGTCGTGTATGTTTGTCATCTCGCACATTCGTAAAGAAAGGAATCCGCAAATTATGCACTGCACAAGAAAAATCACAAACGATTTAATCTGGGTCGGCGCAAACGACCGCAGATTGTCTTTGTTCGAAGGCGTTTACCCCGTGCCGCACGGTGTCTCCTACAACAGTTATCTGCTCACCGACGAAAAGACCGTTTTGTTCGATACGGCGGATAAAGCCGTCGGCGAGCGCTTTTTTGAAAATCTTACCTATGCTTTGGACACACGTCCGCTCGACTATCTCGTGGTACAGCACATGGAGCCGGATCATTCCGCATGCGTATTGCGCGTTCTCGAAGCATACCCCGCTGTCAAACTGGTCTGCAACACCAAAACCGTTTCCATGATCCGTCAGTTCTTCCCGGAGAAGGATTTGCCCGACGAACGCTTTTTGACGGTTAAAGAGGGCGATGTGCTCTGCACCGGAAAGCACACGCTTTCCTTTGTTATGGCACCCATGGTGCACTGGCCGGAGGTCATGGTCACCTACGACGCAACCGACAAAATTCTGTTTTCCGCCGACGCTTTCGGCACATTCGGTGCGTTGGACGGCGCGTTGTTTGCCGATGAGGTGGATTTCATGCACGACCACCTGGCCGAAGCGCGTCGCTACTACACCAACATTGTCGGAAAATACGGCCCGCAGGTGCAAACGCTTCTCAAAAAAGCCGCAAGCTTGGACATTGCGCTCATTTGCCCATTACACGGCTACGTCTGGCGTCGCGATGCCGCACAATACATTGAAAAATACAACGCCTGGAGCAGCTACACCCCCGAAATCAAGGGCGTTCTCATCGCATACGCTTCGGTGTACGGGAATACGGAAAATGCCGCCGAGCTTCTTTCGACCCTGCTTCGTGAACGTGGCATTCCGACCGCCATGTACGACACTTCGGTCACGCATTCCTCGTACATCGTTGCCGAAGCTTTCCGCTACAGTCACCTCATCTTCGCCGCTCCGACCTACAATGCGGGCATTTTCGTGACCATGGATGCACTGTTACGCGAACTTGCCGCGCACAATCTTCAAAACCGCACACTCGGCTTTATCGAAAACGGCACCTGGGCACCCATTGCCGCGTCACTTATGAAGGATATTTTTGCAAAATCCAAAGGCATGACGTATTTGGAGACGGTTCCGACCGTTCGTTCCGCCGTCGGCACACAGGCATTCGAAACGATCCGCTTACTGGCAGAGGAAACGACACGCTCGCTCACAGAAGCAATATAGGAGAAATATCGTGAATTTTGACACACTTCTGTTCGATTTGGACGGAACACTGGTGGATACCTCCGAGGGGATCACCAAATCCGTTTCCTATGCACTCGGCAAGCGGGGCTATGTCGGCCACTCTCCGCAAAGCCTCAAGTGTTTTATCGGCCCGCCTCTTCGCGAACAGTTCATGGCCTTTACCGGAACCGATCTCTCCGAGGGAACGGCGCTAGTAACCGCCTACCGCGAATACTATACGCAGAAGGGAATCTTTGAATGTCGTGTGTACGACGGTATCCCCGCGCTTTTGGAAAGATTAAAGAAACGCGGCAAGCGGCTTCTCGTTGCGACCTCCAAGCCGGAGCGCTTCGCACATCTCATTTTGGAGCATTTTTCCATCGACGGTTACTTTGATTTTATCGGCGGTGCAGCCTTGGATAACACGCGCACGGATAAGGCGGAGGTCATTCGCTACACCCTGCAGGGCGTCGGTCTGCAGGTCGGCTTTTCGGAAAAAGCCGTCATGATCGGCGACTCACAGTTTGACGTACTCGGTGCGAAAGCGGTCGGACTTCCCGCCATCGGCGTAACCTACGGCTTCGGTGACATCGAAAAGCTGAAAGCGGCCGCTCCGCTCTGCCTTTGCAGTAGCGTAAAGGAATTGGAAAAGCTTTTTTCCTGATCGATATCCGCTTTTCCCTGCAATGCTTACCGTAAAAATCGGCTTCGGCAGAAACGTTCTCTGCCGAAGCCGATCTTGTTGTTTGCAGGATAATTATTTCACCGTGATCCGAATATCGCCGTTTTCCTCCGCATAATCATAGCCACACAGACCGCATATCCGTTCAAGCGGAACAGCGGGAACGCCGTCGATGAGCACGACCTTTCCGGGAAGCGCAAGCGATTGTCCGCCGCACAACACACGGTCGCTTCCGACCGTAAACACAAGCTCTCCCTCTCCGACAAGAAGCGTCAGCCGCCGTGCGGCACGCTCCCAACGGTACGACAGATTCAGACGGTTCATCAACGGGCATTTGGCATACAGCGGCACAAACGTCACACCGTTTTGCACCGAAAAAGGCAGTCCGACATTCATCGCTTCCCCGTTGACATAAACCTCCTGCTGTCGCTGATCGCCTTTCAGCACTTCGATCTTCTTGATTTCCCACCGTCCGCTTCCTGCCATGGGATCCAAACGAAACGTCGTGATGTCTCCTTTCCAACGACTGTGGCGACAGCAAACAAACAGAGCCGTCGAATCGCCGTCCGACGAGAAGGTATACGAAGTGGCAATTCCCTTATCACCGGACAAATGCGGCGAATCGGCTGTCGTAAAATACAAATACGGACTGACAGAGCTCGGCTTACCGGAAACGCCGTAGTTGGTCATGGTCACGCGGATAAACGAAGCATCCTCTGCGCGAAGCCCGACGTCTCCGTCATAGAATATCTGCGGATCGATCCCGTTCGATTCGCCGCAAAGTGCGCCGTTGCACCATTTTTTTTCGTGTGCATCGGCTTCATAGCGGAAGAGGTCGCAGACAGATTCGTCCGAGAAATCCCACAAGTGAACGACCTCGGCATCGGGTGCGGGACGTAGCGGCGGCAGACGGCGCTCGGGACGCATCCAGGCGTGTCCCTTCGGATAGAGCACGTCGATACGCTCCTTCTGATGCTCCGTGGGTTTGGCGTCCACATGCTCGGGCGCTTCGCAGAATACACGCCGCAGGGTATCCAAAAAGCCGAAACCGTGAAGTCCCGACGGATTGATGTAGTGTCCCTCGTCAAATTCATTCCAGCAGGACAGCAAAACCATCTTGCTCTGCCATGCGTTTTGATCGGGGAACTGCCGTGCGTCGGTCAGATACACATCGCGTGTCCAGGTGAGTATCTGCTCATACTCCGAAAGCGAAATGGAGGGATGACGCTCGTCGTGCCGCGCCACGCAGTTGAAGCCGACACCGACCGTCGGAACGTGTACACAGCCGTGTGCGTTTTTCGCATAAAACTCCATGGCATTCGACAAGCAGGTTTCCTGGTAAGACGAAACATAGGAATCGGGCCCCCAGTTGTACGCATACGAGCCCTCCACGCCGACGGCCTCGCGGAACGCAAGTCCCTTTTCGGAGACGCCTCCTCCGGCGCACAGAAGAATGATATCCGGCATACCGGCCTCTTTGACCGCGCGGCGCAGATAGTCCATTTCCTCGCGTGCCTTTTCCACACTGCCGAAATATTCCGGCTTGGCAAGCGTTTCAATGGTATAAATCGAAAACACGGGACGACCGTCGATCTTGTAATAGCAGGGATCCTTGAAATAGTACTCGATGAAGAACGGAACCAAGTATTTTTCGAACGCTTCGGGCGAGATACGGCTCGTAAAATTGTTTTCCCACATGATGGCGAATTTCGAATATTCTTTGTAGACCGAATTGAAATAGCCGTCGTGAAGCGCATGAGAAAAACCGGGGAATTTGATCGGCTCATCGATAACACTCGGCCCGTACCAGCACTGCAATTGGAAATCGATACCGTGCTCACAAAACCATTTGGTTTCCCAGTCCGCCACCTCGGGGATACCCTCGTCGTAATAGCCCATGTACGGCGTGACCTCGTCATAGGGTGAGCACACGTCCCAGGTTGCGTCGTGTATGCCGCGCCAGAAGCCGTAGCGCCAAGAGGAGAACACATGAAGTCCCACATGATAGCCCTTTTCCTTGACCGGAACGGGCGTGGGAACATAGTCGCTCGGCAAAGGCGCAAGACCGAACAGAAGAACGTCATCCAAGGCAAGGCCTGTTTCGTTTTCAAGCTCGATGCGAAGTAAGCGGAAGTCGGACGGATGTGCCATCGGCCGTGCGTCGGCCTGCTTACCGTTCAGGCGAACAAGCACACCCGCGTCGGTAAGCTCCAGACGGAGCGTGTTCCAGATGTTGCGCGGATACGAACCGATGGGCGTTCCGTCGGCATAGGACAGCTTTCCGTTATCGGCAATCAGACCGAAAGAATCGAGAAGAAAGGCAGTGTGCGCCGAAGCGGATTTTTCAAGGAATTTGCATTCGAAGCACAGCTCTCCTTTCGCGCCGTCGAGCGGCTTTTCGAGAAGCATATGCTTACCGGATTCGATATCCAGATAATAAATATCCTCAGTGGTAAAAGTGTAGCCTCGAGAAGCACGCATACCGACCCGACCGCCGTCGGTCGTGCAGCGCCAATCGCAGGGAAGTTCGCCCTCAAACGGTGCAAGAAAGCGCTCGTTGCAGAAATAATCGGTGTACATTTTCACACCGCGCGCCCGAAGCGAACCTGTGTACCCTTTTTCGATACCGATCGCCATGGATTCCAGTCCCTCGGATGCTTCGTTAAGCGCGTGAAGCCCCGCGTCGCGATTGTTGATGATGGCACGGTAGACCCTCTTTTTCAAGTCGATAACGGCCTTAAAGCTGTTTTTCCGTGAAAAAGCACAGGGCGCGATACACGTCGAAACGCTTGTTTGACCGTCGGTCACGAAGAACAGACCGCCGCGCGTGGTCAAGGCCAAAGCGATATTTTTGTTTTCGTCGAACAGACGGACGGCAAATCCGTCGGGCACAAGGATGAAAAAGTTGCATTCCAGCGTGACCGTGCTGTCGGTCTGCGCACGGAAGCGGCGCGTCAAAAAGGTGTCGTATTCCGCATGAACCTTGTCAAAATCAAACTGCGCATAAGCCGTTCGTTTTTCCGAAGCAAGACCGCGGTTGTCGAATTCCCAACCGGCAAACGGATGCTCGTTGTCGTCGATGAGATAAAGTGCCCGAGCGATACGGGCGTATTCCTTATTCATAGCTGTTCCCTCCTGTTCCCTTTTCGGACAGAATGATGTGTAATACGTATTTGGTGATATTCACCAAAATCATTGTAAAACAAATCACCTAATTTGTCAAGCGTATTTTCGAAAAAAGCCGAAAAAGACATATTAAAATGTTAAAAACACATAAACCTCAAAGTGAAGACCCGCTGTTTTTCTCTTTCCGCACCCTCTTTTTTTCGAAAAATATGATTTTTCCGTTAAGGATACGGAAAAAAGTGCAAAATACTGTTGAAATTCCCGCCGATTTATGGTATGATATTGTAGTAATTTTATAGGCAGGCGCATAAAAGAGTTTCGGCCGACATCGGTTCGGCATACAATAAAGCAGTTGCGCCGCACGGAAGAAAGGCAAACACTATGGCAATCAAATGTGCATTTATTTCTCTCGGATGTCCCAAAAATCAAGTGGACAGCGAGGTCATGCTTTCCAAGCTCCACACGGCGGGCATCGAAATCGTGGAGGAGGATATCCACGCCGACGTGGTCGTTATCAACACCTGCGCTTTCATTGAAAGTGCGAAGAAGGAAGCCATCGAAACGATTCTGGATGTGGCGTGGCTCAAAAAGAACCGCGATCTGAAGGGTATCGTGGTGACCGGATGTCTGGCACAACGCTACAAGGATGAGCTGTTCGACGAATTGCCCGAGATCGACGCGGCCATCGGTGTGGGCGATCTCGAACACATCGTGGAAGCCGTCGAAGCGGCCTACGCTGCCGGAACAAGCGCGGAAGCATCCGCACCGAAGTACCGACACATTACCGTTCCGGAAAACCAGATTTTGGGCGGAGATCGCGTCGTGTCCGCGCCCGAGTATTCGGTGTACTTGAAAATCTCCGAAGGGTGCGACAAGCACTGCACCTATTGCATCATTCCGTCGCTTCGCGGACGTTTTCGCAGTCGTCCGATCGAAGATCTGGTAAAGGAAGCGCGGGAACTTGCCGAC
>CAZYFX010000121.1:0-6305 GCA_964646725.1 uncultured Oscillospiraceae bacterium
GTCTCCTTTGAGGACGATCCGTTGGTCAAAGCCGGCAAAGAAAAAAACGCGGGACAATCCGAATCGTCCCGTGCGAAAGAGGGGGCGTAGCGCATGGGCATAGGACAATGCTTTATCATGGCGTTAAAGAGCCTTTCGACCAGCAAAATGCGCGCCTTTCTCACCATGCTCGGCATCATCATCGGCGTGGCGGCGGTCATACTGATCATGTCGCTCGGAAACGGTATGCAGGTCTATATCAACGACATGTTCGCCGATCTGGGCACCACCACCATCAACGTTTCGCTCACCGGGCGCGGTTCGACCCGCACGGTGGATGTGGACGACATGTACGAGTTCTACGAAGAAAGCGAAGATCTTTTTGCACAGATGAGCCCGGTGGTCAACAGCATGGGTATGGTGCGCACCACCGTGGATAAAGAAACTTATATGCCCTCCGTCACCGGTGTAAGCGAAGAATATGTGGCCGCCCAGCGTCAGGAGATTGAGTACGGACGTAACATCGCCTACGTCGATATCGAGAAAAACCGCAAGGTGTGTGTGGTCGGCGCGTATTACGATTATCTGTATGACGGTGACATCGTGGGGAATTACATCAAGATCAACGGTGACAAATACACCGTCATCGGGGTGACGGCCGAGACCGACGACCGTACCGACGAGGACGGCGGTGACAATTTCGTGTATGTCCCCTACACCACCGCCGCCAAATTCTTGGCGCGCAACGCCACCATTTCAAGCTACATTTTCCTTGCCGCCAACGAAGAGGTCATAGACGAATGCGTTACGGCCATCGAAAACCGTCTGTACGAGACCTTCCGTGACGACGACCTGTACAACGTCATGAGCAACTCGGAGATTTTGGACACCATGAGCGAAATGGTCGGACTTGTGGTCAGCGTACTGTCTGCCATCGCCGCGATTTCTCTTGTGGTCGGCGGTATCGGTATCATGAACATCATGCTTGTGTCCGTCACGGAGCGCACGCGCGAGATCGGTATCCGCAAGGCACTCGGTGCCAAGGGCAAGCATATCCGTCTGCAATTCGTCATCGAAGCCGGTACGACCAGCGCCTTAGGCGGAATCATCGGTATCGTGCTCGGCGTGGCGGGTGCGTCGGTCGTCTCGAAGTTCATCGACGATTTCACCGCCGTTCCGACCGTCGAATCCATCTTACTTGCATTCGGCATTTCGGTCGCCATCGGCGTACTGTTCGGCTATCTGCCCGCCAACAAGGCCGCAGGTCTTAACCCGATCGAAGCACTGCGGCATGAATAAGGCTTCGCAGGGCACGAAACAAACATATCAGAAAGGAACAAACCTATGAAACGACTCATTCGTTTTCTCACCCTTGCCGCTTTCGTCGGACTTGCCGTCTGCCACACGGCTTTGGCGGAACATCCGGGACTTGCGGGCAAGGAGGACAGCGAAAAAGCACAGGTAATTCAATTGCTGGAGATCATGAACGGTGACGAAAACGGCAACATGAATTTGGACGAAGCCGTCACACGCGCCGAATTTGTGAAAATGGCGATCAGCGCATCCGCCTACAAAAATACAGCCAAAGGCGCTGTGACCGTTTCCCTTTTCACCGACGTCAAAAGCAACCATTGGGCGGCCGGCTACATTTCCGCCGCCGTTAAGGCCGGATGGGTGAACGGCTATTTGGACGGCTCCTTCCGTCCGGAAAACGAGGTCAAATTGGAGGAAGGTGTGAACATCCTTCTCAAGCTTTTGGGCTACACGGCCGATGACGTTTCCGGTCCCTACCCCGATGCGCAGCTTGCCAAATACGAAGATATCGATTTGAATGTCGGTGTGGAAGCCTCCAAGGGTGAGCCGCTGACCCGCCGCGATTGTATGCGCTTGTTTTACAACGCGCTCTGCATCCCCACCAAAACCGGGGCATACTACTGCACGACTTTAGGCTACACAACAGACGCCGACAATACGATCGATTATTTGGCACTCATCAGTTCCGAAATGACCGGGCCGTATGTTAACACAGACGACTCATGGAAAACACGCGTGAGCTTTTCGTCGCACGACGGGATCGCCGTTTACCGCGACGGAAAAGCCGCAAGTCCCAAAGACATAGAGGACTACGACGTGTACTATTACAGCGACAAGTGTAAGACCGTGTGGTGCTATACCGATAAGGTGTTCGGAAAGATCAATGCAATAAGTCCCAATCTCGAAAACCCGCAAACCATATCGGTATCAAGCACATGGAATTCAACTTCTTCCGCCTATTCAAGCACTTATAGCTCCTCAAGCTCCAGCACCTATAATCGTAACTCCTCCAGTTCCTATAGCTCCTCAAGCTCCGTCAATTCTCCCGGTGGCTCATCCTCAAGCTCTTACGATGCTTCCGGTTCCTCAAACAGTTCTTCCCAATCTTCTTCGACTTACACTTCAACCTATACATCTTCTTCGGGAAGCGGCGGAAGCTACCTTTTGAAGCCGGTAGCCGTCAAAAAGCTTGCCTACGCCGAAGAAATCGAGAAAGACGATTATGTCATGCTCTTACTCGACAAGGACGGTGCGGTTGCCGATCTGATCAAGGCCGATTTTGCATTATACGAGCGCTATGCCGACCGCGACGATCTTGATCGAATCACCGAAATCGAACAAACGCTGGAAGAACCCATCGTTGTCCGCGATTTGAGTTCATTTGCCGACGATATTCCCTTTTCTCTTGAAGATGCAACGATTCTGCTCGACACAGAATCCATCACCGCAAACGATATTCGCATCAACGATGTGCTCTACTATTCCGAGCTGTTTCGATCGGTCTGGGTGTTCCGCGAGACCAAAAGCGGCGTGTGCACCGCGATCAACCCCAACCGTGAAAGCCCGACAAGCGTTACGGTCAACGGAAAAGTATATTCGCTCTCCACCGATGACATTGTCTATAAATTTTCCAACTACGGCACCTTTAAGACAGACACGTTTGTCACCCTGCTTTTGGGCAAGGACGGAAGCGCCGTGGATGTACTTCCCGCCGGTGAGGAGATCATCGGAGAAGGTGAAAAGCAAACGCCTTACACCGAGATTGTTTCATCAACCTTAAAGGGCCCGTATATTGCCGAGAACGTACAGACCTTGTTTGACGATGCCGAGATCGCACCCGAATCGGCGATCGTATTCAAGAACAACCGCGTTGCCTCCGTAGGCGACATCGAGCGTTACAACGTTTATTACTATTCCAAGCTGTTAAGCACCGTCTGGGTCTTTGACGATACCGCCGTCGGAAACATTGAAGCCATTTCGCCGACACGCGTATCCCCCACCTCCGTCACCGTCTCCGGAAAAACCTATGCTCTGGAAAGCACGGCGGCACAATACGCCGTTTCCAGCCTAGGCACCCTCCGTGTCGGTGATCGCGTCACCCTCCTTTTGGGCAAGGACGGCGATGTGGCGGGCTTTGCGGACGTCACGATCGCTTCGCGCGGACAAACCGTCTACGGCGTGATCATCGCCAACGAAAAGAAGCAATATACCGATGCCGATGGAAAAAATTACACCTCCAAGACTGTTACGGTGTTTGCCGCAAACGGCGAGACCTATACCTATGAATGCGACGGAAACTACACGGTCGGTACACCGGTCAAGGTGACCATGGGTGAAAGTAAGGCACTGATCTCCGGGCTCTCCTCGCCGCGTTCCATGTCCTATGCGCTTCCGGCGACCCAAGCCGTAGAAAACGGGTGGTTTGCCGACGATGTACAGATCATCGATTACTACGACGAAAATGTGTATGCGACCGTTCTTCCGTCCCGCATTGAAGGAAGCACGGTGGAATACACGGATATTCTGTATTTCGAAGTCAATGACGACGGCGAATTAACGGTCCTCATCTTAGACAACTTCACCGGCGATTTGGTCGAATACGGATTGATCACGAGCGTAAACGGCTCGACCTACACCTATGTGTTGGACGGTGAGGAAACAACCTATTCCTCCGGCAATACCCGTTACTATGTATCCATCGGCGGCGCTTATTTTGCCATGACCGGAAATCAGATCAACGACATGGGCAATCTGCGTAAGGAAGTGGAATTGAAGCTGATCGTCGGCGATATGGGCTATGCGGCCGGAAGCAAGGCTTATCCCATCGACGATGATGTGCGTGTATACATCCGCGTCAACGGAGTTTACAAGGCATTCGATTTGGACGAATTACACAAAAACGATTACGGTACCATGATCGGATATTACGACAAGAATCCCGATGAAGGCGGTAAGATTCGCGTAATCGTAGCGTATTAAAAGCAAATACGACAAGGGGCTGTATCCGCATTCGATACAGCCCTTTTAATCTGTCGCGAAAGCTTTTGACTTTTGCAAGGGACGAACCCCCGACGAGGGTTCGCCCTCTTTTTGACCGTGAAACGGTCAAAAATTCACCCACTCCTGCGTATTTAGGACGAATTATAGGGAGATTTCGCCGTCTGCGGACGGCGACAAGGGCTACGCGCCCTTGACCTCGGCGGCGGAAGCGCCGCTCCGATTTTCGCGAACGAAGTTAGAGATAAAAACACACCTATGTGCCCGCGCAGCATTGTTGGGTACTGCTTTCTTACAAAAAGAAAATGTGATTTTACACCAAACGGGGACTGTATCCGCATTCAATACAGCCCCCGTTTTCCCACGGAAATTATTTATTCTAAGCTCCGACGCGGATTCCCGACCGATGTGACAGCCCGATAGCCCGCCGCGAGTATGCGCTTTTCCAACTCGGCCTTGCATTCGGCCGCTTCGTCGCCCATGCAAAGCTTATCATCGTACAGCGCGTACAGCTTTCTTCGTTCGACCGGAGACAAATTCGGCATAACCACATTCGCGCCCGCCATAAGCCCCAGCTCCCGTCCGTTCGGATGAATCGTCCCCAGCGCCGTCGTAGACGGGAGCAGTGCATAGGGAAACATCAGCCGCAAAATCGAAAGCATACGAAGCGTTCTTTCGAGTGTACCGCTCGGATGTTCGGCAAACGGCGTGTTCGTCTGATGGATAAACGGCCCGATACCGATCATGTCCGGCTGCAATTCCTGCAAAAAGCGCAGATCCTCCACCAGATTTTCCACCGTCTGAAACGGTGAGCCCACCATAAAGCCCGAGCCCACCTGATAGCCGAGCTTTTTGAGCGAAAACAGACAGGCCTTGCGCGCCGATAAGCGCATGGACGTCGGATGAAGCTTGGCATAATGCGCTTCACACGCCGTCTCGTGCCGCAGCAGATACCGCCCCGCGCCCACTTTGCGAAATGCCCGATAGTCATCTTCACTACGTTCTCCGACGGACAGCGTGATCATGCAATCGGGATACTTTTCATGAATACTCCGCACGATCGCACACATGCGCTCCGTCGTATAATAGGGGTCCTCTCCCCCTTGGAGCACGAACGTCCGAAAGCCGAGCCTATAGCCGATATCACAGCAGGACAGGATCTCTTCCTCGGTCAGCCGATACCGCTCCAACGCTTTGTTTGCGTGCCGTATGCCGCAGTAGAGACAATCGTTTTTGCAATAATTCGTAAATTCGATCAAGCCGCGCAAGAACACTTCATCGCCATAGACCGCGCGGCGAACCTTGTCGGCCGATTCCGTAAGAAGCGGCACCTCGTCGGCTTCGATCAAAGCGATCAGTTCTTCGTCGCTTGCATTCTGTGTGTCTTTCAAGCGCACAACAATATCGGATAAGTCGTTCATACAGTTTCCTCGTTTTTGGTTTTTATAGCCGTACAATATATTAACACAGTGCATTCCCTGCAAGGGAGAATGCACTATGCTATACGCTCAATCCCTCAGTCAGCTTACGCTGACAGCTCCCTTTACACAAGCAATACTGTCAACTTAAGGAATCAATATAAGCTTGACCGAAATTTTGCGTGTTGACATAGTGCGTTCTCCCACAGGGATACGGGTCATACTTTTTCGCTTGTACGAAAAAGTATCAAAAAGTACCCGAAGGGCGGCGAGGCGCCGCTGCAATATTCGCGCAGTTAAATTTGTGAAATTCAAACACACTGTTCACGCGAGAAAAACGCCAAAAATTGTAAGTACGGATAAAAGCGACCCTCTCGACTCCCGGGGACGGTTCAAAACTCATGACGTTGCACTTGCCGAAAACACGCGGGTAGAAACTTAACCTTTTGTACGGATTTTGTCGCGAAAATTGGAGCGGCGCTTCGCCGCCCGCATGGGAGGTTTTGAACCGGTGCGAGTGACAATGTTTCATCAGACGCGGGGAAAACGCAGTTTCATCGTATCCGAGTTTTCTGCGGGCTTGTAAGCCAAAATTTC
>CAZYFX010000122.1:0-6297 GCA_964646725.1 uncultured Oscillospiraceae bacterium
AAGGGATAGTAGCGGTCAAACACGGAAAACCATTTGATGACCGTGCGCAGTACGCCGTTTCCGACAAAGCTCGGAAGCATGCTGAACAAAAAGATCAGTACAAACACACCGATGGAGGCCACCGCCGCAACCGTCTGCGTTTCGGTCAACGCCGAAAGGAACAGTCCGATGGCAATAAACACACCGCCGATGAGGAGAATGCCCACCACACTGCCGATGACGGTCGGAAGGCTCAGCTTTTCGATCACGTCCTTCTGGTTCTCGGTCAGCTTATACAAAGCGCCTATGTTCAAAAGGCAGGACAGAATGAGCGTCCAGGCAAACATGGTATACGCTGCAAAAAATTTGGCCGATATCATACCCATCAAGCTGACCGGAGACGTCAACAAAACCTGCTCGGTCTTGCTCTTGCGTTCCTCGCTGAGAAGCTTCATAGTCAATAACGGAATGAGCACGATGAACGACGTGAGCATAAAAATGAAATATGTCCCGGTCGATGCCGACTGCATCCCGAAGGTCGTGATGGAAAAGATCACGCCGGACAGGGCGAAAAAGATCGCCGAAAAAACATACCCCGACGGGGTGGTAAAATACGCAAGCATTTCGCGTTTGTAAATCGCTCCCATTAAGCAAGCCCTCCTTTGTTGTTTTCACCGCTTGCGACGGCCGACGGACCCGTAAGAGCGATGAACACATCCTCAAGCTCCGCGCCGAACGGCTCAAGCCCCAGCAAAAACAACCCGTTTTCAGCAATTTCGGTAAACAGCATTTTTCGGATGTCCACGTCGTTCTGCGACTCGATGAGATACACACACGCATCGCCGTCACGTTCCTCCAAGCGTTCACAACCCGTCACACCGGTGATGGACAGAAGTAACTTTTTCACACGCTCCGGCTCACCGGTGATTTTGGCCATCAGCTTTCGCGAGCCGGTCAAAACGTCCAACTCATCGGTTGCCGCGTCGGCTACGAGCTTTCCTTTGTTGATGATCACGATACGACCGCACACCGAACGCACCTCGGGTAAGATGTGCGAGCTCAAAATGACGGTGTGCTTCTTGCCGAGGCTCGTGATGAGATTGCGTATCTCGATGATCTGCTTCGGGTCAAGTCCCACGGTCGGTTCATCGAAAATGAGTACATCCGGATTCCCGATAAGCGCCTGTGCGATGCCGACGCGCTGGCGGTAGCCCTTGGACAGATGTCCGATCGGACGCTTCCACACGTCCTCGATGCGTATGACCGAAGCGATTTCCTCCAAATGCGCCTTGCGGCCGAGGGAGCATTTTTTTAAGTTGTACACGAATTTTAAGTATTCGCACACCGTCATATCGAGATACAGCGGCGGGTGCTCGGGCAGAAAACCGATATGCTTTTTGGCCTCCATCGGATTTTCGAGGATATCGATCCCCGCGATTTTGGCACTTCCGCTCGTGGCGGACAGATAGCCGGTCAGAATGTTCATGGTAGTCGTTTTACCTGCGCCGTTCGGCCCCAGAAAACCAACGATCTCCCCCTCTTTTACCGAGAAGCTGATGTCGTTGACCGCATAATTCTGACCGTATTTTTTGACAAGATGATTGATTTCGATCATTTTCCGCTAATCCTTTCGTCGATCTCAAAGGTACATGGGCATTTTACCACAAATTATGGTGTATTTTATAAACGTGTCGTGAAATGTAAGCCTTTTCGGGTGAAAATGACGTGATTTTATGTGCGCATTCCCTGAAAACTGCCGCGCCTAAGCAGTTCGGCATCCACCGCGTTGAGAAGCTCGAATTTGCGAAGACTCCACAGCGGCGCGACAAGTGCCTCCCGTGCGCCGTCTCCGGTCAGGCGCTGGATGACGATATCCGACGGTATGCATTCCAATTCGTCGCACACAAGGTTCACATAGTCGTCCTTTTCGAAAACGGAAAGCTCTCCCCGACGGTACATGTCCTCACACGCCGTGCCGCGAAGTATATGGAGCATATGCAGCTTAATTGACCATGGGTGCATTTCCGCGACCGTCCGCACACTGTGAAGCATATCGTCATACGATTCACCGGGAAGTCCGTTGATGAGATGGACGCACACGGCGATCCCGCGTTTTTTCAAACTTGCAAAGCAGTCGGAAAACTCCCGAAACGAAGTCCGACGGTTGATGCGCCGTCCCGTCTCGTCCGACACGCTCTGAAGTCCCAGCTCGACGGTCAAAAAGGTGCGCTCGTTCAATTCTTCAAGCAGGTCAAAGGTGCTTGGCGTGATGCAGTCCGCTCGGGTGGCGATACTGAGCGCCACAGCCCCCTCGCATGCGAGAGCCGCTTCATACAGCGCACGAAGCCGTTCGGTCGGGGCATAGGTTCCCGTCCCGGCCTGAAAATACGGCATATATTTGACGTTTTTCCATTTGCCGGAAACCAGCTTTTTTTCGTGAGTCAACTGCTGTGCTATGCTTTCGCGCGGATCACCCGCAAATTCGCCGCTGAGCTTTTCCGAACAATAGATACAGCCGCCGAACGCCTTGGTGCCGTCGCGGTTGGGACAGGTAAAGCCGCCGTTCAAGCTGAGTTTGGCCACCTTACAGCCGAATTTTTGTTTTAAAAAGCAGTCGAATGTATAATAGCGCTTTCCGTCGGGATACGGAAAAGAAGCCGTGCTCATAGAAGCTCCTTATAAATTTCGTTTTTGGGAACATGACGGTCACGGGCACACGCCTTGATGGCGTCCATACGCGCAAGTCCCTGTTTTTCGTAAAAGGCAACATGCTCCTCAACCGACATGGACTCAAAAAAGACATGTTCTTCACGGCTCGCGCCCTCCACGATAAGCACATACTCTCCGCGCGGCTCTTTTTCTTCGAAATGCGCGCAAAGCTCGGACAGTGTGCCGATGAAAAATTCCTCGTTGAGCTTGGTCAACTCCCGCGCCGCGCAGACCTTACGGTCACCAAGTGCTTCAAGCAGCACTTTTGCCGTCTCGGACACGCGGTGGGGCGCTTCGTAAAAAATGACCGTCTTCGGCTCGTTTTTGTAGCCGTCAAGCAGCTCGTTTCGCTCCCGCTTGTCGGTCGGAAGAAAGCCCTCGAAACAAAAGCGGCGCGACGGAAAGCCGCTGGCCGACAGAGCCGTCACGAAGGCACACGCGCCCGGAAGCGGAACGACCTCCACGCCGCGTGCGCGGCACAGTGCCACAAGCGCTTCTCCGGGGTCGGAGATGGCCGGCGTTCCCGCGTCGGTCACGATCGCGCCGCTCTCGCCGTTTTGCAGACGTTCCAAAATTTTCTCGCCCTGCGACGCCTTGTTGTGCTCGTGATAGCTGACAAAGGTCGCGCTTATATCGTACAGCTTCAAAAGCTTTCCCGACACGCGGGTATCCTCCGCCGCCACAAAATCCACGTTGCGAAGTACGAATAACGCCCGCTCGGTCATGTCCTCCAAATTTCCGATGGGCGTGGGGACGACATACAACGTCCCTTTCTGAACCTCAAAAGCCACAATATCTTCCTCTTTTATTTCTCTTCGAGCAATTCCTTCGGCATGGGCTTGCCGCTGTGATACTGCTCACGATCCTTTTCGCCGATCTTTCGAAGCACACGACAGGGATTTCCCACCGCCACCACGTCGGACGGGATATCCTTTGTCACAACGCTTCCCGCGCCGATGACGGAATTGTCCCCGATCGAAACACCGGGAAGCACGATGACCCCCGCGCCCAACCAGCAGTTTTTCCCGATGCGGACAGGCAGATTGTACTGATACTGTTTCTGCCGAAGCGACGGAAGGATCGGATGAGCCGCCGTGGCAAGCACCACGTTCGGCGCAAGCATGGTTCCGTCTCCGACGTAAATGTGCGTATCGTCCACCAACGTCAGATTGAAATTCGCATAGACGTTGTTTCCGAAATGCACATGCTTTCCGCCCCAATTGGAATGGAGCGGCGGCTCGATGTAGCAATTCTCGCCGAGCTCGGCAAACATATCCTTTAAAAGCGCCGCACGCTTTTTGCCCTCCGACGGACGTGTCGCATTGAAATCGTACAGCTTTTCGAGACACGCGGTCTGTTCCGCCATGATATCCGCGTCACCGGGGTCGTAAATGCTTTCGCTGTGCAAAATATCTTCGTTATTTTTCTTCGTTTCCATTCTTATCTCTTATCCTCCGTTTCGGATGTATCGAACGTTTCGGCGCTCGTTTCTTCGTCCGAATGCTCGTCCGCTTCGGTATTGACGGGCACATCGAACGCATTGTCCGAAAGCGCCAGCTGACCGGGAACATTTTTGGCATTTTCTTTCTTTTCGGGCAACGCAAGCTCGTCCTTATGAGCGCGTATCTGCTCGGTAAAGGCAGCAAGCTCGGGAATTTGTTCCAACTCATCGATGGATTCCAGCCCGAACGTGCGAAGAAACGCCGGTGTCGTTCCGTAAAGCATGGGGCGTCCCGGTGCCTCCAATCTCCCCTGCTCCTCGATCAATCCCTTGTCGCACAGCGACAGTATGACCGAAGGCGATTCGACCCCGCGCACCTTGTCCACCAACGCGCGTGTAACCGGCTGATTATAGGCAATGACAGCCAACACTTCCAACGCCGCACGGGACAGAGGTTGACTGCGACGAATTTCAAGTGTGCTTCGTACAATAGCCGCATATTCGTTTTTGGTGGCAAGCTGAGCACAGTCCCCCAAAATCAACACCTCGATGGCGCTGTCTTTGTAGCGTGGGATCATGGCGTTCAATATTTTCGGAATGTCCCCCACCTTCGCACCGATGGCTTCGGCCAGTTTTTCAAAACGGATCGGACTTCCGTAAGCGAACATGGCCGCCTCGGCCGCCTTGGTAAAGTATTCTTCATCATACAAAAGCTCGGTCTGTATTTCTTTTTCGATCGGCAACGCTTCAGCCCCTTTACACGTTTTCATATTATTATACTATAAGTTCGGAATTTTTGCAAGCACAAAATGCGAATTCCGAATTTTTAAGAAAAAAACGGCAGATTCGCAAAAATTCACGCGAATCCCTTGCAAAAGCGTGTCGAATATTGTATAATAAGAGTAGATTTGCATTTCTTTTGCCCGCAAGCCGAAAAAGCCATATTTTGCCGACTCGGCTCATACCATATATCGATACGTTTCACCCTGCAAGGAGGATCCGAAATTGACTGAACGGAAAAACGACCGCGTTTGCGAAAGCGTCGCAAATGCGGAAAACACAAACGCTTCACACGAGGAACAACTGATCCGTGCCGTAAAAACCGCCCGCCGCAAGCGAAAGCACAAAAATCGCTCGACGCTTCTTCTTTCAACGCTTTCCGTGGCCGTATTTGCCGTCGCCGCCTTTTTGGTCGCGACGTTTGTGGGAAAGAACGTCGCTCTGCATCCGAACGCCGAAGAAGCCGCCAATTCCCTCTCCGATGTCTCTCTTTCCGCTTCCGCGATCGAAAACGAAGAGATGCGCGGCGTGTGGATTGCTTCGGTCATCAACATAAACTTCCCGTCCGCTCCCGGACTTTCGGCAGACACTTTGCGCGCGGAATTGGACGATATCGTAAAAAATGCGTGCGAAGCCGGCTTAAATACCATCTTCTTCCAGGTGCGCCCGACGGCGGATTCGCTGTACCCGTCCGAAATTTTTCCGTATTCCAAATACATAAGCGGCGTACAGGGGCAAGCACCCGACGAAGGCTTCGACAGTCTTGCCTATCTTCTCGAAAAAGCGGCGGCCAACGGTCTTGCCGTTCATGCCTGGGTCAATCCGTACCGTGTGACCATGTATTCCTCCGACGAAGCGGAGCTGTGCGACACCCACCCGGCGGTACTTCATCCCGAATATACCGTCAAATACGCCGACGGAAAGACCTACTTCAATCCCGGGCTTCCCGAGGTACGCGCTTTAGTCGTTGACGGCGTAAAGGAATTGGCCGAAAACTATCCGACGCTGGCCGGTATCCATTTCGACGATTATTTCTACCCCTACCCCAAGGACGGCGCCGAATTTGACGACCAAGCCGCCTACGCGCTGTACGGAAACGGTGCCGAAAAGGACGATTGGCGGCGCGAAAACGTCAACACGCTGGTGCGCGAAACCTATGAAGCGATCAAAGAGATCAATCCGCAGATTGAATTCGGTGTGTCACCGTTCGGCATCTGGGCCAACAGCGGCTCCGACACGCCCGAAAACGGAAGCGTCAGCTCGGGACTCGAAGCGTATTCGTCGCTGTACTGCGACGCGCTTGCCTGGGCGAAGGGCGGCTATGTGGACTATCTCATTCCGCAGCTGTACTGGAGCTTTGCCACCAAGGCCGCGCCCTTTGACAACAT
>CAZYFX010000123.1:0-6275 GCA_964646725.1 uncultured Oscillospiraceae bacterium
GATATATTTTTCCGTTCCCGCCTTTCCGGCGTGATTGATTAAATACAGAATACGCACAAAAACGCGCTCCTTTATTCTTTTTTCTCTGCGGACGTTGCGCAACGATACTTGATGAGCTTGGCCGGGACGCCGCCCACCACCGCAAAATCCGGCACATCCTTGGTCACCACGGCTCCCGCGCCGATGATCACGCCGTTGCCGATATGCACTCCCGGCATGATGACCGCGTTCGTTCCGATCCACACGTCGTTGCCGATGACCACCTTTTTTTTCGGGGCGGTTTGAAGCCGCATGGGACGCGAAAGATCCTCCGTTTCGTGATTTTGCGTCACAATCGTGACGTTCGGTGCCATCATCACATCGTCTCCCACGGAAAGCGGCCCCGCCACACGACAGTTCAAGCCGATGCCCGAGTTGTTTCCGATTTCGATACCGTTACCCGACGCAAGAAAAGCGCCGTGCTCGATGTTGACGTTTTTACCGCATTTGTCGAGTATACATTTCGCGCACAGGCGGCGAATGCTTTTGGCGCCCAAGCTGTACGGAAGTCCCGAGGACGGCAAATGCCGCGCGAAAAAGTAGTACAGCACATAGCCGAAAGCACGCTTAAGCTTCTTCATGTCCTCTCCTCCTTACGCTTCCCGATTTTTGATCGGAGCTTGTCCCACAGCGGTCTTACCGCCGGTACGCGAAGAAACACAACCATGACCGCGTACACTAAGACGCCCGCTCCCACCGGAAGCGCCAACTTCACAAGTCGCGAGAAAACCGAATCCGAAAGGATTCTCGTCTCCGTGAAAAAGCAGACCGCCTTAACGACCGCCGCCATGACAAGCGCCGACAGCGTACAGAGCGCGACGGTTTTTCCGAGTCCCGGCGCATATGCTCCCACGCGCTTACGCAAAAGCGCAAGCAGTACGCAAAGTCCCGTAAGAGACGCCGTCGAATAGGCAAGCGGAATGCCGTAAGCACCGATAAAGCGCGTCAAAACAAGGCTGAGTGCCACATTGACCGCCATAATGACAAAGCCGTTGATCGCCGGGAGAAAGGTATCCTTGGCCGCATAAAAAGCGCGATCCAGAATTTCCTTTAAGCCCACGCCCAAAATGCCGACGGAATACATCACAAGCAACCACGAAGCGCGTTCGATATCCGCGTCGGTGATTTTCCCGTAGTTGGCAATCAGCTCCAAAAGCGGCTTGCGCACCGCGATAAATCCGAATGTGATTGGGACAAGAAGTGCCGTCACACTTTGCAAAACCGAGGAAAGCGTTGCCTTGTATTCTTCGATATCCCCGCGCGTGAAAGCGGCCGTCAGCTTCGGATAGACCACCGCCGTGACGGAATACACGAACGCAAGCACCATATAGATAACGATGTTCTGCACATAGTTGAGCAAGGTCACCATGCCGTCGAAATTGGCGATCATGGTGGTGTTGAAAAACATGTTCAGCTGATAGGCCGCCACCCCGAACAGAACCGGGAGCGTCATTTTCCCGGCACGGATCACGTCGGGATCCTTCAAATCGAACGACGGCTTATAGCGAAAGCCGACGGCAAAAGCCGGCGGAATGAGAATGAGTGCCTGCAAGGACAAACCGAAAAAGGTCGCGACCAAAAGACCCGTGATCCCATAGGTATCGCCGAGTGTGAGCACATAGCCGATGACCACAAGGCTGCTGGGGACACTCACAAAGGCGGGAAAGCCGTATTTTCCGTGCGATTGCAGAATGCCTTGGAAAATATAGTTGAGCCCGTAAAACAGCATGACCGGCATCATGATCATCAGCGCCTTGACGGCGAAAGAATACTCTTTTCCCTCATTAAACGCCGTAAAGCGCGGCAAAAGCGGCGAAAGCGCCAGTCCGATGAGCACCAGAACCGCCGTAAACGCCAGTGACACGGTGATGATATTATCGGCAAAGCGCGCCGCTTCCTTCTCCTCGCCCTTGGCCAAATGCCCGGCATAAATCGGGATAAAGACCGTGCCGAGTGCCGTACCGAAGCAGTTGAAAATCGTATTCGGGATGGTAATGGCGTAAGAGTAAATGTTCAAATAGCTGTCCACGCCGAAAAAGGACATATAGACTTGCGTGGAAACAAGCGACAGCAACCGTGACAGCACCATGATGATCATGACATAGCTGACCGAACCCGCCACACTTTTTTTGGATGACACCGCTTTACTCACTCCAGGTCACATTTTCTTTTAGGATACGCGCCGGATTTCCGCCAACAAGCGCCGCAGAGGGCACATCCTTGGTCACGATGCTTCCGGCGGCAATGACCGCGCCGTCTCCGACGGTCACGCCTTTCAAAATCAACACGTTACAGCCGATCCAGACGTGCTTTCCGATATGCACCGGTCGGGTAAGCTCGGTTTCCGAGCCGAATTTATGATAATCGCGATCCATGATACAGCAGTCCCACGCAATGAGCGTTCCGTCGCCGATGCTGACCTCGTTCCCGGCATGAATCTCCGTGCGGTCACCCACCGCCACACCGTCTCCGATAACGAGCGACGCACGTTTTCCGGCGTTGCCCAAGCCGCTGAGCTTGACCCCGGCATGAAGATTGACCTTGCGGCCGAGACGAATATCGCAATTTCTGTGGATGATGCGGACTTTTTTATCCACACGAAGCAATGCGCCCGCGGAATCCAAACGCAAGCGCGCGAACAGGCCGCGAAACAGCGCGGCGGCAATGGTGAAATATTCTCCGAGCGGTCGTGTCATAGTTGTTTTCTCCCGATTCAAATGCTTTGATTCACTTATTCGGCCATCTTTCGAAGCGTACTTCCGGTCAGACGGTATACTGTCCAATCCTTCATCGGCTCGGCGTCCAAAGACAGATAAAAATCAATACTCGGCTTGTTCCAATCCAAACAGCTCCACTCAAGTCGGCCACAGCCGCGCTCAAGCGCCGTCCGTGCCAACTCTTTCAAGAGTGCCTTTCCGTAGCCTTTGCCGCGATGCTCCTTCTTGACGTACAGATCCTCCAAATACAGTCCCGCACGTCCCAAAAAGGTGGAAAAATTATGAAAGAACAGCGCAAAGCCCACTTCTTCCCCATCGACTACGGCAAACAGCACCTCGGCAGACTTCTTTTCAAACAGCTGTTCGCGAAGCGAGCCTTCCGTCGCGACGACCTCGTCGGACATGTTCTCGTAAGCCGCCAACTCGCGGATAAAATACAAAATCAGCGCCGTATCCTTTTCCTCGGCGGCTCGAAAAGACAAATCTGCCATAGTCGTTTTCTGCTCCAAGTATGTTTTTGTATATTATAACACACAAATATTCGTTTGTCTACCTGTAAATACAAATTTTAAAAAAATCAAGCTTTCGACACCGATTCTGCCGAAAGCCGTTTTGTAATATTTACGTTTTATTAACTTCTCACTCGTCCGATGACCGCGCAAACCGCGTACAGCACGATATCCGCCGCCGCCATGGTCGCCCCCACCGGTGTGGAAAAGATAAGCGACGCCAAAAAGCCGCCAACCGCCGCCACGACGGCAAACGCACCCGCAAAAACGACGACCGCGCGAAAGCTCTTGAACAGCCGCATGGCCGCAAGTGCCGGGAAAACGATGAGCGCCGTAATGAGAAGCGAACCGACCAATTTCATGCCGAGCACGATGACCACCGCCGCCATGACCGCCGTGACCGTGTTGAACAGCGTCACGCCCGTACCGGTTGCCGCCGCAAAGCTTTCATCAAACGTGACCGAAAAAATGCGGTGATAAAACAAAACGAAAAAGGCGAGCGTGAGCGCCGTCATGACCGCACAGAACAGCACGTCCCGTGCGCCCAACGTCAGCATGGTGGTCGAGCCGAAGAGTGTCCCGCACACATCGCCCGACACATTGGCCGATGCGGAGAATACGTTTAACAGCAAATAGCCCACCGCAAGCGACGATACCGAAATGACCGCCACCGACGCATCGCCCGCCGTTTTTGCGTTCGGCCCGGCACGAAGAAGAAGCACCGCGCACAAAATCGTAACAGGAAGCACCACAAGCATGTTGTCGCTGAGCCCCGCCACCGATGCCGCCGCAATCACGCCGAATGCGAAATGCGACAGTCCATCCCCCAAAAAGGAGAACCGCTTGAGTACCAGCACCACGCCGATGAGCGCCGCACACAGTGCCGTCATTACACCCACAGCAAAGGCGCATCGGACGAAGGAATAGGAAAAATAGTCCGCAAGACTAAGCATTGGCGTTTTCCTCCCCCCATACCTTTTTCGGTTCGCCGTCCCCCGACGTATGAAAAAACGTGTCCTGACCCAAATGCAAAACAGTGGTCGCATACCGTTCGACCGCGCTCTCGTCGTGCGTGACCATGATAACGGTCAGGCCGTCCTTCTCGTGAAGCTCGACAAGCAGAGCGTACAGCTCTTCCGTTCCCTGTGCGTCAAGCCCGGCGCACGGCTCGTCCACCAACAGCACGTCCCTTGCGGCACACAACGCGCGCGCCAAAAATACGCGCTGCTGTTGACCGCCCGACAGCTCGCGAATGCTTCGGTCGGCAAGCGAACGAATTTCCAAACGCTCCAGTATTTTCTCCATGCGGCGTTTATCTTTCTTATTGTAGAAGCCGAAATAGCCCTTTGCGCCCAAAAAGCCCGACAGCACGATCTCACGCACCGACGCGGGAAAATCCTTTTGCAGCGGCGTTTTCTGCGGCATATAGCCGATACGGCGCGGCGAAAACTCCCCACTTCGCACAATTTCTCCGGACAGCGGCTTGTTTAAGCCGAGCAAGGTCTTGATGAGCGTACTTTTGCCGGAGCCGTTTTCACCCACGACACATAAGTAATCGCCTTTTTTTAACGTAAAGCTCACATGTTCGGCCACCGTTCGTCCGGCATACCCCAACGCAAGCTCTTTGCATTCCAACAGTACCATTTTCCGCCCTTTCGCTATGACAACAAAAGCCGAAGGCTCTCCAAATTCTTTTCCATAACCGAAAGATACGTCTCTCCTTCATCCATGCGGGCGCGCGTGACCGACTGAAGCGAATCCAACACCACGGTCTGTACCCCCTCGGTCTTTGCATTTTCCAAAACCGCCTTCGCCACCGCACCGTCCGTGCTCTCGGTCACGGCAATATGGGTAAGCGCATACGTATCGACCGTGTCGGCCAAGAAAATCACCGTATCAAAGCCCGCATCCGTTTCGGCCGAACAACCGGGGAACGCCGCATAATAGGTCAAGCCGTAGTCATCGGCCAAATAGCGAAACGGAAAACGGTCAGCCGTCACAAAAACGGACAGACGCGCACTTTGCACCGCGTCGGCATAGGCTTCATCCAACGTCCGCAAGCACTCACGGTAAGCCTTCGACGCGCCGCGCAGTGCTTCGGCACTTTCCGCATTGTCCGCACAAAGCCGCTCGGTCAGCGCTTCGGTCAAAAGGTCGGCGTTTTTGAGCGACAGCCAGACGTGCTCGTCCGCTTCCGACTCCTCATGCGCATGGTCATGCTCATGCTCATCGCTCATTCCCTCGACAAGTTCTTCTTCCTTGACGCGTTCGCCGAGCAAGTCGAACAGCGACACGGCCTGCACCGATGTTCCCGCGTTTTCCGCCGCCTCGATGACCCATTTGTCGGACACACCGCCGACATACACCGCAAGATTGCTCTGCGCGATGGCGAGCATATCCGCCGCCGTCGGCTGATAGCTGTGCAGATCGGCGCCGTGCGTATCCAACAGCGTCACTTCGATATTCCCGACGTCCTTCGTCACCTCGCAAAGCCAATCATAGGTCGGAAAGACCGTGCAAAAAACACGATAGGTTTCCGCATCGTGTTCGGGCGTTTCCGTTCTTTCACAGGCAAACAGCGCCGCCGACAGACACATCAAAAGGCACGGAAGCACAAATCTTCGTGCCGTTATTTTAATATTTTTTAACATGAGACATTCGCTCCGTAAATCGCAAAATCGGAATGAGAATCATTCTCAAACTATTATTATAGTCATTCGGGCGAAAAAGTCAATGTATTTCACACAATTGTTACATAATCGGCAAATAGAATGCGATTTGTCATCCGAGTGGGATTATGGCATTGAGAAAAACGATCGCTCGGAGGCTTCGGAAAAGGTCAAATGTCGGATCGAATGAGCCGAAATCACGAATATATCTGCAAGGACGAGTAACGATAAAAAATCCCGGAAACCGCTTGATTTCCGGGATTTTGCTATATCATTTTGGTTTAAGAAAATACTGCTATCGGATAAACATAGCATCTCCAAACGAAAAAAACCGATACCTC
>CAZYFX010000124.1:0-6274 GCA_964646725.1 uncultured Oscillospiraceae bacterium
AAGCATCCGATATGTTTGCAGATTACTATGAATTTGATTCCCATGAACAGCCGTGCTGGTTCAACAGTGAAAAAGAACGCGCAGAAAAAGAAATAATGCTTGACTTAATTGCCAAAATCGTTTTTCGTCTTAATGAAATTAATGACGGTAGCTTTGAAATTGAAGATTTGGAAACAGAGCGATTGAAAGCTTTGTAACAGCTTCGGGTGCGGAGTGTTAAAGCCGCACCCGAACTAACTTTTCATCTATCAAGGATTTCGCAGTTCATGTAGATGAATCGTCATATATAATGGAAGGAAAGAAAGGGAAAGCTTACTTTAAAAGAGCGCTGTTGTTGACCACGGCGTCGCTGAGAAGAAACAGCACCTGCGCGTCGGTAAAGTCAACGAATTGAGGAAGTAAGGAACTTACCATGTAACGCAGATCGACGAGCGTGATTTCGGAGTACGCTCCGATGAGTAACGGTGCGATGTTGCTTCCGAAGGAATCGCGGAAGATGACGAGACGCTTTTGCTCTGCCGCGTTCGGATTTTTAATGACGGTAAGCGGCGTCGCGCCCGACAGAAAGATGTCGTAGGGAATCTCGGACTCCAGCTTTTCGAGCTCGTATACGGCGGTGAAGCTTTTGTTTTGATAGTTTTCGACGGTGGCGGAATCGGTATCGGCACTCGTAAGATAGGTGAGCGTTTCGGGGGCGATATCGGTCACGGCCGATTTGTAATCGCCGACAAAGCCTTCGACGTCGTGGGCGGTAAATGCGCTCTCATCGACGGTGAAGCCCATCGCTTCACCTAAGCGGTTGACTAAGGGGAACAGCTTTTCCTGACGCAGATGGCGGTCGGTGTTCAAGTAAGAATCCAAGGACAGCGACTCCGAAAGGTCGATGACGGTCAAATCGAAAAAGGCTTCCTTGATCATGCCGTGTATGACGGCGTGATTGAGATAGTCGCGTGTGCTTTCACGGACGAAATAGCTTTTTTCGGGAACAGTGGCGAGATAGACCTCGTTTTCCGGGAAATATTCCATGTTTAAGGTGCTGACCTTTTCGATATAGCGTTCGACCGAGGTTTTGTTGACCGATTCACCCGCTTCGACGTAGGATTCGCCGAACTTCATCATACCGTTTTCATCGGGGGTGACAAAGATGCGCGAACTGTCCATATCGATAAAATTGTTCACAAGGGTGTCCGGGTCGCCGTCGTCCATGACCAACAGAATGAGGTTGCCGATGTTTTCCACACGCACATTTCCCTCGGAAACGGCAACGCAGATCCATTTGCGCGGATTGACGTTTTCGCGGATGAGCTGCTTGGCTTCCTCAACGTCCGTTCCGTCCTTAACGCGAACGAGTGCCACGGAATGCGCCTGCGAGGTCATCATGGGTTCGCAGACCAGTCCTTCCTCAATCTCAAGCTTGTCGGGGCCGACGCCGATGAAGAAGCTCTGCATGTCCTCTTCGATGCTCATGGCGGCAAGAGACGAGGGAGAAACCGTGTTGGCGCCGACATACAGTGCTCCCATGATGTCGATGAGCGCGCTGTCGGCATTTACCGTGCGTCCCTCGGCGGCGAATGCCACGGACAGGGCAAGCGGACTGATCGCGCCGTTCTCGGTCAGTTGTTCAAGCAAGGTTGTTTCGGTTCCGACAACCGTCGCGTCCAAAGCGGCGCGGGAGAGGAGCACGGCGTCACCGCGCAGAAGATTCTCCAAATCGACGGACGGCTCGGTCAAAAGACCGGCACTTTCGGCAAGTGTGTTCCAGTTATCCCACACCGTGCCGTTTTCGGAATCGGTGTAGCCGAGAGCACGGAGTAAGAAAGTGATGTACATTTGTGCATTGGCGCGTCCTTCGGGATCAAATTCGGTTTCGGTCATGCCCTTGGCAAGGCCGGTCGAATAGGCGTAAGCGAGATATTTGTCGGCATCCTCCCAGGACGGGGTGTCGGTAAAGGGGGAGGTGTATTCGGTCGAGCCGTAGAGTGCGTTGATTTCTTTGCCCGAAAGACGGATGAGCATGATGAGAGCTTCCATGCGGGTGAGCGGCTTGTCCAATTCATAGCCGTTTTCGGTGCCGCGAAACAGCTCGAGGGCGTTAAGTGTGTCGGCGCGGCTTTGCGCGACGGTCGGTTCGTAGGCAAGCGCCGAAAGGGAGGATGCGCCCATAGCGGCGGCCAAAGCTAAGGCTGTAAGCGAACGGGAAATTTTGTTCATGTGGTTCTCCTTTATTAGGTGTATTTTTTGAAGCTTTTTACAAGCGACAGAGATTTAGACGCGCAGAAAAACAAAAAGTTTCGTGTGATATCGATAATTTAAAAAAATCCGCAAATTGCATTGGCGAATGGAAAATGCAAAACAAAATGTAAAAAAAAGCGCATGTTTGTGTTAAAACAAGAACTTATGTTTGATTTTTCGGCCCCGTGGGTGTATAATTTAAATAAGGCAGACTGTCACACGACAGTCGGATCGGAAAGGAGATCGGTCATGGACAAGCTGAAGCCGAAGGAGAAACGCGTTCTCGATTTTATCAATCAGACCATCGAGGAGCAGGGCTATCCGCCGTCGGTGCGGGAAATCTGCTCATCGCTCAGCATCAAATCCACCTCTACGGCGCACATGTACATCGAGCGCCTGGCTTCGAAGGGCTACATAGATAAACTTGCCGGTAAAAGTCGCGCCATCAAAAAGCACGACGAAGCAAGCGACGAGGGAAAAAAGTATCGCGTTCCCGTGGTCGGACAGGTCGCGGCGGGGCTTCCGATTTTGGCAACACAGAATTTGGAAGGCTACATCACCTATTCCAGCTTTCATTCCTACGACGAAAGCAAGCTGTTCTGCTTGCGTATCAAGGGCGAAAGCATGATCGAGGCCGGTATCTTGGACGGCGATTATGTCATCGTCGAACAGCGCAGCTACGCCGAAAACGGTGAGATCGTGGTGGCGCTCGTCGAGGAGGAAGCCACGGTCAAGCGCTTCTACAAGGAAAACGGTCATTTTCGTCTTCAGCCCGAAAACCGCACCATGGAGCCGATCTTGGTGGAAAATGTGTCGGTGCTCGGCAAGGTCGTGGCACTTGTGCGCCACTATGCGGGATAGAAAATGTCGTTTGTCCCATTTATGCTTCGCGGTGTGAGAAATTGCATGCGCCGACGCTGTCCGCTGTGCGGCGGTATGAGCGGCGGCGATACCGTTTGCGCTTTCTGCGACGCAGCGCTCGACGAAGCGCGGCTTGCGACCACGGAGTTTACGGTCGGCTCATCCGAACGCTCCTTGCGCTGTCGCGCGGTCTTTTCCTACGAATACGAAGCGGTGGTGCGGCTTTTGTTTTTCTTAAAGCATGACCCCGACCGCACCGTTGTGCGCTATGCCGCCATGCGTTTGGCGGGCGCACTCGAAAGCTCGGACGGGCAGGGGACAACGCTTTTGGTGCCCGTGCCGCGTTCGCCGAAAGGAATGCGGGAGCACGGCTTCGACCAGGGTGCATTGCTTGCGGCACAGACCGTGCGCTTTTCGGAGCATCCGCTTGCCCGACATGCAACGAACGCGAAGGGACGCTTTGCGTATGCACCGTTTGTGGTGGCGCGTTCCTTTGTTAAAGAGCAGAAGCATTTGACCGGCTCGGAGAGAGCCGAAAACCGCACGAACGGCTTTTATGTCCGTCCGTTTTATCGCCCGAAGAAAAATGTGCGCCGCGTCGTAATCGTGGACGATATGATTACAACCGGCTCCAGTGTGCTGGCCTGTGCGGATATTTTGCGCACACTTTATCCGAATGCCGCGCTGTCGGCTTTATCGCTTGCGGCTGGATCCGGAAAATATAGCTTAAAATTGTAACTGTGTAAAGGAAGAACAGAATGGCTCCGAAGAGAACTCCCGATATCAAACCCAAGAACGCCAAAACGGGTGCGTCCGCCAAAAAGAGCACATCCACATCCGAAAAAGCGAACGCCCGTGCGGCCAAACAGAAGGAAGAAAATCTTCGCCTGAAAGAAGAAATACGCTCCTTAAAGAAAAACCGCGCGGTCGAGGACACCTTTTCCTATAATTTCGCTCCGTATATTTTAGCCTTTGCGGCTTTGTTTTCGGCAGTCTGCTTTTTCATGCCCGAAAAAATGAGCTTCGTCGGTAAGGCGGCGCAAATGTTAAGCGGACTTTTGTCTGTGGGGGCGTTATTCATCCCGTTCTGCTTGCTTATCGGCGCGATTTTGTGGAAGCGGGACATGCGTGCAGGGCGTGTGCGCGGAAAAGTCGCGCTTCACATCGGCTTTATCGTGTCGGTGTCCTGCGTGTGCGAGCTTATTGGGCTGGCGCGCGAGCGTTCGTCTTTCGAGGGCTATCGTTTAATCGGCGAAAACAGCCTGTATGCGCACGGTAAGGTCTATGAGGGCGGCGGGATCGTCGGCGGTGTGATCGCAAATTTCTTAGAGCAGATCACCGGTGTGGGCGCGTGGATTCTTTGTATTTTTATTCTGCTTCTTTTGGCCTTTGCCGTCTGCGGTATCACGCCGGTGGATATTGCGGCTTTTCTGAGCACGAAATGCAGAGAATGGCGCTATAACGCGCGTGTGCGGCAGAAAGAACATCTGAAGCGTGACAGAAAAGAGCACGAAGCACATACGACGGAAACGGTCGAGCCCGCTCCGCCGAAGAAAAAGGCATATCTCGGCGGCATCGGCGATGAGAAGAAAAATACGGCGGATGAGCCCGAGAAGTCCGAGTCCGAACCGACCGAACCGCCGATGCCCGCGGAGAACAACGGAACGAAACCGAAAAAGCACAAGCGAAAAAAGAACGATGAATTTCCGCCGCTCGACATTTCGCCGGACGAATTGCGTTTGGCGACCGGCGATGCGCCGCTTGCGTCGGAGGATATAACGGAATCTCAAGCGGACGAAACGGATACGAATGTCGATGCCGTTCCGTGGGATGCGGAAAGTACGGATGAGGCGGCGTCCGACGCGGACGAGGCGATTGCGCCCGACCCTTCGGTCTACGACAGCATCAAGCAGAGCGTCCGCTTTACGACGCATGAGGGTGGGGACGAAAGCGGATCGGACGAACCGAAGGAAGTCGATCTTTCGGATATTTTTACCGCCGACGCGGTTATTGCTTCGGCGGGGGTACAGGCAAGCACCTCGAGTGCCCTGACCGACGGTGCGGAAAAGGTCGAAACGAGTGATATCGTTTCGGAAGAGGCCGACATCGAGCATGAGGAGGTCAAGGTCGAGCCCAAACCGAATCCGGCGGAGCTGTACCGCTTTCCCGACATCGATTTTCTGCAAAAAGACCCCAATCCCGCCACCTTCAGCGTGACGGATGAGATCAAAAGCACTTCGGTGAAGCTGGTCGAGACGTTGGCCAATTTCGGCGTCAAGACAAAGATCACCAACATCTGCTGCGGTCCGACGGTCACGCGCTACGAATTACAGCCCGAGATCGGTGTGCGCGTCAAATCCATCCAAAACCTGTCCGACGATATCGCGCTGCATCTGGCGGCCGCCGGGGTGCGTATCGAAGCGCCCATCCCGGGCAAACAGGCGGTGGGTATCGAAATACCGAACAAAACCGTTTCGACCGTGTACATCCGCAATCTGATCGAAAACCCGAAATTTGCCCAGCAAAAGAGCCGCCTTTCGGTCTGTCTCGGCATGGACGTGGCCGGAAGCCCGGTGTTCATGGATATCGCCAAAATGCCGCATTTGCTCATTGCCGGTGCGACCGGTATGGGTAAGTCGGTCTGTATCAACAGTTTTATCGTCAGCCTTTTGTACAAGGCGCGTCCGGATGAATGCAAGCTGCTTCTCATCGACCCGAAAAAGGTGGAATTCGGTGTTTACAACGGAATGCCGCACCTGTTGGTGCCGGTGGTCAGTGACCCCAAAAAGGCGGCGGGTTCACTGGCCTGGGCGGTCAACGAAATGGAGCGCCGCTTCCAGCTCATCGAAGAAGTGGGCGTGAGAGACATTGATTCCTACAATAAGGTCACGGAAAACGACCCCGAAAAGGAGCACATGCCCAAGGTGGTCATTATCATCGATGAGTTGGCCGACCTCATGATGACGGCGCGCGACAGCGTGGAAAATTCCATTTGCCGAATCGCTCAAAAGGCGCGTGCCGCCGGTATGCATTTGGTCATCGGTACACAGCGCCCGTCGGTGGACGTTATCACAGGTCTGATCAAGGCCAATGTGCCGTCCCGTATCGCCTGCACGGTGGCGTCTCAGGTCGATTCGCGCACCATCATCGATGTGGCGGGCGCGGAAAAGCTTCTCGGACG
>CAZYFX010000125.1:0-6200 GCA_964646725.1 uncultured Oscillospiraceae bacterium
ATATCCAGTGTGCCGACGGCGACAATCACTCGACCGGTGTCGAGCTTGCGGTCGGAGACGGCTGGAAGCATATCCACTTCGAGTATACCATTCCGGACGGAAGCACGACGCTTCGCGATCAGGATCAGTTTTCCATGTACGCAAATCCCGTGGATGACGCAAACGGCTTGAACTACTATGTCGATAATCTTGTCGTTGTCGAAAAAGAATAATTGAATCACGGGTAAAACCGACGCCGCAACGGACAGCTTGCTCGTTGCGGCGTTTTTTGAGAAAAAGCTTTAAGCACAATTCAAAACAGTTGTTGAATTTGTTAAAGAATCGTAAATTACATTTCTCGTTATCTTTCGAAAAAGGCGGTTTAGATACAATGCCGGAAAATGAATCGTTCAAGCTCAATCAAGCTCAAACGGATGCCGTAACGGCCACCGAAGGTTTCTTTCGGGTTTTGGCAGGGGCGGGAACCGGAAAAACGCGCACACTGGTGCAGCGTTTTGCGTATCTTGTGGATGAACTCGGCATTCTGCCCGAAAACATTCTCTGTGTGACTTTTACCAACAAAGCCGCCGGAGAGATGCGTAAGCGCATACACAATCTGGTCGGAGACAGCGACACGGGGTACATTTGCACCTTTCACAGCTTTTGCGTATCCGTTTTGCATGAGGACGCTCATGCCGTGCAGTACCCCGAAAGCTTTCTGGTGCTCGACAACTCCGACATAGACGCTATGCTTACAATCGTTTACGAGGAGCGAGGGCTCACGCTTCGCGATATGACCTTCGCGGCGGCGCGGGATATGCTCGAAATATTGAAAATGAAGGAACGACCGAAATACTTCGAAGAGCTTATCCGACTGTCGATCGAAAGCCTGGAGGAAAAATATCGCTCAGCCGAAACGGTGAAGGATATTGTTTTCTATGGATATCTGTATCAGCAGAAGAAGTGTTTCGGTCTTGACTACAACGATCTGATCAATTTTACGCTGTATATATTCGAAAACGATGCGGAAATACGTTTGAAGTGGCAAAAGCGCTTGGAGTATATCATGATCGATGAATTCCAGGATATCGACGAGCCGCAGTATCGCCTGATGAGTGTGCTGTGCGGCTATCATAAAAACTTGTTTATCGTCGGTGACCCCGATCAAACCATATATACCTGGCGCGGTGCGAGTATTCGCTATATCGTCGAATTTGAAACGGCTTTTCCGGGCGCAAAAACGTTTTTCCTGTTGCAAAACTATCGGAGCACACCGCAAATTCTTGCCGTATGTAATTCTTTGATCCGTCAAAACCGCGGACGAATCGAAAAAGATCTTGTACCCATGCTTTCGTCCGGCGAATCGGTTATCTGTCATTATGCGGACAATACGGAAAAGGAAGCCGAATGGATTGCCGACCGTGTGGAGGAACTCCGTGCTTCCGGTGTAAGCTTCAAGGACATAGCCGTCCTGTATCGAGCACACTATGTAACGCGTGTTCCGGAGGAAGTGTTCATAAAAAGAAAGCTTCCGTATGTGCTGTACAGCGGAACGCCCTTTTTCGGCCGCGCGGAGATCAAGGATGCGCTGTCGTATTTGCGCATGATTGTATATAAGGACGATCTGTCTCTTATGCGCGTAGTCAATATTCCGAAACGAAATATCGGGAACCGCCGTAAAAACGCCCTGAAAGAATATTCCGCAGAGCACGGCTGTTCGCTGTATCAAGCGCTTGTCTGCCTGTCGGAGACAAATCGAGAGATGTTCGGCTCAACCGGGGCTTCGGCTTTTATCGATCTGATCGAAGAACTGTCGGCAAATTACGCCGATCGACCCGTTTCGGAGCTTTTGACGGATGTGCTGGACAAAAGCGGATATGAGAAAATGTTACGCACCGAAGGAAGCTCGGAGCGGTTAGACAATCTGGCAGAGCTCAAGCAATCGGTCTACGAATACGAAACGACCTGTGGGGAAGAAGCGCGCGTCGAGGATTATCTGACACATGCGGCGCTGTTCTCGGGAGCGGATGACGAAAGAGTGGGGGACAGGGTTCGTTTTATGACCGTCCATGCGGCCAAAGGACTTGAGTTTCCGCATCTCTTTTTATGCGGCATGAACGAAGGAGTATTTCCGTCAAAGCGTATCAAAACGGCCGACGAAATGGCAGAAGAACGCCGACTTGCTTTTGTGGCCATGACGCGCGCGGAGAAGGGACTGTATCTTTCGGAAGCACAGGGACGCGATTTTGACGGTTCTCCGCGCTATCCGTCGCGCTTTCTGCTGGATATCGACCAAACGCTATTAAGCTTTACAAATCCTCCGCGCAAGGGACTTATTGCGGATGCGCGTGCCTATATTTCGGCACAAAACACACGCCTGTCGGATCAAAACGAGAAAGCGTTCGAACCGGGAACGCCGATCCGCCACAAAATATTCGGCGACGGTGAGATTTTGGAAACGGATACGCGAAAAGGTGTATATCTTGTCCGCTTCGATGAAATACCGACGCCGCGCAAAATATCGTTCCGCGTCAAGATGGAACAACGATAGGTACGACAAAAGAATAACCGTATCCACCGAGCCGAGGTGCGTAGTCACGCACCTCGGCTTTATATTTCGCAGTTTACATACGAGTGCTGTATGGTAAACTTGCACAATTTGTAAAGAAAAATGCATTCTTTCGAAAAAACGCACAAATCAAGCCTGTGCACAAGATGTTGTGGGAATGGCCAAAAGCGGAATGCACATCTTGTTTTTGAATAAAACGGTTGCAGAGGTTTACATAATGTAGTTTACATAACGTTTTGCCATAATTGACGAAAATGCGAAAACTTCGGAAAACCTCTTGCTTTTCACAACAAAAAGAGGTATAATACTATGCGTAAAGGTTTTCAAATCCATCGGCAAGGCTGTCGCAGTGCATCCACGTTGCATTGCGCTTTTATTTGCTTTTGCGTTCTGTTCTGAAAGGTGTGTATTTCTCTTGCGTTTAACCTCCATCGGTGCCGGAAACATGGCGACCGCGATCTTACGTTCCGTTATATCCTCCGGACGCATCAAGGCTTCCGACTTGACCGTTTTCGATATCAATACCGATAAATATACCGTTTTTTCTTCTCTCGGTGTGAACTGCGCCGCAACCGTCGAAGAAGCCGTAGCCGCTTCCGAGATCATTCTGCTTGCCGTTAAGCCGCAGGACTACGAAACGGTGCTTTCCGAAATTCGCGACAGTGTTGCGGATTCCAAAAAGGTTTTCATTTCCATTGCGGCCGCTATTTCCACCGATTATATTTGTAAGACACTCGGTCGCGAATTCCCCGTTGTGCGCGTTATGCCCAATACGCCGCTTCTCATCGGCTGCGGTGCGACGGCGATCTCGCGAAATTCCGCTGTCGATGACCGGCTGTATACCAAAATCTGCGGTCTGTTCGCCGCCTCCGGAAGTGTTGTTTCTTTGCCCGAAGAACAGATGAATGCCGTTATATCGGTCAATTCATCGAGTCCCGCGTATGTTTATCTGTTTGCAAAGGCTATGATTGATAACGCTGTCGAACAGGGACTTGAGCGCGACGTGGCAAAGGATCTTGTGTTCCAGACCTTAAAGGGTTCTGCCGAAATGCTCATTCATTCCAAGTTTGACCCGGATGAGCTCATCCGTATGGTCGCTTCTCCCAAGGGAACGACCGAGGCGTCCTTGAAAAGCTTTGAAAACGATCACTTCTGTGAGATCGTTTCAAACGCCATGAACGCCTGCACGGCGCGAGCCGAAGAAATTGCGCGTTAATCGTTAGCTTTTAGCGCGAGAAAGGATTTTTCGTTTCGTATGACAAACGTAAAAGCGGTAGACGATTTTCTGTCTTATCTGACTCTCTCCAAGGGCGCGTCCCGTAATACCGTTTCCGCCTATCAGCGTGATCTGACGGGCTTTTGTGCGTTTGTTGCCGAATCGTTGTCCGAGGCGTCCCGTGCGCTTTTGACAGTCGAAAGCGAGACGATTGAAGCGTATAAGCAATTCCTGACCGATAAGGGCTTTTCGGCTGCCTCGATTTCTCGTGCCATGTCCTCTGTGCGAAGCTTTTACAAGTATCTGCTGGTCAACGGTGTGATCAAGACGAATCCCGCACGGGATGTAAAAAATGCGCAGATTCCGAAAAAGGATTTTCATATCCTGACAGCCAAACAGGTCGAACAGCTGCTTGCCACTCCGGATACCTCCGATATGAAGGGACTTCGCGACAAAGCCATGCTCGAAATGCTGTACGCCACCGGCATGAAGGTGTCCGAGCTTGTTTCGCTGGACGTTACCGATTTGAATTTGCCTATGGGCTTTGTGGTCTGCCGCGCCGAAAATGCCAAACAGCATGACCGCACGATCTTTTTGTATCCGACAGCCGTGACCGCCGTTAAGCGCTATATCGAAAGTTCCCGTCGTTTTTTGGCAAGCGGCGATGATCCGGCCTTGTTTGTCAACATCGGCGGAAAACGCATAACGCGCCAGGGCTTTTGGAAAATCTTAAAGGGCTATGCCACCGAAGCGGGGATCACCGATCCCATTACGCCGCATACGCTTCGCCATTCCTTTGCCGCACATCTGCTCGAAAACGGTGCCGATATACACGATATTCAGGAAATACTCGGTCACGCCGATATTTCCTCGACGCAGGTCTATGCCGATTACATAAAAAAACGCATGAAGGACTCGTATTTGAAGTTTCACCCGCGTGCGTAGCATAGGTTACACGAATTTCATATCCAATTCATAATTCGCGTGTATAATAAATGCATCCCGTGATATGGGATGCATTGTGCTTTACAGCGTAATTACGGAAAGGGATCGGCATGAAAAAATTCAGACTTTTCAGCTATGAACCGCCCGCCAAGGGCGTAAAAAAAGACAGCGACCGCGCAGGCATTCGAACCGATTTTCCGGGCTTTTTCGTCATGTACGGACGGAAATTCTGGAATCTATCGAACTTGAATCTGTTGGTGGCTGTCTATATTTTGATTTTATCGCTCGGCGTATGGAAGCTTGCGGCTTATCCCGTCGCGTTTTACAGCTTTCTGGTGCTCGCAGCCTTGGCGTTCGGTATTGTCAATACGGGTGTCGCTTATGTGGTGCGCGGTTATGTGCGCGGTGACCCGGTGTACATTCTTTCGGACTTTCGTTATGCCGTCAAGCATAACCTTTGGCAGGGAATCTTGCTTGGCGTTATCGATATCGTGATCATCGTTTTGCTCGTATTCGATTTGCTTTTCTGGAGCGGCATGGATTTGGATTATCTGACCTCCTACACAGAGCCCCGGCCCGATACGCAAACGGAACAGGAAGCCGATTCGGACATCAAAGATTCTGCGGTGCTTGACGGAGCAGACTTTGACGAGCCGACCGTTGATGCCGTTTCCGCATCCGTCGCCGCTTCCGATGCGGAAACAGCCGAAGCACCCCAACAGAACGAAAGAGAACACAGCTTTTGGGACGGCGTATTTTTCTATACCTGCATTTTCTTGCTGATTTTGTACAGCTTTATGCGCAATTACATATACATTTTATTGGTTACGTTTAAGTTGTCGATTTTTAAAATACTCAAGAACGCCTTCATTTTTGCGGTTCTCGGAATCAAGCGCAACCTTGCGGCACTGCTCGGAACGATCGTTGTCTGTGTGATCAACGTCTACGCGTTTGTGCTTTTACCGCTCGTCGGTCTGACCTTACCCTTGATCATTACGACAACTACCTTGAATTTTATCGGCGCGTATGCCGCGTATCCGGTCATCAAAAAGTATATGATTACGCCGTATTACGATGATGAGGAAGTCTTTGAAGAATACGACCGTATCTTTATGGATCGCGAATAGTACGGTGCTTGAATCAAACAAAAGGGACGCAACGCCGTTTGCATCCCTTTCGGTCATTATTTTTCCGTTCCGTCTGTGTCGCTTTCTGTCTTATGCGGCCGCCCAACGCGCTTGACGCCGGATGCTAACGGATTTCGGTTAGCCGCTTCCTCCAATTTCGGCGATTCGAGGTGCGTGTATATCTCGGTTGTGGACAGGCTTTCGTGCCCCAGAATATCCTTTAAAACCCGCACATCGGTGCCGCCGTAATTGTACATCAGTGTAGCGGCCGTGTGACGCAGCTTGTGAACAGACATACCGAGATCTCCGAGACCGGCGTCCTCCAAATGCTTGTAAATCAACCATTGAACCGTCTTGACGCTGA
>CAZYFX010000126.1:0-6153 GCA_964646725.1 uncultured Oscillospiraceae bacterium
AATAACCCCCTTAAAGTAGTCTTGAAACTTTTGTTTTTTTCAAGTGTCTACTCTATGGGGATTATATCACACCTACCTGTACCCAAAACGGTGAACAGAGCAGCTATTGCACCCGCTGCGGCGCTACGACCGAGCCGACCGTGTTCCCGGCTACCGGTCATTCGCTCAGTGAATGGGAAACGATCGAAAACCCGAACTGTACCGAAGCAGGCACCGAAAGCAGACACTGTATCCATACAGACTGCACCTATAAGGAGGATCGTACGCTTCCGGCGTTGGGGCATGATTGGGATGACGGAAATGTCACCGAACAACCGAGCGAAAGCGCGGAAGGAAGCATCACCTATACCTGCAAACGGTGTCATACGACCAAGACACAAACGCTCCCCAAGCTCACCATGCAGGAGATCGAATTTGCGTTTCCCGGCGACATGACGATCCGTTACGGCGAATTTGAATATGTCTATAACGATGCCTACAACGACAGCGAAAACGGCGGGGCATTGACCTATAAAAGCAGCGACGAAACCGTTGCGACCGTCAATGAAAGCGGAAAGGTCAAGATAATCGGTGTCGGTGAAACGTATATAACGGCAACGGCAGCGGCAATCGGCAGCTATTTCGAAACCTCGGTACGCTACAAGCTGACCGTGTTAAAAGCACCTCTCACCGTAAAGCCGATGGCCGTACAGGTATACTATGCGGAATCGGCCGTGATTGATGGCTTTACGGCAACCGGCTTCGTGTTTGATGAGGATGAGACGGTTCTCTCCGGCCAACCGATCTACCAAACCGCATACAAGCCTATGGATACGGTCGGAACGTATGAGATCACCATGTCCGGCTTGTCCGCGGACAATTATGATATTCAATACGAAAAAGGCGTTTTGACCGTCGCAAAGGCTGTGCATTATACCGTAAGCCTCGGAAATCTTTCGCAGCGCAAGGACAGCATCACACCGGTCACGGCGACGGTCGAGCCGATCGATCCGTCGGCTGTCATCAAAATCGAATACAAGACTGACGAAAACTCCTGGAGCGAAGTGCTTCCCGACGAGATAGGACTTTACGAAGTTCGCGCTTCACTTGTAGCCGCAAATAATATTCAGGCGGATGTTGAACGGTTCACTTATGCCACACTCGAGATCAAGGCCGGCGCAATCATCGGATTGGACGGAAACGAAACCATCGGTGTTCGTACGGATGTAAACGGAAATCAAGCCGAATTCACCGTTAAAGACGAAGATGTTCAAAAACTTCTCGAGCATGTTCCTTCCACCGGTGAAGTCGTAATCAATGCTAAGGGAAGCACCGAAGGGGTTTGTGAGCTGATCCTTCCCGCAAACATCATGGATGCTGTGAGCAACAGCGAAAAAGTCCGAAAATTCACAGTACTTGCGGATGACGCCGAAATATCCATGGATACGGGCGTTTTGGATACCGTAGCCGACAAACTGCAGGAAAACGATAAGGTTAGTGTTCATATCGAAAGTGTCGATAAGGAGAAGCTGACCGACAAACAGCAGTCGGCTCTTTCCTCTATCGGAGGAGACGATGCGGTCGTGCTTCAGCTGAATCTTGTCGTTTCGCACTTCGACGGTGACGGCAATCCGATCGGCGAAGACCTGCACGAATTGGGCGGAAACGTCAATGTGCGCGCCGCATATACTATGAGCGACGATATGATCGGAAAGCGTATTCTCGTCTGCTATGTTGCAAACGACGGTTCCGTATCCTATGTACGCGCAAAATATGAAGACGGGTATGTCAGCTTTTCGACCACACATTTCTCGTATTTTGCCCTGTTATCTGTTACCCATCTTTTCGGTGATTTGGACAGTAACGGCATTCTTGATGTGAAGGATAATATGATTTTGGCCCGTTATCTTGCGGGTTGGGACGGCTATGACCCGGAAACGTTCGGTTTTCTGTCGGTTGATGCCGATGTGAATGCCGACGGATCCATCACGGTCGAGGACAACATGATCCTTGCACGCCACTTAGCCGGCTGGGATGGCTATGAGACGCTTCCGTACAAGAACAACAAGAACAAATAGATAAAAAGCAAAGCTCCCACCGACAGAAAGACCGTCGGTGGGAGCTTTTAGTTTGATTTTTACCGTTAGTCCTTGGCCCCGCGCCCGAGGGTAACACCCTTTAAAATGTTGGTGTCGAACGAAAAATTCAGATCGTTCTCCTTGCGGGCACGCTTGAAGGCAAGACGAATGAGTCTGTCAAGCAGCTCGGCAAACGGAACACCGCTTGCTTCCCACAGATAGTAGGCGAGAGAGCCGGGAATGGTATTCAGCTCGTTTAAGTACAGGTCGCCGCTCTCGGTATCGTACAAATAATCAATGCGCGTCACACCCGCACAGCCGATGGCATGAAAGGCACGAACGGAATATTCCTTTACCTTTTGTTCCACCTCGGGCGGAATCTCAGCCGGAATCTTGCGCTTTAAATTGGCCATACCGGATGCGCCCTTACTGCCGCTCTTGGCACCACTTCCTGCGCCCTTTGCGCCTTTGCTTCCGCCGACGTATTTATCGGTATAGGAGAGGATTTCATCCGAGCCGATCGGTTCTTCGCAAACCGACGCTTCGGCTTCGTCAATATCGCCGAGCACGGCACAGTTGATCTCTTTTAAGTGGCTCACGGCGTTTTCTACGAGCACGGTTTCGGCGAACGAGAAGGCGTGTTCCATGGCGCGGCGAAGCGCCGTGCGGTCGGCCGCCTTGGTAATTCCCACGCTGGAGCCGAGATTTAAGGGCTTGACAATGACGGGATAGGCGGTCATGCTTTCCACGCGGTCAAGCGCGGCTTCGGTATCATCGTAATAGCTTTTGCTTGCCGTGCAAACGCAGTCGAGCACCGGGATACCGTAAGGCTTTAAAACCGCCTTGGTCGCGGCCTTATCCATACCGACGGCGCTGGCGGTCACATCACAGCCGACAAACGGAATGCCGATGATCTTAAAGAAGCCCTGGAGACTGCCGTCCTCGACATTGGTTCCGTGAACGACCGGGAACGCGACCTCGATTTCGGCAAGCACATTGTCCGAAAATCTCTTTTCGGGGTAGCGAACGAGCAGAAAGCGACCGTTGTCGTTCACCAAATTCACACGGCTTGCGCTCGAAAGGAGGGCGGGAATATCGGTATATGCTTCGATCTCGCCGACACGTCCGCCGGTGTACATGCTTCCGTCCTTGGAAATGTATATCGGGACGGGAGTGTATTTTTCGGTATCGAGCGCGTACATGGCCTGCAGTCCCGAGATGACCGAGACCTCATGTTCAACACTGTGGCCACCGAAGAAAAAGCCGACTTTGATTTTATTGGGAGACAAATCTTTTTTTGACATGGGTAAATACCTCTTTTCAGTGAATCAAAGGTGTTTCGGTACGGAAACTATCGAAAATTATCCGGAAGATCGTTTTCCAACAGAATGTACTTTTTGTAATCGGTCGGCAAGGAGCGTACCGACGCGATAGCCTGTGCGGGGCTCTGTACACGGATGATGCGATTGGGATCGAAGCCGGTCGAGATCGCGCCCTTATAAATGCTGTCGTAGTTGACACTTCCGACGATATAGATGTACTGGCAGGCATCGGCGGCCTGAACGCCCAATTCGTAATTGAGAATGCTTTGGCTGTCGCCGAGCTCGACCATACCGGGGGTGACAATGACGCGCACACCGTTAAAAGCCGACAGCGCTTCGAGTGCCGAGCGCGACCCGCTGGGATTGGAATTGAAGGAATCGTCGATGATGACCACATCCCCTCCGTCAAACAGCTGGAGACGGTGCGGAACAGGCTCCAAACGCTTGACGGCACGGACGATATCGCCGCGCGGGACGCCGAACGCATCGGCCATGGCCACGCAGGCGAGAATGTTGAGCACATTGTGCTTGCCGATCAGGCGTGAGGTAAAGGCAAGCGTTTCTCCGTCCGGAAAGCGAAGATCAAAGGACGAACCGTCGGCCGAAGCGGTGACATTCGAAGCAAGATAGCCGACCTTTTCGTTCTCCATACCGTAATAAATGTAACGGTCGCTGTAGCGGCGGTCGTAGATATATCGATTGTCACCGTTGCAGATCATGTGCCCCTTATCGCCGACCGCATCGGCAAGTTCAAATTTCGTTCGAACAATGGTATCGATGCTCTTAAAGGTTTCGAGATGCTGCGGGCCGATGGAGGTGATGATTCCGTGCGACGGAAGCACGATGTCGCAGATTTCCTTGATTTCGCCTGCGCAACGGGCACCCATTTCGCAGATGAAAATCTCATGCGACGGTTTCAGCATTTCGCGAACCACACGCACAACGCCCATGGTGGTGTTGTAGCTGGACGGTGTCATGAGAACGTTATACTTCTGGGAAAGAATTTTGTTTAAGAAATACTTGGTGCTTGTTTTGCCGTAACTGCCGGTGATTCCGATCACGATAAGCGTGCCCTTTCGCGCCTTGATGATACGTTTCGCTTCACGAATATAGTGATTGCAGACCGCTTTTTCGATGGGACGGCACAGAGCGTTGCACAGCAAGACGAGATACGGCGAAAGAAAGATCAGAAGCGAAGCGAGCCCGAATAGGCCGCAAAGAGCCGTGATAAAGCAGACGAGGGCGCATACAAGTCCCTCACCTATGAAAAGCCGCTTCATGCGTGCCGTCGCCACAAACGGCTTTTTGGCCTTGCGCGGACGAAAGAAGAATGCCGTCAGCACATGACATAAAGAGCCGAACAACAGCGTGATGGGCTTTGCTCCCCAAACCGTGATCACAGCAGCCGAAAGAATCGACGGTACGAACAAAAGCGCGTGCCTGCGACGTGCGGGGTTGTTCAACCAACGGAAAAAAGAGCGAGGGAGATAGGACTCCAACTGAAACATATGGGCGTAATACACAGCCGCAAGCCCGAGAGAACCCCAAAGTGTAAGATAGTATAAGAAGTAAAACATACAGAGCTCCTAATAAACAGATAAACGGTATCTAAAACTCGAAAAACGAGGCAAGCACACGCGCGGTAAGTCCCGGGTCATCAACAAAGGAAAAATGACCGCCGTTCGGCACGGTGACGAGCCCTGCGTCGGGAATGTTTTTTTCCATGATTCTCGCATGAGCAAGCGGCGTGGCTTCGTCCTTTTCGCCCCAGAACAAAAGCGTTGGCACGGAAATGTCCTTCAGGCGGGAAGAATAATCCGTGTGAATTAACTTCACCATGCTTTCGCGTAAGATCGGTGAAGAGGACGCGTAATCGGCACTGCCGAAGGTCTTTTGAAGCGACGGGAGCGCCGACGGAAAGGCTCTACGAACCGGTTTTGTCAAGACGATGCGCTTGAGCGTCTTGTATAATCGGATACGCACACGTTGGGTAAAGCTTTTTTTGGCGATTAGCCCTGCCGAGTCGATAAGAACAAGCTTTTGGATGCCAAACGGCGTTTCGCTTCGCGAAGCAAGCTCGATGCATACGCGCCCGCCGTGTGAATGACCGATGAGTGAAGTACGCTCAATACCGAGTTTTTTTAAAAAGGCAATCGTAAAATCGGCGTAATCGTTGACGTCGTAAGCAGCCGACGGCTCGGTGGAAGCGCCGAAGCCGGGAAAGTTCGGCACGATCACACGAAAATGTCCCTCAAGAATTCGCACAAGCGATTCATATAAGGTCGCGGTCGTGCCCCAGCCTTGCAAAATAACGATCGGCTCACCGGAGCCTCGGTCGATATAATCGACGTTCAATACGTCGCCTTTAAACTCCAATTCCAACGGCACGGACGATTCTCCTTTGTTTACATATATATACTATTATATATTTTCGGCATGTCTTTGTCAACGAAAAAAGCGTAAAATGAAAAAGTTTACAATAATCACCAAGATAGCTCAAAATCGAAAAGAGCTTCTGCCTTGACTGCTTTCGTACGGGAAAAAGAATCACGATTTCGATGCTTCGGGACTTGCAATTTCCCGCAAATATGGTATAATTATAAAACAGAGATACAGTACGGCACAGAAAGGACGATCCGTATGATCACCTACGAACAAATCAAAGCCGACCCATCCGTTCGCACCTACATTTCCAAAGCGGACGAGTCGTTGGCTGCACTCGGCTTCACTGAGCACAGCTTCGCACACGTCACGCGCGTGGCGGAAACGGCCGG
>CAZYFX010000127.1:0-6143 GCA_964646725.1 uncultured Oscillospiraceae bacterium
AACCCCCAACCTGCTGATTACAAATCAGCTGCTCTGCCATTGAGCCACACCAGCGAAGATTCGCTGAAGCCTGTCGGTCAGCCGTTCGGCAAACCGCTCGCGGTCACTCTCGTGTGCTCCGCTCTCCCTGCGACGTGAATTATTATAGCACAGCACGATGCAAAAGTCAATACCTTTTTTCAAAAAAATACGATTAAATTTTCGACAATACAGCAAAACACTCGAACTTGCATTTTCTTTCGCTTTGTGCTATACTGTATCCGTCAAAACTTACCAGAAAGGATATGCATCATGAACATTGCCGTTGATATCGACGATACGCTTGCCGACACCTTTGACTATTACATTCCGTTTATTGCGGAGTTCTTCGGCGCGGACGAAGAAGAGCTTCGCCGAAAAAACATTTCGTACAACACCCTGCCGCCCGAATGGAAGAGTCGGGAGAATGAGCTTGCAATGACCTACGACGACCGTTACATTCCCGATACGCCTTTCAAGCCGGACGCCGCCGAGGGGATCCGTGCGCTTCGCGAGATGGGGCATAAGATCTTCATCATTACCGCCCGAACCGACCGAAATTATCACGACCCGGTCGAAACTACCGAAAAGGAGCTTTCCAATGGGGGCATTGTTTACGACAAGCTTATCTGTACGACCGACAAGGCAAGCGCTTGCCGCACGGAAAAAATCGATATTCTGATCGACGATTACCCCGCCAACTGCCTTGCGGCCGCCGCTGTCGGCGTGAGCCCCATTGTTTTTTCAAGCAAGGCCTATCCGAATCCGCCGCGCGAATTCCCGTTGGTGCGCAGCTGGGCACAGGCGGTCGAGAAAGTGAAAGAAATCTCGAAAAACAGTGCAAAGGAGACGAAGGCATGAAAACGAACGTACAAATTCTTCAAAAAGAGCTCGGCGACGGCGAAGCCCTCTTAGTCTCAAGCGTTCCGAACCGCTTCTACCTGACCGGCCTTGAAACGAGCGACGGCTACGTTTTCGTTTCCCGAAGCGAAGCGGTATTTTTGATCGATTTTCGTTACGTCGAAAAGGCACGTCAAACGGTTTCATCCTGCGAAGTGCGTCTTTCCGTCAAGCCGCTTGATGAGCTTCGGGCGTTGTGCGAGAAGCTCGGAGTACACACCCTGTATGTCGAGAGCGAACGCTTGAGCATCGCGCTTTTCCGATGTTTCTCCGAAGCTTTGCGACCGACGGAACTTTCGGATTCCGACCGCTTTGACAAGCTTTTGGGTGAACTGCGAAGCGTCAAATCGGCAGACGAGCTTGCCTGCATCAAACGCGCCCAAGCCATGACCGACGAAACGTTTTCGTATATTTTGCCGCGCATCACGGCGGGACGAACCGAACGTGAGGTCATGTTAGACATGGAGTTTTACATGCGCCGCCTCGGTTCCGAGGGTGTGTCTTTCGATTTTATCGTTGTTTCCGGCAAAAATTCCTCTCTGCCGCACGGTGTGCCGACCGACAAGAAAATCGAAAACGGTGATTTTGTCACCATGGACTTCGGTGCGGTATGCGGCGGCTATCATTCGGATATGACGCGTACGGTCGCTGTGGGACATGTATCGGACGAACAAAAACATGTCTACGAAACCGTACTTGCGGCGCAGAAAGCGGCTCTCGACGCAATTCGTCCGTGGGCTGTTTGTAAGGAAATCGATGCGGTAGCGCGCGTGCTTATCGATAACGCGGGGTACAAGGGCTGCTTCGGGCATGGGCTCGGCCACAGCGTGGGTGTGGAAATACACGAACAGCCGGCCTTGAACACGCGCTGCGAAGCACCGTTACGTCCGGGGACGGTCATGACGGTCGAGCCGGGCATCTATTCGGAAAATCGTTTCGGCGTGCGTATCGAGGATATGGTGTATATTACCGAAAACGGATACGAAAATCTGACGCACAGTCCCAAGGAACTGCTTGTACTGTAGTGAATGTGTATATTTTTTGAAACATTCGCAGAAGAACTGCAAAACTTGTTCGCACACGATTTCTTTCCGCTCAAAATGCGGTACGATACGATTGACTTTTTGCCATATATGGTGTAAAATACAGTCGTACCCGTTCGAAACGACGGGAAAATCACATTTTATTGTAAGGAGTTGCTCTTATGGAAAAGCTGTTTAAGCTCAAACAGAACGGCACAACGGCAAAAGCGGAAATTATTGCCGGACTCACCACCTTCATGACCATGGCATACATCATCGCGCTCAATCCGAATCTGCTCACAAATTTCGGCGCAGACGGAGGTAAGGCTCTTTGGAACGGCGTGTTCCTTGCGACCTGTATCGCTTCGGCCATCGGCACCATTGCCATGGCGTTTTTGGCGAACAAACCGTTTGCCATGGCTCCCGGCATGGGCTTGAATTCGTTCTTCGCCGTGGTGGTTGCCAATATTGTGAGCATTACAAGTCTTTCGTATCTGGAATCCTTCAGAGCCGGTCTTTGCATCATTTTGATCGAAGGTATCGTTTTCTTGGTGCTTTCGGCGCTCAACGTGCGTGAAAAGATCGTGGAAGCCATTCCGCTCGGCATCCGTTTGGGCATTGCCCCTGCGATCGGTCTGATGCTTCTCAACATCGGCGTCGGTTCGAATGCGGGCGTCTATTCCGAGACGGGCGGCCCGTTCTACATGATGCGCGATTTCTTCGGCGCACTGACGCCGGGGCTTGCCAAAACGAACATGGGAAGCGGCTACAACGCCATGGTTTTGGGAGTCGTAACGACGTTTGTCGGACTGTTTATCATCGTCATTCTGGCACACCACAAGGTCAAGGGCGCGGTTCTTTTGGGAATGCTTGCCGCATCGGTCGTTTATTGGGCGGGACAGGCGATCTTCTTGCACACCAATCCCTTCGCATCGCTTGCAAACGCTTCCTTTATCCCGCCGTTTGCCGATATGGTCAACACGACACTGTTCAAGTTTGATTTTGCGGCTCTTGCGCAGGTCGGCTGGTTCACGGTCATTACCCTTGTCGTGACCTTCTGCATGATCGATATGTTCGATACCATCGGAACGCTCGTCGGCACGGCCTCCCGCGCCGGCATGGTGGACAACACGGGCAATATGCCGAACATGAAGGAAGCACTTTTGTCCGACGCGATCGGAACGGTGGCCGGTTCCCTGACCGGTACCTCGACCGTCACCACCTTTGTGGAATCGGCAGCGGGCGTTGAGGCCGGCGGCCGTACGGGGCTTACCGCACTCACGACCGGTATTCTGTTCCTTGCCTGCATGTTCCTTGCGCCCATCGCGGCCATCATCCCGGCTCCGGCTACCTCGGCGGCACTCATATACGTCGGGCTTCTCATGATCACCGGCATCAAGAAGATCAACTTCGACGATATGGCCGAGGGACTTCCGGCGGCACTCATGCTGATCGCCATGCCGATTTCCGGCTCCATCGGACACGGTATCGGCTTGGGACTCATTTCCTACGCCGTCATCAAGGTGTTCACCGGTAAGGCGAAGGACGTATCGATTTTAACGTATGTCATTGCCGCTATTTTCTTAATCAAGTTTTTCTTGGTCGCATAACGCTTTTGAGGGATGCAGTCATAAGACTGCATCCCTCAAGCTTTTTTAACCTCCGTTTTGAAGGTTAAAAACCCATGCCCTTACGGCTCACCCGTTTCATCGTCGCTTCTTTCGCGGCAGCGGCTTCTGTATTTGTTCGGAGACAGGCCGACATTGTTTTTGAAAAAGCGGCTGAAATACAGACTGTCGTCAAAGCCCAAAAGTGCGGAGATTTCCGAAACGGTAAGCTCGGTGTTTCGGATCATATCCTTGGCCTTTTCGGTGAGAACGGCTGCCTTGTAGGCCTTGGGCGTTTTTCCGGTAAGCTTTTTGAATTTTCGTATGAAATGATATTTGCTGAAGCCCGCTTCTTTTGCGTATTCGTCCGTTGTCGGGCCGTAAAAGCCCTCGCTTTTGATGCGGTTGATGACATTCAGCAGACCGCTGTCGGCCGCATTCTCTCCGGCATTGAGCTTTGAAAGAAGAACAATGAAAAGACCGCAAAGCAGATCTTCGGCCGCGTCGCTTTTTACGGCCGTGCCGTTTAACATTTGCTCCCAAAGCTCGCTTACGACGTCCGGACGGCGCACACGGAAAAAGGTGTCCGTCAAATGCAGCCTTTCGAGCAGAGAGGAAACCTCCGATCCGGAAAAATGAAACCAGAAATATTCGCTTTGTTCGTCAAAGCTGTAAATCTGCGGCTCTTGTGGCTTATACAGGATTCCGCTCCCTGCGGACTGCTTTCTTTCTTCTCCGTTTATGCGGAACGTTCCGACGCCTTTGGATACGACCAACAGCTGATAGTCCTGTCGGCCGTGCGGACGGCTGACGCGCGTTTTTCCGTTCTTTCCGAAGTTGTTGATGTGTAAGTATTCGTCACGGCGCTTGTCCGTCCATTCGTTGCCTCGTCCGAAAATGCAATCCATCCTTTCGTCACCTCTCCCGTATTGTAGCACGCATATGTGCAAAAGTCAACCAAAAAAGCAATTTTGTCCATGTTTTTTTGCTTATTGAAATGGCATTTTCCGACAGTGTGCTTTATAATATAGGCGAGGTGATTCTTTATGCGAGAAAAAATACTGTTTGATGATAACTGGCTTTTCCACAGGGGCGATATCGACTATTCCTTTCCGACGGATAAAGGCTACGTCTACCATGCGGCCAAAACCGAATCGGAGCTTTACGGTCCTGCCGCAAGAGGCTATACGGCCGTGCCGCAAAACTATACGTTTGGCAGCGGTGCCTGCACGCACAAATGGGAAACGGTCGAGCTGCCGCACGACTATATCATTCTGCAAGCCCCCGAAAACAACGGCTTGAACAATCAGGCGCTCGGCTATTTTTCATACGACAATGCGTGGTATCGAAAGGAATTTACGCTCGACGAAGCGGACAAAGACAAGCGCATAACCGTCTTTTTCGAGGGGGTCGCGACACACTGTGTCGTGTACATGAACGGCTGCCCGATCAAGCGCAATTTCTGCGGCTACAATTCGTTCGAGGCGGATATCACGGATTTTTGCAAATTCGGAAAAGAGAAAAACGTCTTGGCGGTCTATGTACAAACCGGTCACGAGGGCTGGTGGTATGAGGGCGGCGGCATTTATCGCCATGTTTGGTTAAACAAGACTTCTCCGGTGGCCGTCGATCTTTGGGGCGTGTACGTCAAACCGAAGCGACTGAACGGCGATATCTGGTCGGTTGAGTTTCAGACGACCGTTCGAAACGATCGCTATAGCGATGCTTCCGTTGTCTGTGAGAGCAAAATCATCGACGCAAACGGAAACACGGTTGCGCACGGCAAAGGCGAGACGGCGATCTCTTTGCGGGAAAAAGCCGACGCATACTATGCGACGACGGTCGAAAAACCGAAGCTTTGGGACGTCGATTCGCCGACGCTTTACACCGTGGAAACGGAGGTTTACGAAAACGGCGAAAAGACCGATACCTATCGCTGTCGGTTCGGCTTTCGGGAGTTCGGCTTCGATAAGGAAAACGGCTTTATACTCAACGGCCGCTTTTTGAAGCTCAAGGGACTTTGCGCACATCAGGATTGCGGACTTACCGGAAAAGCGGTGGCGGACAATGTGCAGCGATATCGCGTGAAACTGATGAAGGAAATGGGTGCCAACGCCTTTCGAACCAGCCATTATCCGCATTCCGAGGCGTTTATGGACGCGCTGGATGAGCAGGGCTTTATCGTTATGGACGAAACCAGATGGTTTTCTTCGAGCGAGGACAGCATAGAGCAGCTCGAAATGCTGATCAAACGCGACAGAAATCGTCCGAGCGTCGTTTTCTGGTCGGTGGGCAACGAGGAGCCGCATCATACCACCGAAGAGGGGCGGCGTATTTGCAAAAGCATGATGAGCCGCGTAAGAAAGCTCGACCCGACAAGAGTCGTGATGACTGCCGTGTGCCATTCGCCGGACATTGCCACGGTGTATGAGGAGCTTGACGCGATCGGGATCAATTACAACTGGGACAAATACGACGCGGTTCATAAGAAATTTCCGAACAAACCGATCTTTTCCTCCGAATGCGGAGCGACCGGAACGACCCGAGGCTGGTATGAAGCCGACAGCCCGGAAATTGGCTAGGTTTGCGGCTACGA
>CAZYFX010000128.1:0-6137 GCA_964646725.1 uncultured Oscillospiraceae bacterium
GTCGTAAGCCGATGCTTTTCCGTTTTCGAGCTTGGTTTTGACCGCCCCCTTGACGGACGGATTGCCCGCCTCCAGTGCCGCATACACGCCGTCGAGCGACCTATGGGCGGCAATCAGCCCGACGGCGGTTTTCTCGCCGATACCGGGAACGCCCGGAATGTTATCCGAGCTGTCCCCCATCAGTGCTTTAACGTCGATCAGAGCCTGCGGTGCAAGACCTGCGTACAGCTCGGCGATCTTATCGCGGTCGTAAACGCTCGTTTCCTTGGTGGAAACGTACAGAACGAACGCGGTGTCGGAGATGAGTTGATAGGAATCGCGATCCCCCGTCATAAGATAGGCGGTCGTGTGCTCGTCGGATAAGCAAGACAGAGTGCCCAAAATATCGTCCGCTTCGTAGCCGGGGCAGGTGATCTCATGAAAGCCCATACAGCGGGCAACGGTTTTGGCGCTGTCCAACTGTTCGGCCAGCTCCGGGGGCATCCCCTTGCGGGTGGCCTTATAATAATCGAAGGCTTTATGGCGAAAGGTTTTCTCCTTTAAATCATAGGCAATGGCGGCGTAATCGGGCTTCAGCTCCTCAAGCTGTTTATACAGCATGTTGATAAAGCCGAAAACGGCATTGGTATTGCGTCCGTCACGGGTGGTCAAGGGGCGAACGCCGTAGAAGGCGCGATTCAAGATACTGTTTCCGTCTACGACCAGCAATTTTTTCATACAAGTACACCTTTCTTTGCTGCGGCGGCACTTGGCCGCTATTTCAGGAAGTTCCCCTTGGCCTTGAGATAGGCGTTGATAAATTCGTCGATGTTTCCGTCCATGACCGAGGTGACGTTTCCGTCCTCATACCCGGTACGCGCGTCCTTGACCAACGTGTACGGCATGAATACATACGAACGGATCTGCGAACCCCATTCGATATTCAGCTTTTCGCCCTTGATATCATCGATCTTGTCGAGCTTTTCGCGCTCCTTGATCTCCAACAGCTTGGATTTCAGCATCTTCATGCATGTCTCGCGGTTTTGCAGCTGACTGCGCTCGGTCTGACAGCCCACCACGATACCGGTCGGCTTGTGGATGATACGTACCGCCGAGTCGGTCTTGTTGATGTGCTGACCACCCGCTCCGCTGGCACGGTGCGTTTCGATTTCAATGTCCTCGTCGCGAATTTCGATGCTTCCGTCATCCTCCAGTTCCGGCATGACCTCGACCGACGCAAACGATGTGTGCCGTCGTCCCGAGGCATCGAACGGCGAAACGCGCACCAGACGGTGTACGCCGCCCTCGCTTTTGAGATAACCGTAGGCGTAATTTCCCGAAATCAAGATGGTCGCGCTCTTTAAGCCGGCTTCGTCGCCGTCCAGATAGTCGAGAAGCTTAACCTTGAAGCCGTGCTTCTCGCCGTAACGGCAATACATGCGGTATAACATTTCCGCCCAGTCCTGGGCTTCCGTGCCGCCCGCGCCCGGGTGGATGGATAAAATGCAACTATTTTTGTCAAATTCGCCCGATAACAGCGTCTCGATGCGCTGGCGGTCATAGCTTTTTTGAAGCACGGCAAGCTCGGTCAGAATTTCCTCCGTAAAGCTCTCGTCATCCTCCGCGATGGCCATTTCCACAAGATCCCCGAGAGCGACCACACCATCGGACAGCTCCTTGTAATCGCCGATTTTGGCTTTGATCCCGTTGAGCTCGCTCATGACGCTCTGCGCGTCCTCGCGTCCCCAGAAGTCCGCTTCGCAGGTGGTTTTTTCGAGCGAATCGGCCTTTTCGCAAAGCTTGTCGTAATCGAGCGCGTCCTTCAATTCCTTCACATCGGCCGAAAGAACGCCTAAGGTCTGTTTGGCTTCTTCAAGTTGTACGATCATAGATGTTTCTCCTTGAACTGATATCGTTGTTTGTCTCTGTTTCTTATCGTCTTATCGCCCTACCGTGTGCTCGGAGCGTTTTGGGAAAACTGACTGTTATACAGCTTCGCATAAAAGCCGCCGCGCGACAGCAGTTCGTCGTGGGTGCCCGTTTCGATGATCTTTCCGTCGCGCATGACAAGAATGAGCGAGGCGTTTCGTATCGTGGACAGACGGTGCGCCACCACAAAGCTCGTGCGTCCGCGCATCAGCTCGTCAAACGCTTCCTGTATCTGTAATTCGGTACGGGTATCGATGTTCGAAGTCGCTTCGTCCAAAATCAGCATCGGCGGACGCGCCAACATCACGCGTGTGATGCAAAGTAACTGCTTCTGTCCCTGACTGATGCCGTCCTCCGTCAACACGGTATCAAAGCCCTGCGGCAGACGGCGAATAAACTCATAGCTGTGCGCCTTTTTGGCCGCTTTTATCATTTCCTCTTCCGTGGCATCCGGCTTTCCGAAGCAAATGTTTTCGCGCACCGTTCCGCTCTTTAGCCAGGTATCCTGAAGCACCATGCCGAAGAGATTTCGCAAGCCGTGCCGCGACAGTGCCCGTATCGACACACCGTCGATGCGAATATCGCCCCGATCGGTGTCGTAAAAGCGCATGAGCAGATTGATGAAGGTGGTTTTTCCGCAGCCGGTCGGCCCGACAACAGCCACACGCATACCCGGCTCAACGTGTAAATCGAAATGCTCGATCAAAGACTTGGATTTGTCGTAGCTGAACGCCACGTCTCGAATATCCACTTCACCGCGCACCTCCGAAAGCGTACCCTTTTCCTCGGGACTTTCCTCCGGCTCTTCCAACAGCTCGAAGATACGCGCCGCGCACGCAAGCGCGTTTTGCATTTCCGTAATGACCGAGCTGATTTCGTTGAACGGCTTCATATATTGATTGGCATACGACAAAAGCACCGAAAGACCGCCGACCGTAAGTCCTCCGCCGATGATGATAAAGCAACCGACCAACGCCACGCCCGCGTAGATGATGTTGTTGACAAAGCGGGTGGACGGATTGGTGAGACTGCTGTAAAAGACGGCCTTGAGACTGCATTCGGCAAGCTCCGCATTGACGGCGGCAAATCGTTCCGACGCGGTTTGTTCATAGCCGAAAGCGCGCACCGTCCGCGCTCCACCGACCATTTCCTCGATAAGCGACGTCTGACGTCCGCGCACCTCACTTTGCTTGCGGAACATATGATAGGAATGCGAGGACACGAATTTCGCCACGCCGAAGCTGAGCGGCGTAAGCAGCATGACCAAAAACGAGATCCAAATATTTTTGGAAAACATGAAGATGAGCGTGACCAAAATCGTCACCACACCCGAAAACAGCTGTGTGAAGCCGAGAAGCAGACCGTCCGACAGCGTAGCCGTATCCGAAATGACACGGCTGACGATATCGCCCGTGCTGTGTGCGTCCAAATAGGACAGCGGCAGATGCTGGATGTGACGGATCGCCTTGGAACGCAAATCCTCCACGACGCGATAGGTCATGCGATTGTTGATGAGATTCATCCCATAGGCCGCAAGCGACGAGACGGCCACGGCGATGAGAATGCGTATCAAATACGACACGACCGCCGTAAGCTCTACCTGTCCTTCGCCGACGATTCGGTCAATCGCGTCACCGAACAGCATGGGAACATACAGCTGTAGAATCACCGTCACCGCCGCAAGCACAATGCTGAACACAAGGTACAGCCGATAGCTTGCGATATGCTTTAACAGCTTGGAGAGCGTCGAGCGCGTCACGTTTTTATTCTGCATGACCGTCGCCTCCTTTCATGCCACATGCCGCTTCGACGGCGGCACGTTCCTCCGGGAACTGGGACAGATAAATTTCGCGATAGGCTTCGCAGTCCTTCAAAAGCGCGTCGTGCGAGCCGTTTCCGACCAGATGTCCGTTATCCAAAACCAGAATGATATCTGCGTCCCGAATGCCCGCAATGCGCTGAGATACGATGAAGGTTGTAACGTCATTTAACGCGCGGACGGCACGGCGAAGCGAAGCGTCGGTGGCCTGGTCTAGGGCACTGGCGCTGTCGTCCAAAATAAGGATCTCGGGCTTTTGAACCAGTGTTCGCGCAATGGACAGACGTTGCTTCTGCCCACCCGAAAGGTTTCCGCCGTTCTTTTCGAGCTTGAAATCGAGTGCCCCCGGCTTATCGCGCACGACCGAAGCGGCCTGCGCCGTTTCAAGTGCCGCCCACAGCTCCTCATCCGAGGCGTTCGGATTGCCGAAGCGCAGATTGTCCCGCACCGTTCCCTTGAACAGGCGTGTTTTCTGCGCGACCGTTCCGACGTTTTTCAAAAGCGTTTCGCGGGAACAGGTACGCACGTCTCTTCCGTTCAAAAGAACACGACCCTCGGTCGCATCGTAGTGACGGGGAATGAGATTCACAAGGGTGGATTTACCGCTTCCCGTACCGCCGATTACGCCGACGGTTTGCCCTTTGCGGACGGAAAACGAGATATCGGTAAGACTGGGCGCACCCGCGCCGCTGTAGGTAAAGGTGACATGCTCAAACCGCACGGCTTCCGCATTTTCGACCGCTTCCGCCGCGTCGGCCGCGGGATAATTCATGTCCGGCTCGATCGCAAGCACGTCTCCGACACGTTCGGCACAGGCGATGGCTTTGTTGAGCGTCACGGTCAAGGTCGCAAGCTTGATCAGTTCCACGATCATCTGAAGCATATAGTTGTACAGCGCCACGGTATCGCCCCGAAGCATATGTCCCGCATTGACCTGCCCCGCGCAGACATAGATAAGCACCACGGCGGCAATGTTGATAAGCACATAGGTGATCGGATTCAAAAGCGCGGACAGCCGTCCGACAAATTCGTTTAAGCGCGTCAGGGCGCGATTGCTTTCCTCAAATTCCTCGGCGGACGCTTCTTCGCGGCAGAACGCACGAATGACGCGCACACCCGTAAGATTTTCGCGCGTCAGCCCCGTCACACGGTCAAGCCCCGCCTGCGCTTTACGAAACAGCGGAATACTGACGCCCATGATTCGATAAATCACGCCGAACAGGATGGGGATGGTAACGGCAAAAACGATCGCACTGCGCGCATTGACGGTGAACGCCATGACCATGGAGCCGAGCACGATAAAGGGACTGCGGATAAGCAGGCGAAGCGCCATATTCAAGCCGTTCTGCACCTGATTGGTATCGTCGGACAAACGGGTGATGAGCGTGTCCGCGCCGACGGTATCGAGATTGGTATAGGAAAAGCGACCGATATGGTCGAACAGCGTTTGACGCAATTCGGCGGCAAAGCGGACACTGCCCTTGGCGGCAAAAAACTGCGCGGTGACGGTACACATCAAGCCCACGGCGGCCATAGCCAACAAGAGAAGAAAACGGCGAACGATATAGGACATATCCCGTCCCGTCACACCGACATCGATCATATCGGCCACGACGAGCGGGACGAGCAGATCAAACACGACCTCTAAAAACTTGAAGGTCGGGGCGAGAATACAGTATTTTTTGTGGTGTTTTAAGATAGGTAATAACGGTTTCAGCTTGTTCAAGGCGATTCCTCCTACGGCAGGTGAACATTTTTCATTATAGTATACACCAAAGCGAAGCCCGAGTAAAAGATATAAATAGTAAATTTTTAGTTTTTTGCAAAACGGTATGTGACCGATTCGTCCCACACACCGAAATTTCAATGTGCATTGGTATAGGTTGCGCAAAAAGAAAGTGTTTCAAAAACCGTTGACAAAAGTGAGCGTTCGATGATATAATACCGGCGAAAGCGCCGGTGCAATTTTCGCGTCCCAATTTGCAAAAAAGAGAAATACAGAATCCGCGTTCCGGGGCTTGCTTCTTTTCGAAAATATGATATAATACCGGCGAAAGCGCCGGTGCAACTTTCGCGTCTCAATTTGCAAAAAAGAGAAATACAGAATCCGCGTTCCGGGGCTTGCTTTTTTCCGAAAATATGATATAATATCCATTAAAAACAACTCCTTTGTGTTTTTGCGGTTACGGACAGTATATCATTTTCGGAGTCTGTTTTCTTTTGTCACCCATCAATTGCGGCACAATATCTTTTTTCGAAAAGTGCAAGTATTTAGTTCGAAATATCTATTGAATTCCGGCGTAAAAGCGGTATAATTAGTATACTTCAAAAATCCGACAACATTTGAGAGGAGATTTATCCATGAAAAAGGGACTCAAGGTCATTTTGGCGTCTCTGTTGGCGGCAAGCG
>CAZYFX010000129.1:0-613 GCA_964646725.1 uncultured Oscillospiraceae bacterium
CGCGGCGGCTCTTTTCGACCATTTCCTCAATACGAGCCGGGTGAATGCGGCCGTCCGAGATGAGCTTTTCAAGCGACATACGCGCGATCTCGCGGCGCACCGGATCAAAGCTGGATACCGTAATGGCCTCGGGCGTGTCATCGATGATCAAATCGACGCCGGTCAGCGTTTCGATCGCACGGATGTTTCGTCCTTCGCGACCGATGATGCGTCCCTTCATCTCATCGTTCGGCAGATCGACCGCCGACACGGTGGCTTCGCAGACGAACTCGGATGCACATCTCTGAATGGCAAGCGAAATGATCCCGCGCGCCTTCGTTTCGGCTTCATCCTTATACTCCTGCTCAATGGCGGAAATCTTCATGGCCGCCTCATGACGCACCTCGGATTCCACGCGGTTTAAGATATATTCCTTGGCCTGTTCGGAGGTGAAGCCGGAAATTTCTTCCAGTTTTCTGACTTCGCTCTCGATCAGATCGGACAGCTCGGTCTCACGCTCGGACAGCTTTTGTGTGCGTGTCGCAAGCAGCTCCTCTTTATGCTCGTAGCTTTCGATCTTCTTATCGAGAGATTCTTCCTTCTGCTGTGCGTGCTTTTCCAAGCGCGCCACCTC
>CAZYFX010000129.1:623-6061 GCA_964646725.1 uncultured Oscillospiraceae bacterium
TCGTTGCGGCGTTCTTTGAGCTCACGCTCGGTTTCGTTCTTGTTCTTTAAAATTTCTTCCTTGGCTTCGATGAGAGCTTCCTTTTTCTTGGTTTCGGCAGCTCTCTGCGCGTCGTCCAAAATGCGTTTTTTCTCGTTCTCGGCTTCTCTGCGGCTGTTCTTAAGCTTTTTGAGCTCGTTAAAGCTGTAGAGCACCGACGCCGCGAACAACAAAACAGCAACGATGAAGAGTATGATTGTTAAAAGTTCCAAAATAAAAGCACCTCCTTCGTCATAGTAAAAATAACAAAACAGGTGTCTTACGAACAAGTATAAAAATAACGTATTTTCCGACGCGGAGCAAGGTCGGATCGCTGTAAATTTGTCATCTGTTCCAAATATGCAAATATATATAAAGCGCGTAAATTTATACGGTAAGGCACTTGCAAAGTATATAAGTATGTTATTTTGTACCCTTAACATTTATATTATACATGATATTCGGTGACTTGTCAAGATATACGGTCAAAATTACCGAAAAATACACAAATTAAGTCATGTCTCACAGAGTATTTTGCGGAAACGGTTTTGCAAAGCAACATTCGGCAGCAGCCGAAGCTTCGCTTCGCAAAACCGTTCATACAGCCGCGACACCGACTTACATCGAAAGTTCGCTTCGCGAAACCGGAAGCGACGATCCGTCGCGGCGTTCGAATTCCACCCAGAAGGTCGTCCCCTTGCCGATCTCGCTCTCAACGCCGTAGCGAAGCTTGTGCAGTTCGAACACGCTCTTGACGATGGAAAGCCCGATGCCCGAGCCCACCACGGCACGCTTGTGTCCGTTCGAACCGGCACGGTAATAGCGATCCCAAATGTACGGCAGCTCCTCGGGCGCGATACCTGAGCCGGAATCGGAAATTTCGATGCGCACCTTTTGCTCGGTCAATATCTGGCGAATGACCACCGTTTTGTTGTCTCCCGTGTGATTGACCGCGTTATCCATCAGATTGTAAAAAGCCTGACTGAGCTTTTGCTCGTCGCAACGCACATAGGCGTCCTCATCTGCCTGAATCTCAATGGTGTAGCCGTCGTTCTTGGTCAGATGAAAGTAGCGATTGCGAATGCTTTCGAGCATATCCGTCACGCAGATCGTTTCGTATTTGACCTGCTCGAAGCCGCTCTGCAATTTGGACAGATCCAAAATGTTGTTGACAAACGCCGTCAAGCGCTTAGTCTCATCGATGATGACCTGCACGTTTTCGGGGGTATTCTCGCCCGGGATATCCCGCATAACCTCGGCATAGCCGCCAATCATGGTCAGCGGTGTGCGCAGATCGTGCGACACATTGGCCAACAGCTCACGTTGAAACTCGTTGGCGCGCCCCAACTCCTTCGCCGTGTAATTCAAGGTATCGCTCAACTGTTCGATCTCGCGAAAGCCCTTGGCGGAAAAGCGGGTATCGAATTTTCCCTGCGCCAGCTCCAACGCCGCATCGTTGAGCTTAACGATGGGACGCGAAATGTTGCGCGATACGAACAGCGACACGATCAACGAAAAGACGAGTGCCAAAACCGACGTTACCTCCAGCTGTCCCTTCAAGATCGCGACCGTCGAATCGAGCGGCGTGACCTGTACGTCGCTGATGACCATTAACTCCGTTCCGTCCGCAAGCGTTGCCAGCTTGGCATACAGAAAATCGTCCACATAGCGGTCGTTACGGAAAAAGCCGGGACGTCCCGGAAAGAACTGTACACCGATCTCTCTGCGGCCGTGCGTCCCGCGCTCGGTATCCCCTCGTTCGGACGATTCCGATTCATCGGTCGAACTGTCCGACTCATTCTCGGGAGCGGGCGAATTTAAAAAGTCGTCATTCTGTCGGTCATAGGTATAGTAACGCGAAATCTCCCCACCGTTTTCCTTAGCCTGATCGTACAGGCGAAGAATTTCAAAGTCGCCTATGTCGTGTGTGGCCGAGATCACGCCGTCCCCGCCGGTGTACACGCTTTGCAGATCGGAAAGACTGATGATACGCACGTTGATATCACCCTGAAGGATAATACGGTCGAAAATATCCTCGCTGTCGTCGCTGTCCAAATGTCGGATAACCTCGTCGGTTGCCTGCTTGAGCTCACCGGTTTTGACGTATTGATAGAAGCTGCTGATGAGCAGCACCTGGCACGTCCACAAAACGATCAAAATCAGCATAGCCACCGTAAAAAAGCTGAAAAAGATCTTCCAGCGAATGCGCATACCGCCGAGCGCCTGTTCTCCGTGCTCCGTCGCTTCCGAACACTTCTTATCGTTTTTTTTATTTCGCTTCAAAACGGTATCCGACCCCTCTCAACGTCACGATGAGACGCGCATACTCGCCGAGATTCTTGCGAAGGAGCTTGATGTGCGTGTCGAGCGTGCGGTCATCCCCGAAAAAATCGTAGCCCCACACGTTGCTGATGAGCTTTTCGCGCGTTAAGGCGATACCCTTGTTTTTGATCAGATAAAAAAGAAGCTCGTATTCCTTGGGAGTCAAATCGGTTTTTTGACCGTCGATATACACAATGCGTCCGGCAAAATCCACCTTTAAGCCCTCGTATTCGAAGGTATCGTCGGAAATGCTGTTGGTACGCTTGAGCACCGCCGAAACACGAAGCATCAGCTCCTTGGGCGAAAAGGGCTTGACCACATAGTCGTCGATCCCCACCTCAAAGCCGTGAATACGGTCGTATTCCTCCCCACGCGCCGAAAGCATGATGACGGGAGTACGGCTGCTCTTGCGAAGCTCTCGGCAGACCGAGAAGCCGTCCAAATCGGGAAGCATAACATCCAAAATGATAAGGTCATACTCTTTCGTCTTAAACATATCGATAGCGGTCATACCGTCCGGCGCTTCTTCCACGCTGTAGCCCTCAAACTGGGCGTATTTGTTGATGATCTCGCGAATCTTCTGCTCATCGTCCACGACCAAAAGCTTATACATAGACACTCACCCTTTTTACAAATTTTATTCGGATACAGTATACACACCGAATGTGTAAATGCTGTGAAAATAAATCAAAAGGCTTCTATTTCTTCGTTTTCCGAAGGGCCGCGATCTTATCGCGTAATGCCGCGGCAAGCTCGAAATTCAGTGAAGCGGCCGCCGCTTTCATCTGCTCGGTCAATTCCGCCGTCGTGCGCTCCAATTCGGCTTTGGTCATTTTGCGTTTGCCGTCCTTCTTATCTTTCACGGAAAGATCGATGATGTCGCGCACATCCTTTTTGACGGTCTGCGGAACGATACCGTGTGCCCGATTGTATTCGTTCTGTATCTTACGGCGGCGCTCCGTCTCGGAAAGGGCGGCTCGCATGGAGCCGGTGATTGTGTCGGCGTACAAAATGACCTTTCCTTCGGCATTCCGCGCGGCACGTCCGATGGTCTGAATGAGCGACGTTTCACTGCGTAAAAATCCTTCTTTGTCCGCATCCAGAATCGCCACAAGCGACACCTCGGGCAGATCCAGCCCCTCGCGAAGCAGGTTGATCCCGATAAGTACATCGAAAACGCCCAAGCGCAGATCACGCAACAGCTCCATACGTTCGATCGTCTCGATGGAAAAATGCATATAGCGGCACTTGACGCCGTAGTTTCCCAGATATTCGGTCAAATCCTCCGCCATTTTTTTTGTCAGGGTCGTGACCAAGACCCGTTCGTTCTTTTCCACGCGTTTGTGTATTTCGCCGATGAGATCGTCGATCTGTCCCTTGATCGGACGCACCTCGACTTCGGGGTCAAGCAAGCCCGTCGGACGGATGAGCTGCTCCACGATCTGTTCGGAATGCTCTTTTTCGTATTCCTGCGGCGTAGCGCTGACATAAATCGCTTGATGGACACGCTCCTCGAATTCATCGAAGAACAGCGGTCGGTTATCGAGTGCCGACGGCAGACGGAAGCCGTAGTCCACCAGGTTTCGCTTACGCGCCCGATCACCGCCGCTCATGCCGCGCACCTGCGGGAGCGTAACGTGCGATTCGTCCACGAACAAAAGATAATCCTTCGGAAAATAATCCAAAAGCGTGTACGGTGTGCTCCCCGCCGGACGTCCCGAAAGTACGCGCGAATAGTTTTCCACGCCCGAGCAATACCCGATCTCGCCGAGCATTTCCATGTCGTAGCGTGTGCGCTCTTCGATGCGCTGTGCCTCGATAAACTTATTTTGGCTTTTAAAATACGCGACACGTTCGGTCATTTCGGACAATATTTCATCGATTGCCTGCTTGCGGCGCTCGGCCGAAGTCACATAGTGGGTCGCCGGATAGACCACCGCGCGGGACAACCTGTGCAAAACCGCTCCGGTCACAATGTCGATCTCGGACACCGCGTCGATCTCATCGCCGAAAAACTCCACGCGAAGCGCCGTTTTGTCGTTGTTGGCGGGAAGAAGCTCGACCGTATCGCCGCGCACACGGAATTTGTTTCGTTCAAGTGACAGGTCGTTTCGCTCATACTGAATGCGCACAAGCGACGCGATGAATTCCTCACGGCCGACGGCCAGCCCCGGAGCAGCCGAAACCGTCATGCTTTGATATTCGGACGGGTCACCGAGCGTATAAATGCAGGACACCGAGGACACGATGATCACGTCCCGCCGCTCGAACAGCGCGCTGGTGGCGCTGTGGCGAAGCTTGTCGATCTCATCGTTGATGGAGGAATCCTTTTCGATATACACGTCCTTGCCGGGAATATACGCCTCGGGCTGATAGTAGTCGTAGTAGGAAACGAAAAATTCGACGGCATTTTCCGGGAAAAACTCTCTAAATTCACTGCACAGCTGTGCGGCTAATGTTTTGTTGTGCGCCAAAACGAGCGTCGGACGGTTGAGTCGGGCGATGATATTGGCCATGGTAAATGTTTTACCCGAACCGGTCACACCCAAAAGCGTCTGCGCCCGATCTCCGTCGAGCACTCCGCGGACAAGCTTGTCCACCGCCTGCGGTTGGTCACCGGACAGCGTATAATTGCTTTTTAAGAGAAAAGGTTTGTCCTGCATAAAGGGTCACTCCGTTCCAACAGATATCTTTACCGATATTATACCAATAATGTGCGATTTTTGCAAGCCCCGGAGCACGAATCGTGTATTTTCTTTCCGATTTACACAGAAAAAGGGCTGTGAAACATTTTCCAAACGTTTTCACAGCCCTTTCGGGTCAGCCGAGCATATGTTTAGTCCTCGATAGCCGCCTTTTGCTCGTTGATGGCCTTGAAGATCGACACGTCGAATTTCGGCACACGCGCATAGGTGTACAGTCCGTTGATCTCCTGCTCGATATCGTACAGCTGCGTGTAGCAGAAGCCCATGACCTTCGGGTTAAAGAGCAGTGCCTCGGTCAAACCGCGATAGCGCTCGATAAACTCTTCGGGCGATTTCGGCGCCTGTCCGTAGCCCCAACCGACATTTCCGTCGGTATTCCATTGGATTCCGCCG
>CAZYFX010000130.1:0-5921 GCA_964646725.1 uncultured Oscillospiraceae bacterium
CTGAAGGATGATGGTGCCGTCGGGATTGAACTCGGTAGCACTCAGGCCCTTGATGACGCCCATGCCGTGTGCCCAGGACACATAGCTGTAGTAGGTATCGTCATAGAGGTCTTCGAAGGTGGTGGTGTTGTCACCGCCCTCGACGGATTTGCCTCGGTTCATGAGGCGGTAGATGAAAGCGGCCATCTGCTGTCTGGTGACGGGATCGTTCGTGCCGAAGGTATCGTCGGACGTACCCTTGGTCACGCCGAGGCCTTCAAGCAGAGCGACAGCCTTGGTCAGAGTCTCATCCTTGGCGGAAACGTCCGTAAACTTGGACGCGGCGGACGTGCCGATTGCCATTGCGGCGAGCAGCATAGCGGCCGTCAAGCCTGCGGTGAGAATGCGTGTGAATTTGCGCATAGTGGATTCCTCCTGTATGTGATTTGTTGGTCTACACAAAATAGACTTGTATACATGTTTTATTTTATATCAACATCCTACAATTTGCAAGGGTTTTTTTCAATTGTAACACAAAAGTAACATATGCCGCGGACGGCGCACTGCAATTTTCGCGCGGCTTCCGTTCCGAAACCACATAAAACAACACGGACATTTTCACAAAACAACAAAATAACGCAAAAAGAAAGAAAATAATCTCAAAATCTCTTGACAAATGCACTCACATGCTATATAATAGAATCGGTACGTCAGAGCTCGCCGCGCGAGCCCTTAACATAATATGAAAGGATGGCTCCACGATGGATGAAAGAATGGTAAGTGAGATCGTCGCAAGCGTCGTAAAATCCATGACGACCTCCAAACAGGCACAGAAAGGTGTTTTTTCCACAATGACCGAGGCTTTGGCCGCTGTGGACAAGGCCTATAAGCAGTATAAAAGCTACAGCATCGAACAGCGTGAAAAAATGATCGCCAAGATTCGCGAATTTACGTTGAACGAGGCCGAAAATATGGCAAAACTGGGAGTCGAGGAAACCGGAATGGGTCGCGTGGCCGACAAGATCGTCAAGCATCAGCTGGTTGCCAACAAGACCCCCGGCACCGAGGATCTTCACCCCGCCGCCTTCTCCGGCGACTGCGGTCTGACCTTGGTCGAAATGGCGCCCTACGGCGTCATCGGCAGTATCACCCCCTCCACCAATCCCAGTGAAACGGTCATCTGCAATTCCATCGGCATGATCGCCGGCGGCAACGGCGTTGTATTCAATCCGCATCCCCACGCCTGCAAAACCGCCAACTACGCGGTCGATTTGGTCAACCGCGCCATTTTGGAAGCCGGCGGCCCCGAAAATCTTGTGGTCACCGTCGAACATCCCACCAAGGAATCTTCCGATGAAATGATGCAATCGCCCATCGTGCGTATGCTGGTGGCAACCGGCGGCCCGGGCGTGGTCAAGGCGCTTCTCTCCTCCGGCAAAAAAGCCATCGGCGCGGGCGCGGGCAATCCCCCCGTCATCGTGGACGATACTGCCGACATCGAAAAAGCCGCCAAGGATATCGTAGCCGGCGCAAGTTTCGACAACAATCTGCCCTGCATCGCCGAAAAGGAATGCTTCGCTTTCGATAACATTGCCGACGATCTCATCAAATATATGACGCAGAACGGCGCCTATCTCATCAAGGGCGAACAGATCGACAAACTGGTCAAGACCTGCCTGGTGGAAAAGAACGGAAAATATTCCATCAACAAGGACTGGGTCGGCCGCGACGCTTCCAAGTTCTTAAAGGCACTCGGTATCGAGTCCGACGCACGGTTGGTCATCTGCGAAGTGCCCGAAATGCATCCCTTCGTGCAGGTGGAAATGATGATGCCGGTACTCGGTATCGTGCGCGTCAAGAACATCGACGAGGCTATTGAAATGGCCGTCAAAGCCGAACACGGCAACCGTCATTCGGCACACATCCATTCCAAGAATGTCGATCATCTGACCCGCTTCGCAAGAGCGGTCGAAACGACGATCTTCGTCAAGAACGCTCCGTCCTTCGCCGGTATCGGCGCGGGCGGCGAGGGCTACACCACCTTTACCATTGCCGGCCCGACCGGCGAGGGGCTGACGGCGGCACATTCTTTTACCCGTCAGAGACGCTGCGTACTGGTGGACGGCTTACATATTGTCTGATCGGTTTTACTATTTCGCCCGATTTCGGGTTTTTCGAGGTATTTAAATGAAAGCATTGGGAATGATCGAGGTATACAGCTTCACAACGGCTGTGACCTGCGCGGATATCATGGCAAAAACGGGAAACGTGCGCGTCATTGCGTTCGACCGCAACCGTCCGTTCGCCAAGGGATTCCCCGTTCCGCTCATCATGGCGGCCAAAATCGAGGGTGACGTGGCGGATGTGCGCGCGTCCGTGGACGCGGCGGCCGAATATGCCAAAACGTTGGGACATCATATCGTTTCGCACGTTATCCCGCATCCCGGTGAAGATGTGGACAAAATGGCCTACAAAATCGATATCAACCGCGATAAATTCAACAAGCATTTGCCGAAGACCTTCCGCGATGTGGAAACGCCGTACTTCACAGGTGACAACGCCATCGCACTGTTGGAGGTCGAAGGGCTTGTCGCATCCATCGACGGCTTGGACGCCATGCTCAAGGCGGCCGACGTGCGGCTCATCCATACGGAAAAGAGACTCGGCGGACGTTTGGTAACACTCATCGTGGCCGGAAAGGTAGACGCGGTGACCAGTGCGTTGGAGCACGGAGAAGCCGCCGCCGCACCGCTCGGTAAGGTGTACGGCAGAAACGTCATCGCCAATCCGCACCCCGAAGTGTTGAAATTCTTTGATTTGCAGGCCGAATAAACTAAATTGAAGTAAAGGCGGTGTTTGCCGTGTATGACGAAAAGTTAATTGCCGAGGCCGTGAAAAAGGCACTCGACGAAATGAATTTGGGAGACGACAGCAAGGTCAAGGTCGGTATTTCCGCAAGACACGTTCACCTCTCCCGTGAGGATCTGGACACGCTGTTCGGAAAGGGCTTTGAATTAACCAAAAAGAAAACGCTCATGGGGCGCGAATTTGCCTCCGAGCAGTTGGTCACGTTGGTAGGGCCGTCGCTCAAGACCATTGAAAACGTGCGCGTTCTGGGGCCGGTGCGAAAGCACACGCAGGTCGAGATTTCCCGCACGGATACCTTCGTGCTCAAGGTCAGTCCGCCGGTGCGTCCGTCGGGCGACATCAAGGGCTCGGAAAAATTGGTCATTGTCGGGCCGAAGGGCGCGGTCTACCTGAATGAGGGCGTGATTATTGCCAACCGTCACATCCACTTGACCCCCGAATTTGCGCAAAAGCAGGGAATTAAAGACGGCGATTATGTGGACGTGTTGGTTAACAGCATCAAGCCGACCAAATTCTTCGACGTGCAGGTGCGCGTACGCGAGGATTTCAATGTGGAAATGCACATCGACACGGACGACGCCAACGCGGCGGGTCTGAAAAACGGCGATCTTGTCACCATCATCAAAAAATAAAGGATCGCCCATCATGAAGATTTTGCTCATTTTAAGCGACGGTGTCCGCCCGGACAGCTTAAACGGTATCAAAACTTTTGAAAAGTTCAAGGCAAAGTCTGCCGCCTGCATGAATGCCCGCACGGTCGTTCCGTCCGTCACGCTTCCGTGCCATGTGTCGCTGTTCCACAGCGTCGATCCTTCGTGGCACGGCACGACCACCAACACCTACGCGCCGCAGGTACGCCCGATTTCGGGACTGTTCGAACAGTTACGCAAAACCGGAAAGGCAAGCGCGATGTTCTACAACTGGGAAGAATTGCGCGACCTGTCCCGTCCGGACAGCTTGGCCTACAGCGAGTACTTTTCGGGACATATCTACGGCTACGAGCAAGCGAACCGCAAGCTGTGTGAGGACGCGGCGAAATATCTCAACACGCACGACATTGATTTTACGTTTTTGTACCTCGGCTGGACAGACGCGGCAGGACATACCTACGGCTGGATGAGCGAAGAATATCTGGACGCGCTCAAAAAGACGTGGGACGACATCGACACGCTGCTTGCATCGTTAGAGGACGAATACACCGTGATCTTCACCGCCGACCACGGCGGTCACGATCGCATCCACGGCACCGAACTGGATGAGGATATGAACATCCCAGTCGTGATCTGCGGTGCGCCGTTTAAAGCGGGACAGACGCTTGAAAATGTGAGCATCAAGGACATCGCACCGACGGTTGCTTCTCTTTTGGGCGCACAAAGTGCCGAAGAGTGGGAAGGAAAGAATTTGGCGGAGTGACGGAGCGAGGGACGAAAGATCCTTCCGCCAAGTCCGCGCCATGTCGGTATCGCGATAAATCCGAACACGATAAATCGGAAATACGAAGATGTGTCGGTTATCACCAGGGGCTTGCTTCCCGGTGATGACCGACTTTTTTGTTCGGCTTGACAGGTAGCATGGCGGGGAGGTTATGCTCTTTTTTGATGTCTTTCGGGACGAATAGCGAGGAACGCTTTGCCTGTTCGCTGTTTATTTCTTCTCACCATCCTCCGACACAAGTTCCTTATACATCTTCATCAGCTCCGCCACGCAACTGCTTTCCGTCATAGTCTTTACATCAAAGCCGTAGGCTTGCATAACGGCACGATCATTGGCTTGGTGTGCCTTACGCAGTTCGGGCGGCATGGCAACCTCGTCGTAGAGATCGGCAAGGGAGCAATCGGGATAGAGCGCACGCGCGTCAAGAATCCCCTGTGCGGTCTGCTCGATCTTGGCTTTTTGCTCGGCAGTAGGATTACACCAGGGAAAATTGTTGTAGACAATATCTTTTGAATATCTGTAATCGCTTTTAATTCTGCCACATACAGCACGAGTCCACGCCATGTGAACATTGGACATCATGATACCGAAATGGTACAACTCTGCGTCTGGGATAATTTGTACTGCGTCATTTACAATTATTTCGGGATCAACAAAACCGAAAGGAATGTATTTCCGAGTTTCTGACGAATGCCGAGGTATGATTATGTACTGGCTATCAGGATGGCGAATTTCCTGAAACAGTGTTGGGGTATCTGCACTTTTCCGAGTTGCGTCTTTACTGCTACTAAGTCTAAATTCCCGCACTTTTTCCACTCGTTCCCTAATAAATTGAGAACTTCGTAATTCAGAGGGCGATATACCAACAAGCCACAAGCAATACCGTACTTTATTATTGATATACTCGGTAGCACCATATATTTGCCGAACATATTTTTTTGCTATCGGGTCTTTCAAAGCTATTTCTGCGTATTCTTCTGGTGATAAAAATAAGAAACCGCCATCTGTTGGCTTATTTCCATATACCATCTGAGGGACATCACATATTGACCGTGTTCGACTTTCAACAAATACTGTTGGTGCTTCGATCAAATAGAAATTGATGTTGTCTACCAACTGAAAACGCTCCGCAGAATATAGTTGTTTCGGCTTCGGGTTTAGCGCACTGCTGAAACCTACGATCACACAATGCACATAAGCCTTAATGCTTGCTTCACTGTCCCAGCGGAAAGTTCGGTGTGCGAAGTCAATATGAACATGGAAACGGTCATAAAGTGGCTTCCAGACACTTGCGACCTGCTCTCCCTGTGTGATTGAATTGGTGGAGACAAAGGCTGTGCGAATGTTTGTACCCGCCATCATAGACGCTGCCTTAAAGTACCATCCCGATACATAATCGATTTTCCCGGCGGTTTTGTATGTCTTACCCTTTTCGTCAATATAAATCGACAGAATATCCTTTTTCTGATCTTCACTCTGCAAGGAATATCCGATAAACGGCGGGTTTCCCATGATATAATTCAGCTTATCCTTCGGCACAACGCTTTCCCAATCGGTGCGCAGTGCGTTCCCGCAGGCGATATTCGCATAGGATTTCAGCGGCAGGAAATCGAGGTTGGTATTCATGATTTCCTCGGTTT
>CAZYFX010000131.1:0-258 GCA_964646725.1 uncultured Oscillospiraceae bacterium
GATCGGGAAATCTCGGAAATTTCCTGCTGTCTGGATTCGCTTCTGCCACCACCGCTCATCAACTGCAAATAGTCGATGATAATGATGTCCAGACCACGCTCAAGCTTAAACTTACGGCACTTAGAACGAAGCTCGGCAATCGTAATACCCGGTGTATCGTCAATCATCAGATTGGACTGACCAATCACTCCGGCAGTCTCTGCCAGCTTTTCCCACTCATCATCCGTAAGCTGACCGGTTCGTATATTCTGTCCGCTC
>CAZYFX010000131.1:268-5886 GCA_964646725.1 uncultured Oscillospiraceae bacterium
TTGGATTCCAAGGAAAACAATCGGTTTACCAACTGTTCCTTACTCATTTCCAGTGAGAATATCGCTACCGCTTTATGCTGCTTAAACGCCGCATATTGCGCTATATTCAATACAAAAGCCGTTTTACCCATAGAAGGTCTGGCAGCGATCAGTACAAGGTCTGAAGGCTGCATACCGGCTGTTCTGAAATCCAGAAAGCTGACGCTTGAACTTCTTCTCTCCAATCACGACAAAAAATGTCTCTCCTGCGCCAAGAACGGCGAATGCGAGTTCCAGAAGCTCTGCGCCGATTACGGTGTGGAGGACGAACACAAATACGAGGGCGAGACGATCCGCTACGAAAAGGATACCTCTATGCCCCACCTCATTCGCGACAACAACAAGTGTGTGCTTTGCAGACGCTGTGTTGCCGTTTGCGACAAGAATCAGGCTGTGGCCGTCATCGGTACCAACGAGCGCGGCTTCAAGACGCACATCGGAAGTGCTTTCGAGCTGAAGCTCGATGAAGTCGCCTGCGTTGCCTGCGGTCAGTGCATCACGGTATGTCCGACTGGTGCGCTCACCGAGGTAGACGACACCCAAAAGGTTTGGGATGCTTTGGCCGACTCCTCCAAGCATGTCATCGTTCACACCGCTCCGTCCATTCGCGCCACACTCGGCGAATGCTTCGGACTTCCGGTCGGCACATTGGTCACCGGTAAGATGGTTGCCGCTCTCAAGCGTCTCGGCTTTGCCGGCGTGTACGACACCAACGTCACCGCCGACCTTACCATCATGGAAGAAGCCAACGAGCTCATCGAGCGCATCCAAAACGGCGGAAAGCTTCCGCTCATCACCTCTTGCTCGCCCGGATGGGTCAAGTACTGCGAGCACTTCTATCCGGATATGCTCGAAAACGTTTCGTCCTGCAAGTCTCCCCAGCAGATGTTCGGCGCGGTTGCCAAGACCTGGTACGCCGAAAAGATGGGCATCGACCCCAAGGACATCTTTGTTGTCAGCATCATGCCCTGCACAGCCAAGAAATTCGAAATCGGTCGCGACGGTCAGGACGCCTCCGGCTATCCCGACACCGACGTTTCGCTCACCACTCGTGAGCTTGCCAAGATGATCAAGCGCGCCGGTATCAACTTCAACGAGTTGCCCGACGAGGAATTCGACGCTCCTCTCGGTATCGGTTCGGGCGCAGGCACCATCTTCGGTGCGACCGGCGGCGTTATGGAAGCCGCACTTCGCACGGCTGTCGAAACAGTCACCGGCAAGCCCGCCGCCTCTGTCGAATTCATGGAAGTTCGCGGCACGGAAGGCGTCAAGGAAGCCGAGTACGATTTGAACGGCCTGAAGGTCAAGGTCGCTGTGGCGTCCGGTCTTTCCAACGCCCGCAAGGTGCTTGACATGGTCAAGAGCGGCGAAAAGGATTACACCTTCATCGAGATCATGGGTTGCCCGGGTGGCTGTGTCAACGGCGGCGGTCAGCCGATCCAACCGGCCTCCGTTCGCAACTTCGTTGACTTGAAGGCTCTGCGCGCAGCGGCTCTCTACGAGGACGACGCAAAACTTCCGATCCGCAAGTCCCACGAAAACCCGGTCATCAAGACGCTGTACGACGAGTATTTTGAAAAGCCCGGCAGCCACAAGGCGCACGAGGTTCTTCATACGCACTATGTTGCAAGAAAGAAGATCGACGTAAAGTAAGAAAACGTTCGAGCAACGGGGCGTATCCGAATATTTGGATACGCCCCGTTTTTTGTGGCGATATCTCCGAAAAAGGCGCATGCACTTGTCATATCCAAAGTTCTGCTTGACAAAATACAGAAATCGTATATAATAAATACAGATGAAAAAATCATCCGTCGGTCGGACGGATGATCTGTCAAAGTGATTGCTTTTTGTCGTGCCGTGCGTCAGCGATCCTTTCGTCGTGCGTTTTTTGTGTTCTCCGAGCCGTTCACCTTCATCTCCGGCTTCGGGGCGTCCTCCGGCTCTTTGCGGGCGTTTGCGGCTTCGGTCATCGGTTCGCGGCCTCGGCTGTTTTCCGCACGATCCTTTTTGTTCTGTTTCGACATGGTTTTATGCATCCTTTCCGATGTTGTTGCGCTTTGCGGAAGCTTTTTCCGCAGCACCCTTAGTTTGGACGCATTGACCGCATTTTATACCAAAGGAGTACCTTTTTATGAAACTGTATCCCTTAAAGCTGACCCCTGTTTTAAAAAGCGCCATCTGGGGCGGACACCGCATTTTCGATACGTTTTCCGTCGGAAAAGCCGATGAAGAAAGCGCAGAAGCCTGGATGCTCACGCTTCGCCCGGACGGAGTCAACCGCATTGAAAACGGAGAAGCCGCCGGTATGACCTTGGCGGACTACGCAAATGCGGTCGGTATGCCGGCACTTTGCGAATCGGAGGAGTTTCCGCTTCTCATCAAAATCATCGATGCCAACGACCGTCTGTCGGTGCAGGTTCATCCGGACGATGCCTACGCCGCTGCCCACGGCTTAGACGCGGGTAAAACCGAAATGTGGTACGTTTTGGATGCCGAACCGGGCGCAACGCTTGTGAGCGGCCTAAAGGACGGTGTGAGTGCCGAGGATATGCGACGCGCGGTAGAAAACGGAACATGCGAGAAGCTGTTGAATGCCGTTCCCGTGCAAAAGGGCGATTGCTTTTACATTCCCGCCGGGCTTGTCCATGCCATCGGACGGGGGATTTTAATCGCCGAGATTCAGCAAAATTCCAACACGACATATCGTCTGTACGACTACGACCGCGTAGGCACGGACGGAAAAAAGCGTGAGCTCCATATCGAAAAGGGCGTCGAGGTCATCAAGACCGCTTTTGACGATACCTCCGTCTCGGTTTGTCAAACCGTTACGGACGAGCCGAACTTCACCGAAAAAATCCTCTGCCGTTCGCCCTTCTTTGAAGCAAAAAGCGTCACGCTCTCGGACGGACGGAGCTTTACGCTGTCCGAAAGCATGACACATGTTTTGTGTGTGAACGGAGAGGGAGGGCTGTCCTGCGACGGCACGGTTTACCCCATTCGTCGCGGCGAAGCCTATCTGATCCCCGCGGGGCTGTCCTGTCGGCTTTTCTCGGAGAGCTCGACCGAATGCATCTTATCGACCGCAAAATAGATTTTACCGTTCCGCAAGAATCACGGCGCTTTCCGCTTCCGTTCGAAAGCCGCCGTCGGTTTTTTCGCAAGCACCGTACAGAATATCGAACGCGCATTTTTCGAAGAGCTTATCTTGGAAAAGTGCGCTTTTTGGCGCCATATTGCACAATACGGCCACGCGCTTGCCCATACCGTTTCGGCGTACAAAGGCAAGGCTTGCGCCCTCATGCTTCAAAAAGGTAAGGTCTGCCGAATGCAAGGCGCTTTTCTCGCGTTTAATATGCGCCAAAAGGCGGTAATGCGCGCGAAGCTCTCCGTTTTCCCGTCCCCACGGATACGGACGGCGGCAGAACGGGTCACCGAAGCCTTCCATACCGACTTCGTCACCGTAAAAGATCGACGGAAACCCGGGAAGCGTAAATTCGAGCACCGACGCAAGCTTCAACAGCCGTTCGGCGTGTTTTCGGCGTTCCTCCGACAGGCGAAAGCGCGATTTTTCGTCGTTGGACAGAGCATAGTCCGCATCGGTCGCTCCGAGTGCGGTCAAAATGCGCTCGGTATCGTGTGTTCCGAGAAGATTCATGAGAACGGCCGCACTTTGCGGCGGGTACATGGACAAGATTTCGGTCACGGTATCGTACAAAAGACGGCAGTCGCGTGTGCGGATGTAATCGAGAACGGCATTTTTGAACGGATAGTTCATCACGCTGTCCAATTGCCCGCCCGACAGATACGAGCGGCGCTTTCCGTAAGCCACCTTATCGGCGGCATTTTCCCAGACCTCGCCCAGAATCAGCGCATCGTTTTTCTCGGTCTTGACCGCTTCGCGTAACTCGGTTAAAAACGCGCTCGGCAGTTCGTCCGCCACGTCCAACCGCCAGCCGTCCGTTCCTTCGGCAAGATAGCGTCGCAAAATGCCCGTTTCGCCGAGGAAATACGCCTTGGTAGCGGGATTTTCGTTATTGAGCTTGGGCAAGATGGGGATTCCCCACCAGCATTCGTATTCGTCGGGAAAGGCTCGAAAGAAATACCAGTCGCGATACGGCGAATCGGGCGATTGATGGGCGCCGACGCTCGGATAGTTCCCATAGCGATTGAAATACAGGCTGTCGTCGCCGGTATGATTGAACACGCCGTCCAAAATGACACGCATTCCGCGCTTGCGCGTTTCGCAAAGCAGAGCGCGCAACGCCTCCCGACCGCCGAACATTTCATCCACCGTTCCGTAATCGCCGGTATCGTATTTGTGATTGGAATACGCCTTGAAGATCGGGCTGAGATACAGAAGATTGACGCCCAAATCCTCCAGATAATCCAACTTTTCCAAAATGCCGTACAGGCTTCCCCCGAAAAATTCGTTGTTTTTCAAGGGCGCACCCGGGTAGGGCGCAAATTCGGGAATGCCGTTGTCCCAATCGGGGTTGAGGCGCGCGTCGTCACGCACCGACAGCGCATGGGGTTCGCTTTTGGCGAAGCGATCGACAAAAATGTGGTACATGACCGCGCTTTTGGCCCAATCCGGCGTTTTGTAATCGTCCGCGTAGACAAGCAAACGGAACGGAACGTCGGGCGTTTCGTACGTCAAACGAAAATCGATGTTGTTGATCGGCGCAAGATAGAGCGTTTCCTCGGCGCGATGCAATCGAAGCGTGTACAGCAAAAGTCCCGGTTCGTTTTCGCACAGAGCACAAAGGTGCATTTCGACGCGGTAGATATCCGTCGCGCCGCGCATATCCTCCCACACAAGCGGAAGACGCGCAACGTGTCCCGTGCGGTCGCAGGTTACCGCAAGCTCCGCACTGCACACGCCCAAGCGTCGGGGAATATTCAATTCGAGCACAACGGTATCGGAAAACGCAAAGACGTTCCGTCGGTCAAAATCTTCTCCCGCGACCGAACGGCGGACGGTGACAGAACTTTCCGATGCGATTTCCTGCGATAAAGCGGTTGCAAGCATGACGGTTCCTTTCAAAGAGCGACCCCATACCCGACGGTCGGGCACGGGGTCTGCGAAGCGTTTAAGAGTTGGAAGTGATCCTGTTCAAATGCCAGATGTTCTGCGCATAGTCCTCTATGCTTCGGTCGGCGGCAAACTTTCCGGCCGACGCGATGTTCATAAGCGACATGCGATTCCAGCGCTGTGCATCGGCATACGCCGCAAGCGCTTTGTCGTGCGCCTGCATATACGATTCGAAATCGGCAAGGCACATGAACGGGTCGGAGATGCCTCTGCGTCCCGCCACCAGATATTCGTAGATGTTGGTGAAACTTTCGCCCGCAAAGCCCGCATTTAAGCTATCGACCACGTGCTTCAAGCGCGGCGAATTGTGGTAGTAGCCCGCCGCATTGTAGCCGCGCGTCCACAGGTCGTTGGCTTCCTCGGCGGTCAGACCGAAGATGAACATATTGTCATCGCCGCATTCCTCCAACATCTCGACGTTGGCACCGTCGAGCGTGCCGACCGTGACCGCACCGTTGATCATGAGCTTCATGTTGCCCGTACCGCT
>CAZYFX010000132.1:0-5832 GCA_964646725.1 uncultured Oscillospiraceae bacterium
AAGTACATAAGCAAGACCGTACAGAGAGGACTGAATGCTGCCGAGGATCTTTCCGATAAGGATCTCCTTGGAGGGGATGCTTGCCAGCTCCTTGACTTCGGCGGCGGTCATGATCGCGCCGTCCATCATACCGACCTTGATCTTGAAGTTGTCGTTATCATCGGCAAACTTGCAAAGGATCTTGGCGGGAGCAAGCGGGTCTTCGTCGGAAAGAGCAAAAGCGGTCATACCTTCGAGGTACGGATCCAAGCCTTCCAAACCGGCGATATCGGCGGCCTTGTGAATGTAGGTATTCTTGATGACCTTGTAATCCACACCGGCCTTGCGAAGCTCGGCACGAAGAGCCGTATCCTTCTCAACCGTCGTGCCGCTGTAATCGACGATAACACCGCTCTTGGCGTTCTTCATCTTTTCGGCGAGCTCGGCAACCATTTGCTGCTTTTGTTCGAGAATTTTTGCGCTAGGCATATGTTTCACCTCCCAAATAAAAAATGCCCATATTCGACCAAGGAATAAGGACAATGAAAGAAAATGGGAGATGCGTACAAAAGCACGGCATCTTTCTATGTTTCAAACATCTTCCTCGACAGGCGGACGAACCGTTGGAGCAAAGCTACCTGTTTTCTTCGGTCAACACGGGTATTTTAGCACAAAACGAGAGGCTTGTCAAGGACTTTGACGCATTTTTTCATAAGTTTACCGTTTTTTCACATTTTCGCTCGACAGCAACGTTTTTTATAAAGCTTAAAGGTTTTTTCACACTTTTGTTGTCCCTGTATGCTATATTTATTATGTAGATCATTTGAAAGGAGCGCGTCAAGCGCAAAAGCCATGAACAAAAGTACATTTGCCTGCATACTCATCACCTGCCTTGTATTTGCAAATTTCTATGTATATTCCCGTATTTTCATCCACTCCGTCCCCGAACCCGATTACCCCGTTCCCGATCCGACCGGAACGGACGCACACGCAGAGGACGAGCCGTCGAACGTGCTCCCCGAAAACTACACGACGCTTTCCGCAACGATCGGCGACGCTTTGACCGGCCCGCTCGTGCTCGTCAACATCACCCATCCTTTCACCTTTGATGCGGCACCGACGCTGTTCAACGTCGGCGAAAATATCAGCGTATACGGCGCGAAATCGTCAAACTATTCCGTGCGCGACACGAACGTTTCGCTAAACAGCGAGGTGATCACCGCCCTTAACGCCATGCTCGACGATTTTTGCGCCTATCAAAACGGCAAGCGTTCGCTCATCGTTTTGGAGGGACATCGCACCTACGAAAAACAGCTTGAAATCTTGAACGAAAAGATCGCCGCTCTCGGGGAGAATCAAACCATCGCGCAAAAGCCGGGCTATTCGGAGCATCATACGGGTCTGGCGATGGACATCGACCTGTACATCGACGGCGTGATCTCCACCTTCACCGGCGAAGGCGAATACGCTTGGATCTTCGAAAATGCTCACAAATACGGCTTTATTTTGCGATATCCCGCCGACAAGGAGAGCATCACCGGTATAAGCTACGAATCCTGGCATTTCCGCTACGTCGGGGTTCCGCATGCGGAATATATGTACAAAAACGGCCTGACGCTGGAGGAATACATCGACGTTTTGGCGCTGTACCCCTTCGAAAGCACTCATTTGACCGTTTCGACCGAAGCCGACGGCGCGTCCTATGAAATCTACAGCGTGGCCGTCCCAATCGACGGAACGCCCGTCCCCGTTCCGACCGACAAAGCCTATACGCTCTCGGGTGACAACAACGGACACGTCATCGTGACCGTTCAAACCGCCGGATAAAACAAACGGACAAATACATCGATAAACCGAAAGGAAGTCTGCTCCATGGCCATCTATACCCGCTCTTTATACGGAAATTTCGACGAAACGCTTCGTCTCATTCACGACGGCATTTTAAACGGAAGCTTTTCGGCCAGCTACGAGGACGGAAGCGACTCCGACTTGAACGGTGTGCGTTGCGCCGTGCGCGTGTACGAACGCTACAGCATGTTCGGCGGCAACCGTCTGTCCTTGAATGTGACGCTGTTCGGCAAGGACGGCGAAATGTTCTTGACCGCCATCACATCCGGCGGGAGCCAAGCCGTTCTTTTCAAGGTCAACACGTTCGGTGAGGACGCCTTTTTGAACTGCTTAATCGAGTTGTTCGAATAAACAGGCAAAAAACAACACTTTTTCTTGCAAAAAGCAACACAAAACCAATTCTTTTGTACGAAAAGCTATTGACAAACCACACATTATGCGTTATAATAAGAGTGTATACGAGGGAAAGTGTTTTCGTGCCGCAGAGCGCGCATTCCTTCGGAAAAAAACGAAAAAATCGCTATGAGGTGACTGACTGTGAACCGTTTTTACAGCGACTATATCGAAAAAACCGAACGTATCGATAAATTAAAGGAAGCGCTTTTCGCCGTGCCTCCCGAGATCGAGGCCGACCGCGCCGTGCTTTTGACCGAAGCCTATCAAAAGAGCGAGGGCGAGCCGATCATTCTGCGCCGTGCCCGTGCTTTCAAGAATATCTGCGAGTTTTTGCCGATCACCATCCGCGATAACGAGCTGATTGTCGGAAGCAATTCCAAAAAGCCGCGCGGCTGTCAGGTGTTCCCCGAATTTTCCTTCGAATGGTTGGAGGCGGAATTCGACACGGTTGCCACGCGCAAGGCCGATCCGTTCTATATAGCGGAGGATACGAAAAAGACTCTGCACGAAGTGTATAAATATTGGAAGGGAAAAACGACGAGCGAGCTTGCGACTTCCTACCTTGCCCCCGAAACCAAGGTCGCCATGGCGCACAACATTTTCACGCCCGGAAACTATTTTTACAACGGCGTGGGACATGTGACGGTTCGGTACGACAAGGTGCTTGCCGTCGGCTACAAGGGTATATTGACCGAGGTACGCACGGCATTGGCCGCACTCGACCCGGGCGACGCCGACCATGCGACGCGGTATGCGTTTTTGAAAGCCGTCGAAATGAGCTGCGAAGCCGCGATCACCTATGCGCACCGCTACGCTTCCCTTGCGCGCGAAACGGCGGCAAAAGAAAAAGACGCCGTGCGCCGTGCGGAGCTTGAACAGATTGCACGCAACTGCACCAATGTTCCCGAAAACGGCGCGTCGAGCTTTTATGAAGCTTGCCAGAGCTTCTGGTTCGTTCAGCTTTTACTTCAGACCGAATCGAGCGGACATTCCATTTCGCCCGGCCGCTTCGATCAGTATATGTATCCGTATTTCAAGGCCGATCTCGAAAAGGGTGCGATCACACGCGAATTTGCGCAAGAGCTGATGGACTGCATCTGGGTCAAGCTCAACGACTTAAACAAGGTGCGCGACGCTTCCAGTGCCGAGGGTTTTGCCGGCTACAGTCTGTTCCAGAATCTTATCGCAGGCGGACAAAATCCCGACGGCACCGATGCGACCAACGACCTTTCGTTTATGTGCATCAATGCGACGCTTCATGTGCTCTTACCCCAGCCGTCCTTTTCGGTGCGCGTCTGGAACAAAACGCCGCATGAATTTTTGCTCCGTGCCGCCGAAGTTACGCGCACGGGCGTGGGACTTCCCGCCTACTACAACGATGAGGTCATCATTCCGGCGCTCATGTCGCGCGGTGTGACCTTGGAAGATGCGCGCGATTACAACATCATCGGCTGTGTGGAGCCCCAAAAGGCGGGTAAGACCTGGGGTTGGCACGACGCGGCGTTCTTCAATATGTGCCGCCCGCTCGAACTCGTTTTCTCGGACGGCGCGGACGAGGGCGAACAAATCGGCCCGCATACCGGTTCGCTCGATTCGCTCGATACCTTCGAAAAATTCTTCGATGCTTACAAAACGCAGATGAAATACATGATCGCATTGCTTGTCAATGCCGACAATGCCATCGATCAGGCTCACGCCGAGCGTTGCCCGTTGCCGTATCTGTCCTCCATGGTCGATGATTGCATCGGGCGCGGCAAGACTCCCGAGCAGGGCGGAGCCGTGTACAATTTCACGGGGCCGCAGGGCTTCGGAATCGCCAATATCGCCGATTCGCTGTATGCCGTCAAAACGCTTGTCTACGAGCAGAAGAAATTCACGCTTGCCGAGCTGAAGGACGCGCTCGACCACAACTTCGGAAAGGACAGCTCGCCCGAAGCGGTGAAGGCCGTGACCGAGCAGGTCGCTTCGGCACTGGCCGCCGACGGAAAGGTCGTTACCGAAGCGGAGGTCAAAAAGATTTACGATTCCGTTGTCCGTTCGCTTGACGCCGCTGCCGCCAAACGCTACCGCGACATCCGCGAAAGCATTCTGGAAATCGATAAATTCGGAAACGATGTTCCCGAGGTGGATGCCTTGGCGCGAGAAGCCGCCTATACCTACACAAAACCGCTCGAAACCTATAAAAATCCGCGCGGCGGCGTGTTCCAGGCGGGACTTTACCCCGTTTCCGCCAACGTTCCTCTCGGTGCGCAAACCGGCGCCACACCCGACGGACGCTATGCGCACACACCGGTCGCCGACGGCGTTTCTCCCTCGGCCGGTATGGATACGCACGGCCCGACCGCGTCGGCCAACTCGGTCGCCAAGCTCGACCACGGCATTGCGTCCAACGGTACGCTGTTCAACATGAAATTCCATCCGTCGGCGCTTGCGGGACGAAGCGGACTCGAAAGCTTTGTGGCGCTCATTCGCGGCTATTTCGATCAAAAAGGCATGCACATGCAGTTCAACGTGGTCAGCCGCGAAACGCTTCGCGACGCACAGGCACATCCGGAAAAGTACAAAAGTCTGGTGGTGCGCGTCGCCGGTTACAGCGCTCTGTTCACCACGCTTTCCAAATCTTTGCAGGACGATATCATCAATCGAACCGAGCAAACGTCGTTTTAACGGAAGATCACTATGCAGGATAATTATACAGAACAGATCGGACGTATCTTCGACATCCAGAAGTTTTCCACGCACGACGGCCCCGGCATCCGTACCATTGTTTTTTTGAAGGGCTGTGTGCTCCGCTGTCGATGGTGCTGTAACCCGGAAAGTCAGAATCATGCCGTCGAGACGATGCTCCAAAACGGAAAGGAAAAGGTCATCGGCTACGACATAACCGTGCGCGAAGTCATGGAGACGGTCGTTCGGGATATGCCATACTACCGCCGAAGCGGAGGCGGCTTGACCCTTTCGGGCGGCGAATGCCTTGCCCAACCCGATTTTTCCGTCGCGCTTCTTCGCCATGCCAAGGAGGACTTCGGCCTTTCCACTGCCGTCGAATCGACCGCCTGCGCACCGTATGAAACGGTGAGCCGCTTACTTCCGTATCTTGACTGGTATCTTATGGATATCAAGCACACGAACGCGGAAAAGCACAAGGCCTTTACCGGGCGCGACAACCGACTGATTTTGGAAAATGCCGCACGTCTTGTGCACGACGCGAAGAATTTGGTCATCCGCGTACCGGTCATTCCCACCTTTAACGATACACCCGAAGAAATTCTCTCCATTGCCCGTTTTGCCGCTTCGCTTCCCGGCGTAAGGCAGCTTCACCTTCTTCCGTATCACCGCCTCGGCTACGACAAATACGTCGGACTCGGACGAACATACGACATGGGGGATGTGCTTCCGCCGGATGCCAAGCATATGGCAATCCTAAAAGGCGTTGCCGAAAGCACGGGATTGGAGATCATGATCGGAGGTTAGCCCCTTGAATCAATACAATGACGATTTCTCGGAAAAAAGACGCATTATACAAGAGCTTGTCCCGGGCAAGCAGATTACGCTGGCGCATATCATCGCCGCGCCCGACGCCGTTCTTTACCGCAAACTGGGGCTTGA
>CAZYFX010000133.1:0-5767 GCA_964646725.1 uncultured Oscillospiraceae bacterium
GCTCGTGGCATTCGCGGCAGTCCATGAGCGGGTCGGAGAACCCGCCGAGATGACCGGAGGCTACCCACGTTTGCGGATTCATGAGAATGGCGGCATCCAAGCCCACGTTATAGGGATTCTCTTGCACGAATTTCTTCCACCATGCTTTTTTGATGTTGTTTTTGAATTCCACACCCAACGGGCCGTAGTCCCAGGTGTTTGCAAGTCCGCCGTAGATTTCGCTTCCGGCGTAGACGTAGCCGCGGCCTTTGCAGAACGCGACGATTTTTTCCATGGTCTTTTCGGTGTTTTTCATGACAGTTCTTCCTTTATGTATAATAATATTTGTTGTTGACGGCTTACAGGTCGTTTTTCACAAGATCTTCGAGGGTTTCGCGGCGAATGCCGAGACGCACGCCGTTTTGACCGACCAACACAAGCGCCGGACGGGGCAGACGGTTGTAGTTGGACGCCATGGAGTAGTTATAGGCTCCGGTCACGCACACGGCGAGGATGTCGCCTTTTTCGGGCGTTTGGAGGGTGCAGTGCTCCTGAATGAGGTCGCCGCTCTCACAGCAGCGTCCGGCGATATCCGCCACAAAGTCCTGGTCTTTGTCGGCCTTGTTGGCGATCAGCGCATAATAGGGAGCCTGATAGAGCGCGTAGCGGGGGTTGTCCGCCATACCGCCGTCGATGGAAACATAGCTTTTGTAACCGGGGATGGTTTTGATGTTCCCTACGGTGTACAGCGTCACACCGGCCGCCGCGACCAAAGAGCGCCCAGGCTCGAAATTGAGCTCCGGCTCGTCGAGCGAAAGCTCTTCGCAGTTTTTGCGCACACGAAGGGCGATCTCGCGAAGCATGTAATCGATATCCAGATTCTGCTGTTCGGGGACATACCGCACACCGAAGCCGCCGCCGAGGTTGAGCACGGACAGTGTGACACCCGTTTTGTCGCGTATCTCGGCCAAAAAGCGCATCATGATGTCGGCTGCGTCCAAAAACGGCTGCGGATCGAAGCTCTGCGAGCCGACATGGCAGTGCAGACCGACAAGTCGAAGGTTTTTCTTGCCGAGTGCGTAACGTACCGCTTCGAGAGCCTGTCCCGTTTCGATGGCATTACCGAATTTCGAATCGACGCGCCCGGTGGAAATTTTAACGTGCGTGTGCGGGTCGATACCGGGCGTGACGCGCAAAACGACGGTCTGAATGCGGTTTTCGCGCGCGCAGATTTCGTCCAAGGCATCCAACTCGGCGCAGTTGTCGGCAATGATACAGCCGACGCCGCTTTTCACGGCGTATTCCAAATCGGCATCCGTTTTGTTGTTGCCGTGAAAATAGATGCGCTCGGCGGGAAAATCGGCGGCAAGCGCCGTATAAATTTCGCCCGACGAAACGGTGTCGGCGCACAGACCTTCGTTGGCGGCGATACGGTAGATTTCTTTAAAGGAGAGTGCCTTGCTCGCGAAAAGGATTTTGGCACTTTTGAAGTTTTCGGCGGCGCTTTTCAAATAGCGACGGCACATGGAGCGCACCTTGTCCTCGTCGAGAACGTACAGCGGTGTTCCGTATTCCTTGGCAAGTGCGACGGTGTCCGTGTCGGCAACGGTGAAATGACCGTCGGCATTGATGCCGTAGTTGTCGTGTAAAAGAACGGTTTTCATAGAGCGATTGCCTTTCCGTTGAATTATAAAGTGATCTGTATTCCGCTTGCGGCTTGCGTAAATTCGCGAAGCACACGCCAGATATCCTCCGCGCCCGCCCCTGTCTTGGCCGAAAAGGGAAGAATTTCGGCGTCGGAGGGAATCGACGGGTCGTTTTGCAAAGCGGCGATGTTGGCAAGTCGGGTGGTGGTGTTGACCTTATCGGCCTTGGTGGCCACGACGGCAAAGGGAAGCCCGGTTTCCACCAAAAACGACAGCATGGCGCGGTCGTCGGCGGTAAGTCCCACCTTTAAATCGACGAGTTGCAGATACAGGCGCGGCGCGTCGAGCGAGAAATAGCGATCGATGAGCTTTTTCCATTTTTCGCGCTCGGCAAACGAACGTTTGGCGTAGCCGTAACCCGGCAAATCGACCAAATACAGTGTGCTGTCGATATCGTAGCAGTTGACGGTGATGGTCTTTCCCGGTTCGGCGCTGACACGCGCAAGGCTCTTGCGTCCGAGAAGCTTGTTGATGAGCGAGGATTTTCCGACGTTGGAGCGGCCGCACATGGCGATCTGCGGAAGATCGCTTCGGAGTATGCCCGGCAGCTGGGACGGAAGTCCCGCTGTCATGATTAAGTTGACCTTGTTCAGGTTCAGTTTTTTCTCTTCCATAATTATATACAGTCCTTACGGTTATCCTACGGACGAAGTGTCTGCGTCGAAGGCGTGTCCGTCAAAACGGGCGGCATGAGAGGAATGTCATCCGCATTTTCCGCGTGAACGAGCGCGGCCTGCAATACCTCGGACACATGGCTTACCGGCACGAAGGTGACGCTTGCGCGGATGAGTTCGTCCACTTCTTCGAGGTCGGCCACATTATCCTTGGGGATGAGAACGGTACGAATGCCGTTGCGGTAGGCGGCCATACTCTTCTCGGGCAGTCCGCCGATGGGAAGCACACGCCCGGTCAACGTGATTTCGCCGGTCATGGCGATGTCGTGCCGAATGGGGGTGTTCGACAATTCCGAAACCAGCGCGGTGATCATGGTCACGCCGGCACTGGGGCCGTCCTTGGGCACGGCGCCTTCGGGAACGTGAACGTGGATGTCGCGGTTTTTGTAAAACTCCGAATCGATGCCGAGTGAAGAAGCGTGCTTGCGGATGTAGCTGACCGCCGCCCTGGCGGATTCCTGCATGACCTCACCCAGACTTCCGGTGAGCTCGATTTTGCCCGTACCTTCGAAGCTCTGCGCTTCGACCTGAAGCATTTCGCCGCCGAGCTCCGTCCAGGCAAGTCCGTTGACCACGCCGACCGTATCGACGTCGAGAAGTGCGTCGGGCTTAATCTTACGCGGTCCCAAAAGTGTCCGAACGGTTTCGGGCGTGAGCGTGACCGAACGCTTGCCGCCCTCGGCGATTTGTCTGGCAACCTTGCGACACAAGGACGCGGTCTGACGCTCTAAGGTACGCACACCCGCCTCCTTGGTGTAATATTCGATGAGCTCGCGCACACCCTCCTCTTTGACTTTGATGTTGTGGCGGGTGAGTCCGTGACGTTTGAGCTGTTTGGGAAGCAGATGGTGCTCGAAGATCGACACCTTTTCATTGGACGTATAGGACGGCAGACGAATGATTTCCATGCGGTCATACAGTGCGTGGGGAATGGTGTCGGAGACATTGGCAGTAGCGATGAAAATGCAGTCGGACAGATCGACCGGAATTTCCGCATAGTGGTCGCGAAATTCCTTGTTCTGTTCGGTGTCCAACACTTCGAGAAGTGCCGCCGCCGGGTCGCCCTGGGCGTTGGCGGTGAGCTTGTCGATCTCATCCAGAAGAATGACGGGATTGGCGGATTGCGCTTGAATCAGCGCCGAAATGATGCGTCCGGGCATCGCACCGACATAGGTTTTGCGATGACCGCGAATGTCCGCTTCGTCGCGCACACCCCCCAGGGAAACACGAACGAACTTGCGGCCGAGCGCACGGGCGACCGATACGGCCACCGAGGATTTACCCACGCCGGGCGGGCCGATCAAGCACAGAATCTGTCCTTTAAGCTCGGGTGCCAATTGCTTGACGGCGATGTATTCGAGAATGCGATCCTTGACCTTGCGCAAGCCGTCGTGATCCTCTTCCAGTATTTTGTTTGCCCGCTCGACCGAGTATACGTCGTTTGTGTACACGGTCGGCAGATCCAAGATCGTGTCGAGATAATTGCGCAAGACGGAGTTTTCGGATGAGCCGAACGGCATTTTGTTCATGCGGTCAAGATCCTTGAGAAGCTTTTCCTTGATCTCGTCGGAAAAGCCGGCAAGCTCGATACGCTCGGCGTAGCCGTCCTCATCGGCTTCGGCGGCCGCATCTCCCAATTCCTCGCGGATGACCCGCATTTGTTCCTTTAAGAAATATTCGCGCTGATTGTCCTCCAGACGTTCGCGCACCTTGGTGTGCAGCTCGTTCTTCAATTCGAGGATTTTGCTTTCGTTTTCCAACAGTTCGACAAGCAGCTCCAAACGCGTCAGCGGATCGATCGTTTCCAAAATGCGCTGTTTGTCGCGCGGATCGAACAGCACGTTGGAGGCGATAAAATCGGCGAGCATGCCCGGGTCGGTAATGGCCTGTACGGAGACGATGATCTCGGGCGAGAGCTTGGGAAGCAGTTTGATGTGCGACTCAAAGGCGGAGACGGCTTCGCGGCGCAATGCCTTTCCCTTGATGCCGCCGTCGTCGGTGACGATCACGCTTTTGACTAACACACGGGCGCGCAGATAGTCATCACCTTCGATGATTTCGGTGTATTCGGCGCGCTTTTGACCGTCGATGAGCACACGGTAGTTGCCGTCGGGCAGCTTGAGGGATTGCTTGATGCGCGCGGTTACGCCGGTGGTGGCTAAACGGACGCTGTCCGCATTTTCGACCTCTTCGAGTGCCGACAGAAAGACGGTGTTGTTGTAGCTTGATGCGGCAAGCAGAGCCTTGATGGATTTTTTGTTGTTGATCTCGAAGCTGGTCGGGATGCCGGGGAAAATGACCAGTCCGCGCAAGGGAATAACGGGAAAAACTCCGTTTTCGACTTTTTCTATGTATTTTGACATGATTGCTCCTTAGGGGATTTTATTGATCTTTTTTGATATCCTTGCTCTTTTTGAACGCGAACTTGGATTCGGTTCCGTGAGCAAGGCGGGACAGATTGGTGTGATGTTTGACAATGACGATGACCGCCATGGCAAAGGCGCATAGGAACGCATAGCCGCTGCCCGAGGAAATCGTTTTGTTTCCGAAGCAGGTGTAGAAGGTCAACAACGGAAAAACGGCGGCCGCCAACACCGAGCCGAGGGAAACGTACCGCGTACACACGACGCACAGCACGAAAACGGCGATCACGCACAAAAAGGCAAGCGGATTGAGCACCAGAATCGCCGCGGCCGCCGTCGCCACACCTTTACCGCCCTTGAAGCCGTAAAAAACGGGGAATATATGGCCGAGTACGCAGGCAAGTGCCGCCGTATAGCCGCCGAAATACACGCCCATGAGAAGATTTCCGACAATCACGGCCAAAACGGCTTTGAGCATATCGCCCAAGATGGTGAACAGCGCGGCCTTGGAGCCGTAGGTGCGCATCATATTGGTTGTGCCGGCGTTTTTACTGCCGTGGTTGCGGATATCGTCCTTGTAGAGACGTCCCGACAGAATGAGCGCAAAGTTTAAACTTCCGAAAAGATAGCCGACCAGCGCACAGAGCACGATGCCGGCCATCAGCATGGCAAGGCGTAAGGAAGAATCCATTTGAGAAATAAGGGTGGGGATCAGGCCGATGTTAAAGATGTGGTTCATAACTCCTCCCGAAAACGGGCGCGAATGCGCCGATTGAACGAATATTTACATTCTATTATAGCACAAAAGAAAACGCATTGCAAGAGAAAACCCGCTTTTTCCGTGGGATTTCTGTTAATTTTTATGTCGGCGGACGCTCCAAAGGCGCGTTTTTTTGAAAAAATGCCGATTTTGCCGAAAAAATCGTCAAAAACGCTTGACAAAGCCGAAAAAGTGTGGTATACTGTTTCCACCTCTGTTGGAGGAGTTTTTTCGTTATGCACTTTTGTGTGTTCGCGACGGGAAAGCGTTCTTCCGTTTGAGGGA
>CAZYFX010000134.1:0-5634 GCA_964646725.1 uncultured Oscillospiraceae bacterium
GTGCATGGGTGCGTCCCTCTCCGGGCTTCACGGCATGAACAAGAGCGGCGGCATCACTCCCGAAAAATCGGTCGCGGTCATCGGAGACTCCACCTTTGCCCATTCGGGTGTGACGGGGCTTATGAACATCGTCTACAACAAGGGAATCTCGACCGTCATCATCGCCGACAACAGCATCACCGGTATGACCGGTCATCAGCAGAATCCCACCACCGGCAAAACCTTAAAGGGTGAGCCGACCCATGCGCTGAACCTCGAAAAGCTGTGCGAAGCACTCGGCATTGAGGATATCAAGGTCATCGACCCGAACGATATCAAGGCCATGGAAGATGGACTTCGCGATTCGCTTTCGCGCGAAGAGCCGTCGGTCATCATCTCCCGCCGTCCGTGCGTTTTGTTAAAGGAAGTCAAAAAGGATACATATTTCGTCATTGACTCCGAAAAATGCCGCGCCTGCAAGGCCTGTATGCAGATCGGCTGTCCCGCCATCCACATGGAAAACGGAAAAGCCCGCATCGACACCACGCTCTGCACCGGCTGTGATTTGTGCAGCAAGATGTGTCACTTCGACTGCATCGAACGCCGCAGTCGCTAAACGATAGGAGGAACACACAATGACTACAAATATTATGATCGCCGGCGTCGGCGGACAGGGCTCGCTGCTTGCCAGCCGCATTCTGGGTCGTGCCTTTCTGTCGCTCGGAAAGGACGTTAAGGTGTCCGAGGTTCACGGCATGAGCCAACGCGGCGGCTCGGTCGTTACCTATGTAAAATACGGAGACAGCGTTGCGTCCCCCGTTATCTGTCGCGGAGAAGCCGACTTTTTGATTTCGTTCGAACAGTTGGAGGCCGCCCGTTGGCTTCCGTACTTGAAAAAAGGCGGCGTGGTGGTCACGAGCACACAAAAGATCGAGCCCATGCCGGTCATTATGGGTGCGAAGGAATACCCCGAAAATCTCATCGAAAAAATAAAAGAAGCGGGCGTTAAGCTCATGTATGCCGACGCATTGGCACTCGCCGAGGAATGCGGTTCTTCCAAAGCCTCGAATGTGGTGCTCATCGGCATGTTCGCTAAGCATTCGGACATTCCCAAGGACGTATTCGTCAAAGCGGTTGCCGACTGCGTACCGGAGAAGTTCCGCGAATTGAACTTAAAAGCTTTCGAACGCGGCTATGCGCTCGACTGACCGCACAATAATAATGAAGGAACGGTACAAACCAGTGGCTAACTATTTTTCCGAAAGCATTGAAACCGCAAGCCGCGAAAAGCTTGCCGCCATCCAAAGCGAACGTCTTGTCAAAACCGTCAAGCGCGTCTACGACAACGTCCCCGCCTATCGCAAAAAAATGGACGAGATCGGCTTGAAGCCCGAGGATATCCACGGAATCGAGGATCTTTCCAAGCTCCCGTTCACCTACAAGCAGGATCTGCGCGACAACTATCCCTACGGTCTGTTCGCCTGCCCCATGAAGGACGTTGTACGCATCCACGCCTCCAGCGGCACGACCGGCAAGCAGACGGTCGTCGGCTACACCGAAAACGACCTCGACATGTGGGCGGAATGCGCGGCGCGCGCCCTTGTGGCCGCAGGCGGTTCGCCCGAGGACGTCGTTCATGTGTCCTACGGCTACGGATTGTTCACGGGCGGACTCGGATTGCACGCCGGAGCGCAAAAGTTGGGCGCAGCCGTTATTCCGGCCTCGACCGGCAACACGCGCCGTCAGTTGCAGATTTTCCAAGACTTCGGCTCGACCGTGCTCTGCTGTACGCCGTCCTACGCCATGTATCTCGCCGACAGTTTAGCCGAATACGGCTTGTCCAAGGACGATTTGAAGCTCCGCGTCGGCATTTTCGGTGCCGAGCCGTGGACGCCCGGTATGCGCGACCAGATCGAGCGGAAATTGGGCGTCACGGCACACGACATCTACGGTCTGTCCGAAATCGCCGGTCCCGGCGTGTCGTTCGACTGCGAATGCCAAAACGGACTGCACGTCAACGAGGACAACTTCATTCCCGAGATCATCGACCCCGAGACCGGCGAGGTGCTCCCCTACGGCGAAAAAGGCGAGCTTGTCTTTACCTGTATCACCAAGGAAGCCCTGCCGCTCATTCGCTACCGCACCAAGGACATTTCCTCTCTCACGATTGAGCCCTGCGCCTGCGGCAGAACGCTCGTTCGCATGAGCAAGGTCACCGGCCGAAGCGACGATATGCTCATCATTCGCGGTGTGAACGTATTCCCCTCTCAGGTGGAGGCTGTACTGATGACCATCAAGGAGGCCGCGCCCTACTATCAATTGGTCGTTGACCGCAAAAACAATCTCGATACGCTCGAGGTGCGCGTGGAGATGAACGAAAGCCTGTTCTCGGACAGCGTGAAGGCCGTCGAACGTGTCGAATCCGAGATACATAAAAAATTGGACAGCGTACTCGGCATTTCCGCCAAGGTAACGCTTGTCGAGCCGTTCACCATCGAACGCAGCGAAGGCAAAGCCAAACGCGTGATCGATAAACGCGAACTGAAATAGGAACACGGAGGAGAAAGCTATGTTTATCAAGCAGATATCCGCATTTGTGGAAAACCGTCCCGGCCGCATTGCCGAGATCACGGAAATTTTAGCCGCCCACGACGTCGATCTGCGCGCTCTGTCGATTGCGGACACGACCGACTTCGGCATTTTGCGCCTGATCGTGGATAATCCCGATGAAGTTGCCGTTCTTCTTCGCGAAAACCGTGTGACCGTGACGCTCACCGATGTGCTTGCCATCCGACTCCCCGACAAACCCGGCGCACTCAGCAACATGCTCCGTCTGTTGGCGGACAACTGCGTGTCGGTGGAATATCTCTACGCCTTTGTGTCTCCCGTATCGGCGGGCGGAGCCTGCGTGGTGCTTCGCGCCGACGACAATCAAAAGGCCGAGAGCGTTTTAAAGGCCAACGATTACAAAGATCTGGGTGACAAACCCTTCGGCGATTCCGCCGCACGCGCATAAACTCATTTTTTTCGGCGGTCTGTATGGGCCGCCGATTCTGTTAAGAGAGGGATCCGTATGAAACAGCTTCGTCTTTACGCGCCCGCCGTCCTTGTCGCGCTTGCCCTTCTTCTCGGCCTTGTCGCAAGCGGCGGTGTCTTTTACGAGGGATGTCTTGTGCCGCTCTTGCTTTTGGCGCTGTGTCTCTTCTTTCGACCGTCTACCCCGATGTGTATCGAGCTTCCTGTTCTGATCGTTTGCGTAAATTGCCTGTTGGCTTCGCTCGCCCGCTCTGCGGTCGGTATGCAGGACAGCTTTCACGAAACCTTTAAGCTCTTGCTCCTTTTGAGCGCGTTTTGCGCCGCCCGCGCCGTCAAGCAAAAGGATTTTGTCTGTGTTCTTTTGTTTTCGACTTCGGTGCTCACCGCCGTTTTCGGCTTGCTTGCCTATGGAGGGCTGCTTCCTTTGTCGGAATTTGTTCTGTCGGACGGCGGCGTTCTGCGTCTGCAATCGTTCTTCAAATATTCCAACACCACCGCCTGCTTCCTGGGATGCGGCTATTGTGCTGCCGCAGCGCTGCTTGAAAAAGCCGAAAAAACAAAATATGCCCGCCTTTTCGCCGTCGGCACGGGAACGGTTCTGCTTGCGCTGTACCTGACCGCCTCCAAGGCCGCGATTCCGCTGTTTTGGGTGATCGGCACGATCGCATGGCGAAAAAACGACGCACGTCTCACTTTCTTCATACGACAGAATTTCCGCATTCTCCCCTTTGCCGCCCTCACACTGTTTTGGGGCACGCGCGGTCAATCGCCGCTTTTGTACTTACCGATCTTCGCCGCCGTTCTTCTCGGCGCTTTTGCAAAATCCGCTCCTCAAAAGCGGCGTGGGCTGCTGACGGCGCACTTGATTTTCACCTGCACGGCCGCCGTCGGCGCGATTGCCTTTCTGTGCATCAAACCAAGCTTGGCGGCAACCGCCGTTCAGCGCGTGAATTATTCCTTAGACGCTTTGCCGCTTCTGTTCAAGCGTCCGCTGTTCGGCTGCGGCGCCGGTGCCTGGCGGTATCTGCAATACTCGGTGCGCTCGCAGGCGTATAACGTCGGGTATCTGCATAACGGGCCGTTGGAGCTGGCCATCGAAAACGGACAAATTCTCTTTTGGCTTTTGGTCGGCGGACTGTATGTTTGTGCGGCGCGGGCGATCTGCGAAAAGGACACCGAGCTGCTTCCGATCGTCGCACTGCTTGTCCTTCATTCGTTTTTCGACATCGATCTTTCGTTCGGCTGTATGATGATTGTCTGCGGACTGTGCGTCGGTTCTCTCGCGATACCGACAGAGGAGGTCGTGCCGCCGGCGCGCCGTTTCAAAGTCGTTATGATTTTTCTGCTCGGCGCAGTTATGCTGTTGTTTTCTTTTCTCGGCTTTTGGGAAAAAACGCTCACCGCCCGTTTTGAAAACGTCTACCGTTCGGGAAGCCGTGAACAGGCGCTGACGGCCGCACAAAAGTTGGAAAGCGCCTTTCCCCGCTTCGCCGAGCCGGTGTATTACGAAGCGTCGCTCCTCCATTCCGTGGGAGCGTCGGACGAAGAAGTCACACGCCTTTTGGAAAAAGCAACCGTTTTGGCGCCGTATGACTCATCCAAATACGAAGCGTACATGGCGTATGCCGTGACCGCCGAAAATCTCGACGCGCTCTGTGAGGAATACATCCGACGCGCTCCCAAGCGCCGCGAAACCTACGATTATATCCGCGATTTTCTCTACTATGCCGAGCAAAACGGCGCACTTCCGTCGGAACGTCTTACCGAAAAGCAGAAGCACTATCACGAGCTTTACCGCGCGGCGTACGGTATTACAGCATCGGAAATATACCTGCAAAACGGACAGTACACTGAGTTTGTTTTCGTCACGGTCGTTGACGGCGCAGACTATATCCCCCTGCGCCAAACACTTGAGGTCTACGGTTGGGTTCTTTCCTACGATCCCGACGAAATGCGAATCGACGCGACAAAGGACGGCGAAAGCCTTCGCCTGTACATCGGGCAAAGTAAGGCACTTCGAAACGGCGAACCGTTCACGCTTGCACACGGCGTTGTCAATCGAGACGGGACGGCGCTCATAGAAATCGAAGATTTCGAACGACTGACGGATATTACTCTATCGTATTAAACAACACGAAAAGAGGCTTGCGTCGGATCTCATCATCCGTACGCAAGCCCCTTTGCCTTGTTGGGACAGGCAGTGCTTTATTTCTTTAAAAGCTTTTCTTTACCGCCCATATACGGACGCAGTGCTTCGGGAATCAGAATGCTTCCGTCGGGACGATAGTTGTTCTCCAGGAACGCGATCAGTCCGCGCGGCGTGGCAAGCACGGTGTTGTTGAGTGTTGCCACAAGATACGTTCCCTTGTCGCCCTTGGCGCGAATAGACAGACGGCGCGCTTGGGCGTCGCCGAGCGTCGAGCAGGAGCCGACCTCGAAATATTTCTGCTGACGCGGGCTCCAGGCTTCCACGTCACAGCTCTTGACCTTCAGATCGGCAAGGTCACCGCTGCAGCACTCCAGTGTGCGCACCGGAATATCCAAGCTGCGGAAAAATTCGACCGTATAGCTCCACATTTTGTTGTACCATTCCATGGCATCTTCCGGCTTGCAGAGAAC
>CAZYFX010000135.1:0-5572 GCA_964646725.1 uncultured Oscillospiraceae bacterium
AGACCCGTTCCAGGGCACCGTTCTTGCCAACTACTCCAAGGAAAACTTCGGCGCGACCAAGGCATACTGCCTGTCCAAGCTCGGCGACGACTACTCCGGCGGTCTGTCCCACTATTTCGCCAAGGCTTTTGAGGCTCTCGGCGGCGAAGTCATTTCCGAGGAATTCCAGGAAGGCAACAGCGATTTCACTTCCTACATCACCAAGGCCAAGAACGAAGGCTGCGACGTGTTCTTCTCGCCCACCTCGACCGAGGCTGCCGCTCTCATCATCGAACAGGCCGCTTCGCAGGGCTTGAACATCCCGCTCATGGCCGGCGATACCTGGGACTCCAACGTCATCCTCAATGCCGCCAAGGGCAAGGATGTCCAAATCTATGTTACCACCTTCTATCAGGAAGGCGGCAACCCGGAATTTGATGCCGGTATGAAGGAATATATCAACTCCAACCCGACCAACCTCGCCAACAACGGCGGCGACGACACCGTTTCGGGTCTTACGGCTATGGGTTACGACGCTTACTTCACCGCTCTCGAAGCCATCAAGGCTGCCGGCTCGACCGACCCGAAGGCTGTCAACGAAGCACTCTGGGGCGTTAAGTACGAGGGTGTTACCGGTATGATCGAATTTGACGAGATCGGCGACGCCAAGCGCGACGCGGCTTACGTCAAGACCGCCAACACCGAAACGGGCGCGTGGGACTTCGTGACCGTTCAGAAGGTTGAGGACTAAATTCGTTTTTTCGTCGGAGACGGCTTTTCGGTCGTCTCCGACAGCGCAGTTTCATTAAATGCAAAATGCAAAATGCAAAGTGCAAAATCAGGCGAACGGACGAGGCGGATGCGCCATGCGGCCGTTTGCTTTGCGGTTTTACGGGGCATATGTCCGAGCCGCTCGAAACGTTGGTAAACGATTTTGCATTGTGCATTGTGCATTTTGCATGATATAAGAAAGGCTTGGTACCTTATTATGTTAGAATGGATTCATCAGAATCTGCCGTATATTCTGGCCGGCATTTCGGTCGGCGGTCAGTATGCGCTGATCGCGGTGGGCTACACCATGGTCTACGGCATTCTGAGACTCATCAACTTCGCGCATGGCGATATCTTTATGGTAGCCGGTGTGATCATGGTCTATGCGACCACCATCTTGACGCGGCTGTTTCCGGGACATCCCGTTGCCGTCCTTATCGCGGCGATCTTACTTGTCATTCTTTTGACCGTCTTACTTGGCTTCTGCACCGAAAAGGTAGCGTACAAGCCGCTTCGAAACGCGCCGCGTATGTCGGTCATGATCTCGGCCATCGGCGTCAGCTACCTGTTGCAGAACCTTGTGTACTACATAACCGGCGGTCTGAATCAGAACTATCCGACCATCCCCTGGATCAGTGACACGGTTCGTGTACTTAAAGAAAAGACAATCACTGCGGTCGATCCGACCACAGGCGAAACGGTCGAAAAGGTACTTCATGAATGCGTTACCAAGCGCGTCACGCTCATCACGCCGATTTTGACCATTGTGTTGGTCGTTGCGCTTGTATGTCTCATTCGCTATACCAAAATCGGTATGGCCATGCGTGCCGCCTCCAAGGACTTCGAAACCAGCCAGCTGATGGGTGTGCGCATCAATTCGGTCATCAGTACGACCTTCCTCATCGGCTCTTTTTTGGCCGCCGTCGGAAGCCTTTTGTACTTCTCCAACTATACCGGTGTCACCCCGACCTCGGGCGCCATGCCGGGTCTTAAAGCGTTCGTGGCGGCCGTGTTCGGCGGTATCGGCTCGATCCCCGGTGCGGTGGTCGGTGCTTTTATCATCGGTATTTGCGAAAATATCATTAAGGGACTCGGATGGACGACCTTCTCGGACGCCTTTACATTCGCCCTTCTGATTGTGATCCTCATCGTCAAGCCGACCGGCCTCTTTGGCGAAAAGGTCACCGATAAGGTTTGATATCGAAGGCGGAGGAAATGAGGAAATAAGATGAAAACAAAAAAGCTTAACGGCAGACTGCTGCTTACGGTCATCGGTCTGCTTGTGATCATCGGTGCTGTGGCGCTTCTCGAACGAATGCTTCCCGCAACGCATATCGCATTTACCGTTATCAAAAAAGGCTCAATCTACGCTTTGGTCGCCGTGTCCATGAACCTGCTCAACGGCTTTACCGGGCTGTTTTCGCTCGGTCAGGCGGGCTTCATGCTCATCGGCGCGTATACCTACGCCATTTTCACCATCCCGGCGGCCGACCGTGCCAGCGTGTATCAGTACTTCGACGGCGGCCTTATCCGAGTCGATCTGCCGGTGCTTGTGTCCATCCTTTTGGCGGGCGTCGTGGCGGCGATTTTCGCGTTTTTGATCGGACTTCCCGTGCTTCGCTTAAAGAGCGACTATCTGGCCATCGCCACGCTCGGCTTTGCCGAGATCGTCCGTGCGCTCGCCCAATGGAAAACGCTCGGCCCGATTACCAACGGCTCCAACATTCTGCGTAAATTTCAAAATCTGGATACTCTGACTTTCACGGCTCCTTTCACCGGCGTTTCCTACAAGATTTCCGGCACGATGTTCGCATTGGTGTTCTCCGGAATTTGCATCGCCGTAATCGTGCTTCTCATCAATTCCACCTACGGCCGCGCCTTCAAGGCCATTCGCGACGATGAAATCGCCGCCGAGGCTATGGGTATCAATTTAGCACATCATAAGCGCCTTGCGTTCTGCATCAGCTCGTTCTTCGCGGGCATTTCGGGCGCACTGCTTGCCATGTTCCAGACCTCCATTCAGGCCAGCCAGTTCAAGTCGGCCATGACCTATGAGATTCTGCTCATCGTCGTCATCGGCGGTATCGGCTCGATCTCCGGCTCGTGCATCGGCGCTTTCCTGTTCATCGCATGCAGCGAATGGTGGCTTCGCTTTTTGGACAACCCGACGGTGGTCAATCTTCCGTGGGGCGCATACAATGTGCCGCTTCTTCGCGTCGGCTTCCGCAAGGTTGTCTTTTCGGTGGTCATCATGATTATGGTGCTGTTCTGCCGCCGCGGTATCATGGGCTCGAAAGAGCTTCCCGAGGTCATTTTGGGACTGTTTAAACGCAAAAAGAAAAAGACCGACAAGCAGGAGGTGAGCGACTGTGAGTGAGAACGTACTGAAGCTTGAAAATATCACCATGCAGTTCGGCGGCGTGGTGGCCGTCAACGATTTGTCGCTCGAAGTAAACAAGGGCGAAATCGTGTCGCTCATCGGACCGAACGGTGCCGGAAAAACGACCGTGTTCAACGTCATCACCGGTGTGTACGAACCGACCAACGGCGCGATCACCTATTTGGGCGATAAGATCATCTCCAACCATCCGCACGGCAAAATGAAGAAAATGTACGGCGGAACGAATCCCGATAAGTTCCCGGAGGTCATCACCAAAGCTCCGGACAAAATCACCCGTTTGGGCGTGGCGCGTACCTTCCAGAACATCCGTCTGTTCAAGACCATGACCGTGTTCGAAAATGTGCTTGTTGCCAAGCATATGCTCCGTCGGTCGAACGTCTTTTCGGCTGCCTTCCGCTTCAATCGTGCCGAAGAAAAGAAAATGCGCGAGGAGACGGACGAGCTGTTGAAGTTACTCGGGCTGTACGACGTGCGCGACGAGCTCGCCACCTCGCTGCCCTACGGCAAACAGCGCTATCTCGAAATCGCCCGCGCGCTTGCCACTCATCCGAAGCTTCTGCTTTTGGACGAGCCGGCGGCGGGTATGAATCCGCAGGAAACGCTCGAATTAACACAGTTCATCCACGACATCCGCAAAAAATTCGAATTGACCGTCTTGATGATCGAGCATCACATGAATCTGGTCATGGACATTTCCGACCGCATTTACGTCATCGATTTCGGCAAGCTGATCGCCAAGGGCATTCCCGAGGAAATTCAGAACAACGAGGTCGTAATTCAAGCATATTTGGGAGTGGCAGACGAAAATGAGTAATTTATTGGAAATTCGGAATCTTTCCGTCAGCTACGGCGGCATCAACGCCGTCAAGGAGATCGACCTGGATGTGCCCGAGGGACAGATCGTAACCCTCATCGGTGCCAACGGCGCGGGAAAAAGTACGATTCTCCGCACCGTCAGCGGTCTTGTCAAGACCAAAAACGGTTCGGTTCGCTACCGGGGCAAGGAAATATTGGGCAAATCGCCGGACTACATTGTGTCCGAGGGCATTACGCTCGTTCCCGAGGGACGGCGCGTGTTCACCGATCTGACCGTGCTTGAAAACCTGAAGATTGGTGCGTATTTGAGAAAAGACAACATTCAGTCGGATATCGACTATGTGTTCGAGCTGTTTCCGCGCTTGAAGGAGCGCGAATGGCAGTTTGCGGGGACGCTTTCGGGCGGTGAACAGCAGATGTTGGCGGTGGGTCGCGCACTTATGTCGCGTCCGAAGCTCATCATGATGGACGAGCCGTCGTTGGGACTTGCACCGCTTGTCGTCAAGAGCATTTTCGATATCATCCGCACCGTCAATCAAAAGGGAATCACCGTACTTTTGATCGAGCAGAACGCCAACATGGCGCTCCAGGCCGCACATACGGCCTATGTGCTCGAAACGGGACGTATCACCATGACCGGTGCGGGGCATGAGCTGCTTGCGGACGAGCGCATCAAGGAAGCGTACCTCGGCAAGCGCAAAAATCAGGCGTAAGGGAGTTTATCGCATGAACAGAGAAATGATCAAAAAAATATACGACGATCCGTCCGCCTTCGACGGCAAAAGCATCGTACTCGGCGGTTGGGTCAGAAGCGTGCGCGACAGCAAGGCGTTCGGCTTCATCGATTTGAACGACGGAAGCTGCTTCAAAGGCGTGCAGGTCGTGTTTGAACGCGAAAAGCTCGCCAATTACGACGAGATCGCCAAGCAGAACGTCGGGGCTTCCCTTGTGGTGGAGGGCACGGTGGTGCTCACCCCCGAAAACAAACAGCCCTTTGAGATCAAAGCGTCGGCTATCACGGTCGAAGGTACTTCCACCTCGGATTATCCGCTCCAGAAGAAGCGCCACACGGTGGAATATCTGCGTGAGCAGGCGTATCTGCGTCCGCGCACCAATCTGTTTTCGGCAGTGTTCCGCGTGCGCAGTGAGGTGGCGTATGCCATTCATTCGTTCTTCCACGAGCGCGGCTTTGTGTACGTCCACACGCCGATTATCACGGCCTCCGACGCAGAGGGCGCGGGCGAAATGTTCCGCGTGACCACGATGGATTTGAACGACGTGCCGAAAAACGAAAGCGGAAACGCCGATTATACCAAGGATTTCTTCGGAAAAAGCGCCAACTTGACCGTTTCGGGACAGCTGGAAGCCGAGACTTTCGCGCTTGCCTACGGAAAGGTCTATACGTTCGGGCCGACTTTCCGCGCGGAAAATTCCAACACGGCGCGTCATGCGGCGGAGTTCTGGATGATCGAACCGGAAATCGCATTTGCCGATTTGAACGACAACATGCTTCTTGCATGGGATATGATCAAGTATATCATTCACCATGTGTTGACCAATTGCAGTCAGGAGCTGGAATTTTTCAACAGCTTTGTGGATAAGACG
>CAZYFX010000136.1:0-5524 GCA_964646725.1 uncultured Oscillospiraceae bacterium
CGATCGATCACTCCCTTTTGCAGTTCAAAGGACAGCGGCACACCGTCGCGTTCGACGGTTAAGGTGATGAGCGGATTGTAATCGTCGTACTTTCCCTTGTCGTTTTTGACACCGACATATGCATAGGTCTTTTTCATCATTTCACTGACGGCGCTCCAGCCCAAGCCGGTGATATCCATGCCCATGACAGAGATCAGTCGGTCGCCGGGCTGTATGCCCGCCGCCTCGGCGGGGGAACCGCGCATAACACGGTCGATCACGATACCGTTATCGGTCTTGACCACGATGCCGAAGCTTGCGTTGGGGCTTTTGGCGGACAAGAAGGTCGAGCCGCCTTCATGGTAAGAGCTGTAGTTGTCCATGGTGCCGAGCATGGTATTCAAGAACATTTCGTACAGTTCGGGATGATCGTTGATCAGGTCGTAAGTGAATTTTTCCAGAACCTCCAGACGGTCGAAATCGTACAAATGCTCTCTGACGTACAGGTTGAGCACGTCGTTGAAAGCACGGTAGAGGTAGTCGGTGGGCTGAGCGAAATAGGGGATGACGTTGTCCGAGTATGCGTCGTTTTCTTCGCTTTCGGCGTCCGAGGGCGCGGCTTGTTCGCCGTCATTCGGGTCGGAAGTCGTTTCTTCGACGGTTTTTTCGGCAGAGGTCGCGTCCGTATCCGTATTCTCCGCTTCCTCGGTCGTTTCGGTCGTTTCGGTTACTTCGGTGCTTGCGGCCTCGGCGGCTTTTACTTTATCCGTGATCTCGTCCAAGTTGGAAGCCGAGACGGCTTGAACGGCAAAGGCAAGCACAAGGGCAAGCGGAATGAGCTTTTTCTTGATAAAATTCATGTGGGTATATCCTTTCGAGAAAAGAGTACATGTGCGATTGCGTCGGCAAGGGCTTGCAGACTTTCGTCGGAATCATCTGTCGGGGCAAGACGGTCGGCCGTGAGTGTGAAGTCGCTGATCTCTGCGATCATGCCGTTGACCTCGATGGAATATCGAACCGACAGCGAACCGCCGCTCTCCGTCATTTTGTTGTCGATGCTTTCGGTGGATACGCACAGATGGAACGGCGTGTGCTTTTCGTAGCCGTCATCGGGAGCGTTCGGTATTTCGCCCGAAAACAGACTTTCGGGAAGCGCGATAAAGTTCCGCTTTCCTTCTTCGAATACAATCTCGCCCGTGTCGGTCTCATCACCGCTGACGGATACGCTGCCGTCGGCTCGGATGTGGATGCACATGGGGGATTCTTCGCTTCCGTAGCGTATGTACAGACCGTCGTCCCGCAGCGCGGACAGGGAAAGTATCGCTCCCTCGGTCATGTATTCGACCTTTTTGGTACAGTCGGGAAGCGTGGAAAGCGCATCAAAGGGTGTTTCGGGGAGCGTGTCCCGCAGAGTTCTTTCGGTCGATTCGGACAGCTCGAGCGGGGTCGGACAGCTCGAAAGATCACCGTCTGCGGGAACGGACGGCGGAGCGTCGTCGAAGAAAACGCTTTCGCCGTAAACATTGGAAAAAACATAATCACAGGCAAAAAAATGATTGCCGGTAATTTTGATCGCAAAGGAGCGATTGTTGCCTAAATTCACAAATATCACCGTGTCTTTCGGGAAAAGCCGCTAGGACTGCGGCGTGTACAGGTATTTTTCGATATCGATCTGCGTGACGTTTTCGGCTTCTTCGCCCAAAAACAGAGAGGCCGTGTGCGCAAAATCGTAAGGACGGTCGCTGACATAGTAGTGGGAGGAGCCTTCACCGCTTGTGCGCAGAAGTCCGTTTTCGGTCAAATACGCGCCGAGCGCATCGGCGGCGGCACTGCCGGAATCCACCAACGCCACGTCTTTTTTGAGTAACTCGCGGCTGATGTCGGCCACAATGTCCTTGATGAGCGGATAATGCGTACAGCCCAAAATAATCACGTCCGGGTCAAATGAAGCAAGGCGGCCGATGTATTCGGCGGCAACGGCGCGAGTCACGGCGCAGTCGCGGGCGATATAACCGTTTTCGACCAATGGCACGAACAGCGGACAGCCCACGCCGAGCACTTGTGCGTCGGAGCGAAGCTTCTTTAATTCGCGGTCAAAGGCGGCGGTGCGAACAGTGGACGGGGTGGCCAAAACGGCGATACGCCCAGTGTCCGACAGAGCGACCGCTCGACGGCAGGCAGACTTCACCACGCCGATGATCGGAACATCAAAGCGTTCGTGAAGAACATCCAAAGCCGTGGAGCTGACCGTTCCGCAGGCCACGAGCACGGCCTTAACCGAATGGGTGAGCAGAAAATTCATATCGTCGCAGGCGTATTTGCAGATGATCTCGGGGGAGCGGGTGCCGTAGGGGAGACGTCCCGTGTCGCCGAAATAGCGAATGCTTTCGCCGGGCAACACCCTTTTGATCTCGCGGACGGCGGTAAGACCGCCCAAACCGCTGTCGAAAACGCCGATGGGAAGATCGTTTTTATGCATGAAAATACCTCGTGTGGGTCTAAGAGAGATGATACGCCGTAAAAAGCATACCTCTTAATTATATACACCCTATTATAGCACAATATGCTTCAAAAGTCAAATGAAATCGGCATTTTCTATAAATTTTCGGAGTTTGATCACAATTTCGTTCATAAAGGAGATTTGCCCTCTTTGGCCGACGGACAAAAGTGCCCGACAAAGCACTTTATCGGGCATTTGTCGGGCGTGTTTTTATTTTTGTCCGTCGTTCTTTTCGCGAATGACAAGCTTGATCGGGGTTCCTTCAAAGCCGAACACCTCGCGCAGCTTGTTTTCGATGTAGCGCTGATAGGAGAAGTGGAACAGCTCTGCGTCGTTGCAGAAAATGACAAAGGTCGGAGCTTTAATGCCTGTCTGGGTCATATAGTAAATCTTTAAGCGCTTGCCGCGGTCGGTGGGGGGCTGAACGCGCGTGGTGGCATCCCCCAGAACATCGTTGAGCATACCGGTGGAAATGCGCATGGACGCCTGGTCGTTGACGTAATTGATGAGCTCGAACAGGCGATTTACACGTTGACCGGTCTTGGCCGAAATAAAGACGATGGGCGCATAGGTCATATATGAAAGCGCGGTATATACATCCTTGCGGAACTCATCCATGGTTTTGGTATCCTTTTCGATGAGATCCCACTTGTTGATGACGATGATGCAGGCTTTTCCGCTTTCGTGAGCAATCCCCGCCACGCGCTCGTCCTGTGCCGTTACACCCTGCGTGGCGTCGATGAGGATCAAGCACACATCGCTTCGCTCGACCGCCATTTCGGCGCGCAGAATGCTGTATTTTTCGATGCTGTCGCCGATCTTTCCGGTCTTGCGGATACCGGCCGTGTCGATAAAGACATACTTTCCGTATTCGTTTTCGAACGACGAGTCGATCGCGTCGCGGGTGGTTCCCGCCACATCCGATACGATCATGCGCTCCGTGCCGATGATACGGTTGACCAAAGAGCTTTTTCCCGCGTTCGGACGGCCGATGAGTGCGACCTTAACGGTGTCCTCTTCCTCTTCCGGCTCGATTTCCTCCGGGAGCAATTCGCAGACACGCTCCAAAATATCGCCCGTACCCGAGCCGTGTACCGAACTGACGGCATACGGCTCATCCAGGCCGAGCTCGTAAAATTCGTATATTTCGGGCGGCGGTGCGCCGACGGAATCGACCTTATTGACACATAAAACCACCGGTTTTCCGCTTTTGCGCAGCATCGCGGCGATCTCGCGGTCGTCGGCGGTCACACCGGCACGGATATCCGTTAAGAAAAGGATCACATCCGCGTGATCGACGGCGATCTCGGCCTGTGCCTTGATGTGCGTCATCATCGCGTCGTTGGTGTCCGGCTCGATACCGCCGGTGTCGATCATCATCATTTTGCGTCCGCACCATTCGACCTCGAAATACAGGCGGTCGCGGGTGACGCCGGGCGTATCCTCCACAATGGCGATACGCTTGCCTACGACTTTGTTGAAAAAGGTGCTCTTGCCGACGTTGGGGCGTCCGACAATGGCTACGACCGGTTTGGCCATGAAAATGCCTCCTTTGCTGATAAAAATGCCCTGCGGCGCAACGTTCTATTCGTCCGCACCGAGAAGTGCCCGAACAAATTCCGCACCGTCGTTGGTGATGGGGATGACGGGAAGTTCCAGCGTTTGTTTGAATTCGTCAAGACTCATGTCGTCCAAAAACAGATCGCCTTCGTGCCGAAGCGTGACGGACGGGATGAACAGAACCTTGCCGAGCGGCTTGTCCTTGAGAAAATCGACCATATCGCCGCCCGTGAGCAAGCCCGAGACGGTAATACTCTCGCCGAAAAAGCGGTTGACCACGCCGTATACATGCACACGAAGCTGCGGAAACGCTTTTTCCAGCTTTGCGGCCGAGCTTTGGATGAAGTCGTAAGCGGCAAGTCCCGTCGCGACCGCTACCTCACGCGGCTCGTCTAAGGAAAATCCGTCCTCGAGAAGAATTTCGATCTCGTCGTCAATCTCGTTTTTCTGGCTCGTGATACAGCCCACGCCGTTGTCCAATTGCGGATAGCCGTCGTAATAGTCCTCGTTCGGGAGCGGAAGTTCGGCTTTCAAATACCATTCGTCCGCCGCCTGGATGATGCGTTCGCCGAACTCTTTCTCGTTTTCGGCTCGCTTGCGGTCGATCTGCGCGATCACCTCGCGCGCTTCGTCCCGTGTGAACATTTCGAGCGGATACAGACCCTCGCGGTGCTTGGTCAACCCGGAGGGCACGACGGCGATGCTTTCGATGTGCGGATAGTAGGCGGACAGATCGTTTAACGTGCGATCCAATTCCGCTTTGTCGTTCAAACCTTTGCAGAGCACGATCTGTGCGTTCATGGAAATGTCTCCGTCGCGCAAACGATCCAAAAAGCGTAAGGATGCCCCCGCGTTTTTGTTGTTCATCATTTTGACGCGCAGGTCGGGGTTGGTGGTATGAACGGAGATGTTGATGGGCGAAATGCGCATTTTGATCACACGGTCGATGTCCGCGTCGGTCAAATTGGTAAGCGTGATATAGTTTCCGAAAAAGAAGGACAGACGGCTGTCATCGTCCTTGAAATAGATATCCTCGCGCATTCCCGGCGGATTCTGATCGATGAAGCAGAAAACGCATTTGTTGCGGCAGGAATGCTTTTTGTCCATCAGATAGGTGGCGAATTCCAGCCCGATGTCATCGTACTGCTCTTTTTTGATGAGAACGCGGACGGCTTCGCCGCGACGGTCGAGCGCGATATCCAACTTTTCTTCGGTGATATAGAAGCGATAATCCAACACGTCCGTGACGGCGTTTCCGTTGATGGAGACCAGAAGATCTCCCGGGAGAATGTGCGCCTTTGCTGCGTGAGAATTTTTCTCGACTCCGACGATCTCGACCATGCGAGCCCTCCTTACTTCGATTTTTTGGTTTTCGGAAACGCTATGCAAAACAGGGAAGGACGCAGACTGCTATCCTTCCCTGAATTTTGCGTTGTTCTGTTATAAGTCGCAGAAAAGATAAGCTTATGCCTCTTTTGCTACAGG
>CAZYFX010000137.1:0-5523 GCA_964646725.1 uncultured Oscillospiraceae bacterium
TGCGCTTTCAAGCTGCGCGAAGCAATGTCGCATTCCGCATAAATTCCGTCGGCGCGCAAGGCTTCCGCGGTCGATAGGGCGTACAACGCCGCTTTTTCGCCCATCGGGGCAATATAAAGCTTGGGACCGGGCTGTGTCGGGAGAGTCGTTTCTCCCTTTTCGGCCAACGTCTTGAGTGCCAAAACAAGGCGCGTCAAGCCCATACCGAAGCCGATACCGCTGAGCTTCGGTCCATCCAGCTGTTCGACCAATCCGTCGTAGCGACCGCCGCCGCACACCGTGCTCTGCGCTCCGATGTCCTCCGAAATAAACTCAAACACCGTGCGGACGTAGTAATCCAAACCGCGCACAATCATCGGATCGACCGTGTACGGAATGTGTAAGGCGTCCAAAGAGCCCTTTAACGTCTCGAAATGTGCGTGACAATCGTCGCACAGATAGTCCACCGTTTTGGGCGCGCCCGAAGCGATTTCCGAGCAGATCGGGCTTTTGCAGTCCAAAATGCGAAGCGGATTGGTCTTTAAACGCTCACGGCAGGTCGGACACAGCGTGTCGGTGTGCGCCGTGAAATAGTCCACCAAGGCCTGCCGATACAGGGGGCGGCACTTGGGACAGCCGATGGAATTGATGTGAAGCGTTGTGTGGATGCCGATTTTTTTCAAGACTTCGGCCGCCAACGAAATGACCGAAGCGTCGGCATACGCGCTGTCCGCGCCGAACATTTCCACGCCGAACTGATAAAACTCGCGGCTTCGTCCGGCCTGCGGCTTTTCGTAGCGGAAGAACGGCCCGATATAGTACAGCTTTAACGGCATAGCCTCGTTGTACAGGCCGTTTTCGACGATACTGCGCACAACACCGGCCGTTCCCTCGGGGCGCAGACACATTTCGGTGCCGTCGCCGCGATCGGAGAGGGTAAACATCTCCTTTTGCACGATATCGGTACTTTGCCCCACGCCGCGTTTATACACGCCGGAAAGCTCGAAGGTCGGGATGCGTATCTCGCGAAAGCCCGCGTTTTTCGTGCAGTCGCGAATGATCTCTTCCATTTTGTGCCACAGCACGGTTTCTTCGGGCAGGATGTCCATGGTGCCCTTGGGTTTTTGGAACATATGCGAAAACTCCTTTAATACAGCGCCGAACGGCGGCTTATTTCTTGTAATTGCTCAAATAATCCATAAAGTCATACACGGTCTTTTGCTGACCGGCCGAAAGATTGTCGTAGATATCCTGGATATTCAAGGTTTTTTTCTTCGGCGGTTCTTTTTCCTCGTACAACCGACCGGCGGCCAACAGATAGTCCTCCAACTCAATGCCGCCGTCGCTGTGCTCGGCAAGCTTTGTGATGAGCTTCAAGCCGGGAGCACCACTTTGGGCGGCAAGCTCCAGCTTGTGAAGTTGCACATAGCTGATGCCGCAATCGGCGGCAAACTGACGGGAGGTGCGTTCGCCCCGCGCTTTTTCCAACAGCAGAGCGAAAATTTTGGCGTTAAACGGGTAGCTTTTTTTCAAATGTATGACTCCTTTATCGTTTCCGCGCCCGGCGCGATTCGATGCTTTTTGCTTTCTTTAGATATTATACCATAATTACGGAAATTTGCAAGAGCTTTAAACGCGAAATAAGAAGTTTTTACTTTTTGAAAATTCGGACGCGAATATCGGAGCAGCGCTTTCGCCGGTATTATACCATAATTGTGGAAATTTGCAGACCTTGAAACGCGAAAACCGATTTTTTCCCTTTTTTAAAAATTCGGACGCGAAAGTTGCACCGGCGCTTTCGCCGGCGCGAATATTGCGCCGGGCTTTCCCGACCGAAAAAAAACAGGCCGCCCTTTCTTCGCAAAACGCGATAAGGATAGCCTGTGTTTCATGTCTGCAAGCGGTGAAACGGTAAAACGGATCAGTCCTCGGATTCGAAAAGATCGCCTACACTGATAATAACATCGCTACCGGCCATGATGTCTTCGCTTTCTGCCTTGGTCATTTCCATCTCGGGAGACATATACTCTTTTTTCATATCCAACAATCCTTTCCAAATTCTCTTTTTTTCGGTAAGCGGAAAACCCGCTCACTTTTATTCTTCCTCATTATAACGTCTGTAAGTGTCCTCGATATTTCCGAATTGTAAAAAAATCGCGATTTCTCGATTTGTTTCATTCTTCCAACGAAAAACGCCGCGCAAAACGCTCATACTTCGGCTCTATCTCAAACCCGCGATCAATGAGCCTGTCACAAAAGCCGATCAGCGTCCCGTTGATGAGCGCCATGAACAACGTGCCGAGCCGTATCCCGACAAAGCTGCCGAAAAACACAAGCGTCATGACCGTCCCAAGCACTAAGCACGACAGATCGAACGCCGTTTTAAACACCGAACGATTTAAGTGATATTTGGCGCTCACGCCCTTGACGAAGAAATCGTACACCTGCGGATACAGATACGTCTTAAAGAAACAGGCCACCGAAAAAGAGGTAAGGAGGATGCCTGCGACAAACAGGAAAACGCGCAGGGCCGTCCCCATGCTTCCCGGTGCGGTCACATTCGGGTTAAAGAGCGGCACGAGCCGCCACAGATCGAGTACGGCTCCATAAATCAAACAGGTGAGAAACGAGGACAGATACACAACGCGAAAGCGCTTCATGACCGCGCAGAACACGATGAACAGCACGGCTTGAATGACGTATTCGGCCTGTCCGAACGAAAGAAAGCCGGCTTTGACGCTCAGAATGTAAGCGGGCGCTACGATCATGGAAATGCCGAAATCTGCGGCGGTCAGCATGGCAACCGCCAAAGCCAAAAGAACGATGCCCGCAAAATAGACGATCTCGGCGTGAAGCTTGATTTTTTTCATAGTCTTTTCTTCTCCGAACGGCTTATTCAAATTCGATATCGGCATATACCGGGGAATGATCGGTCGCGTCGAGCACGGCGGTGTCGGTCACGATGCGGTACTGCGAAACGCGAAAGTCCTTGCCCAACGCCAAGATATGATCGATGGAGCCGGTATGATCCTTATCCGTGCGGCTTCCGTGGTACATCCCATTTTCGTCGCGCACGGGGTCTCCGTGGTGGGAAGAAACATCGTCGCGCGTTTCGGCAAGCTCGTACAGGTGGCGAATGCCGTGCATCGGATAGACTGTCTCGAAAACGCGGGTCGTGCAATAGGAATTCATATCGCCGAACGCAAAGACCGGGCAAGAGAAGCGGTCATGAAGATATTCCATCAGACAACTGAGCTGGTGCGCGTTCTTCTCGCGAACGACGTCGTGCTCCCGCGTGCCGAAATGCATCCACCAGAAGTGCGTGTTGCAGACGGCGAAGCGGTGTCCTTCGGGGGAAGTGACTACAGCCCAGGTAATAGCCTTGGAAGCATCCGGTGTATCGGTCAGAAATTCGAAGCCGTCTGCCGAAACGGAAAAGCTCTTTTTCACCGCTAAGGGGACAAAGTTGAAATTGTCGAACAGCTGTGTTCCGAAAATGCGGTATTCGTCGGACAGCTTTTCGAACAGTCCGCTTTTGTACCAGGAATCGGTGATCTCCTGTAAGCCGAGCACGTCGGGGGTATAGGTACGGACGGCAGACAGAATGCCCTCCAAACGAATGTCTACGGGGTTTCCGAAATAGTCGCCCCAAATATTGGCTGTCATAATGCGCATGATTGCGTCTCCCTTCCGAAATCAAAAAACACACGAAAGCCGTATGACTTTCGGTGCTCCTTACGGTTCGTTACACTATAATTATATACCGCCGCCGAAAAAAGTCAAGTCCTTTTCGCAAAACGCGAAAAAGGTCGAACGGGATTTTGTGAAAACGGTACTTCACGTTTACAAATTCAACTTGAAGCGCCGCTCGATTCGCTATATAATATGTGTGTTCACCGATCCGTCGAAAGGAATATACATCATGGAATACAAATTTTCGTCCAAAGCCGCCGCCGACAACACCGGCATTTTCGCCCGCCTCACGCAAAAGCGCGACGAGTTGGCCGCCGCAGGGCGCACGGTTTACGATCTCTATATCGGAACACCCGATTTTCCCACCCCTGCGCACATCGTAAACGCCGTAAGGGAAGCCGCTTCCCTGCCGGAAAATTACAAATATGCGCTCACCGATCTGCCCGCCTTGGGCGATGCGCTGATTTCATACTATCAAAAGCGCTACGGTGTTGCTTTGGAACGCGACGAATTTACCTCGGTCAACGGCTCACAGGACGGCATCGGCCATCTGGGACTTGCGCTCTGCGACCCGGAGGATTACGTTCTTCTGCCCGACCCGGGCTATCCCGTCTTTGAAGCGGGCGTGAAATTGGCGGGGGCACGGATTCATTATTACGAGCTTCGCGCCGAAAACCGCTTTTTGCCCGATCTGACGGAAATTCCCGAGGACATTCTGTACAAAACGCGGTACATGTTAGTCTCCTATCCCTCCAATCCCTGCGGCGCGGCCGCTCCGAAGGACATGTACGTAAAACTGATCGAATATGCGAACAAATACGGCTTTTACATCGTCAACGACAATGCCTACAGCGACATCGTTTTCGACGGCAGAGAGGGCTATTCTTTCCTGTCCGTGCCGGGCGCCAAAGAAGTCGGTGTGGAATTTTTCTCGCTATCCAAATCCTTTGACACGACCGGCGCGCGCATATCCTTTGCCGTCGGCAACCGACAGATCGTAAACGCGATCAAGACCATTCGCTCGCAATACGATTTCGGCATGTTTTTGCCCATCCAATACGGTGCGATCGCGGCGCTCACCGGTGAGACGGACAGCGTAAAAGCGCAGTGCGCCGAATACAAACGCCGTCGGGACGCTTTGTGCGGCGGACTTCGAAAAATCGGCTGGGATGTGCCGGATTCCGAAGGAACCATGTTCGTATGGGCACCCATCCCGAAGAATTTTTCCTCTTCCGAGGCGTTTTGGGAGACGTTGATCGACAAGACGGGCGTTTTGTGCACGCCCGGAAATGCGTTTGGCCCGGGCGGAGAGGGATATGTACGCTTTGCGTTGGTCAAGTCGGCGGAGGAATTGGCAAAAATCGCGGAGCTGATCGGAGAAAGCGGACTGATCGAAAAATAGTTTTTTGAGTACACGACAAAATACAGCGCCTGACGAATTTCTTACTTCGTCAGGCGCTTTGTTTTACAGCAAAATACAGATAAGGCCTCCCGCCCCATCGTTGATGATCTTTTGCAGGGTATCCGTCAATTTCATGCGCGCGTCATACGGCATGTGCGCAAGCTTCGCGTTCAAGCCCTCGTTGACCAGCTCGTGAAGCGATTTCCCGAACATGTTGGATTCCCAGATCGAGCCCGGATTTTCCTCAAAGCCCTTGAGTAAGAACTTCACCATGTCCTCCGATTGCTTCTCGCTCCCGACGATCGGGCTGACTTCTGTATCACTATACAAAATGAAGGGCTTTATAATACTGACTTGTTCTGTCTTCGGGAATTTCATTTCTATGCGTATTTTCACGCATTTTTCGGTACTTTCCTTTAACACGGTAATCTCTTTCAGCATACTTTGAG